>NZ_JBITIE010000010.1:0-312861 GCF_044458665.1 Streptomyces sp. NPDC050422
CGGCTTCCTGGAGTGTGCCGCCGCGGTCCCGCTGGATGAGCCGGACGGTGTTGTGTTCGTATCCGAGCACGGCCTCCTTCTCGAAGGAGCAGATGTCGTTGCAGAGCCCTGAGTGGTCGGCCACCGCATTGCGCAGGGCTATATAGGCGGGAAGGCTCCGGGCGGATTCCGGCAGGTCGATTCCTGCCGTGATTTCGTGCAGATCGAGAAACGGCTGCATGGCCACCGAATCACGGCGGTGCTTCACGAAGTCGGCCGTGCTCGGAACGTGCCCGGCGGCCCGGTCGACGGCCTCCGCGTAGTACGTCCACAGCCAGGCGGCCGTGTCGCGGCGGAACTGCCGGACCCAGCGCGGCGACCTGTCCGTACAGGTGCGGACCAGTAGTTCGTCCAGGGCGTTCTCCATGGGGCCGACCGGCGCCCGCGCCCCGTCGAGTACGTCGACGAGGCGGGCGATCGCGCTCTCGCACAACTGCGGGTCGCGGCCGGCCGGGCCGTCGTCGAACTCGTCGTCGACGAGGAAGGCCCAGAACAGCCACTGGCAGAAGAGGTCGAGATGTTTCTGCGAAGCCTCCGGGAATATCAGGGATATCCAGAGTTCGGGGCGGGTCCGGATCATCTTCTTGTGGGCCACCGGTGACAGGACGAGATCACTGGCCGCCGCCCATTCCCAGGCGGCTTGTCTGGTCTGCTCGACTCCCGGATGACATCCCGCGCTCTCGAACGGCATGTGGAATTCTGGAAGCGCCAACTTGCTCATGGTGCACCTCGTCTGAACGGTACGAACAGGGAAGGGGGATGCGCGAAAAGGCCGCGCACGCACAGGCCGGAGCGGCAGACGGTGAACGCGAGGTTGTCGATCGGCGCTTCGACAAATCCGTGTCATCGCAGGACAGTTGCCCGCACCGGTGTAGCGAAGGGGCGGTACGGCCCTGATCCGGCGGCGGCGATCGCCGCAGGAGTGGATCAGGGCCGGCGGGGCGGACGGTCGCAGCGGGCAACCCATGGCGCTCCTGGCGCGCCATGGCCGGGCCGGACGGCCGGATCCCGCCGGGGAAGCGTCACGGGAGGGGCGGCTGTCATCGCTGTCCTCTTTCTTCCGCAGGCCCAGGGCAGCGGACCGCCTGACGTGCACGGCGATCGCGTCACCACTCGTCACGACCAGTGAACTCCCAGTATGCAGAGGAGGGAACCCGCTGGTGACCGAAAATGTGTGTTCACCATGAACAGCTGCTCAGTTATGAGCAGTTGGTGCACTCCTGGGTTGACCGGGGCGGGGGTCGCAGTCGTGGATCTGGCCGATTAGCCTCCGGGCGGGGCGGGTTCAGCCCGGAAGCGAGCCGAGCCAGTGGGTCAGGATCCGGTTGACCTCGTCGGGCCGCTCCTGCTGGATCCAGTGACCGCAG
The DNA here is from genome assembly GCF_044458665.1 of Streptomyces sp. NPDC050422. NCBI lineage: Bacteria > Bacillati > Actinomycetota > Actinomycetes > Kitasatosporales > Streptomycetaceae > Streptomyces > Streptomyces sp. NPDC050422. The sequence goes on from NZ_JBITIE010000010.1 coordinate 1,407, forward strand.
CCGTCCAGGATGTGGGAAGCGGCCAGGCCCGGCAGCGTCGTCGGATACGCGGCGAGGGCGTCGGCCAGCCAAGTGGTGGAGGCGTCCAGGGAGCCGCCGAGGAAGAGCGAGGGCTGGGTGACGGGCGCGCCGTCGAAGTCGGCGAGATCCTCCCAGTCCCGGTCCATGTTCCGGTAGCGGTTGAGCGCGCCGCTCAGGCCCGTACGCTCGAACTCGCCCGCGTAGAAATCGAGTTCCTCGTCCCCGAGCCAGCCGGGACGGCCTGTGGGGAACCGCTCGCGCAAGGTCCCGCCGCGGTGGGCGAAGTGCGGGTCCGGGGCGTCGGGTGCGGGCATGGTGTCGGCCGAGAGCGCGGCGTAGAAGCCGGCGAGCCAGCCACGGACGTCCGGCTCGATCTCGGCCTCGGCCCGCCCGGGCTCCTGGAAGCGCGAGACGTAGAACTCCTCGTCCCCGCCCATCCCCGCGAAGACCTCGCTGGGCCGCGGACCGCCGCGCGGGCTGTACGGCACGCTGAGCAGCCCGACCGCCCGGAAGACGTCCGGCCTGACGAGGGCGGAGTTCGCCGCGATCGTCGCCCCCCAGTCGTGGCCGACCACCACCGCGCTCCGCTCGCCGAGCGCGTGCACCACGGCGACGTTGTCCTCGACCAGTTCGAGCATCCGGTACGCGGCGACGTCCCCGGGCCGGGAGGAGCGGCCGTAACCGCGCACGTCCACGGCGACGGCCCGGTATCCGGCGGCGGCCAGCGCCGGCAGCTGGTGGCGCCAGGAGTACCAGGACTCGGGGAATCCGTGCACCAGCAGCACCAGGGGCCCCGTGCCCTGTTCCACCAGGTGGATCCGGCCGGCCGGTGAGGGCACCAGGTGGTGGGTGAGGTCGGGGGAGCGGTCGGGGGAGCGGTCGGTCGGATGGGGCATGGTTCCTCCTCGGCTGTGGGCCGGCGCCCGTCCGTGGTCGTGCGCCCGGCGCCGCCCACGATCATGGGACGCCCACGCATCCCGTGCGAGTCCGTTTGCCGCTTCGGCAAACGGAGCACCGGCGCTTCGAGGCCGGCCGGGATGCCGCGGGCGGCCCGGCGCGGAGAGCCGCCCTCGCCGCCGGACGCTTCCCGGTACACGAGGGACGTGCTGTTCCGGGCTGTCCGCGCACGACGGTTCGCAGCGCGTCCGGCCCCGGCCGGCCCTTCGGCGAGCTCGTCCATCGCTGCCGGCGACCGGCGCCGACCAGGCTAAACTCGTCCGCATGGTCCGAATGGTCCGATCGTCCCGCGGTGAGGCGAACCCCGGGATGTGGCGGCGCGAGGCGGGCACCGTGGTGCGCCGGGACGTGGCGCCCCCGGAGCGGACGGTAGCCTCCGGTGCCATCGTCGCCGAGTTCCGGATCGTCCCCGCTCCCACGGAATGGGCGTCGCACGCGCATCCTCTGCATGAGCTCGTCTGGGTGCGCGGGGGGACGCTGACGTCCCGGGTGGGTGACCGCGTCTTCACCGTGTTCGAGGGGCAGGGGCTGTGGATGCCTGCCGGAGTGGTGCACGCGGGCCGGGCGACGGCGGGTGCGCAGTTCCACGACGCCTTCTTCGCCCCCGACTGCACGCCGATCGCGTTCGGAGAGCCGAAGGCGATCGCGATGACGCCGTTGCTGGAGTCGCTGCTGACTCATCTGTCCCGTACGGATCTCGACGCGGCGGCCCGGCGGCGGGCCGAATCCGTCGTGTTCGACGTGATCCGGCCCGCGGAGCACCAGCTCGCGTTGCAGCTTCCCGGCGACCCCCGGATCGACGCGATCGCCGAGGCACTGCTGGGCGATCCCGCCGACGGCCGTTCACTGGAGGAATGGGCGCGGCAGCTGGGGAGCAGCGACCGCACGATCACCCGCGCGTTCCGCCGGGCGACAGGTCTCTCCTTCGCGCAGTGGCGGCAGATGCTGCGTGTGCACCGGGCGCTGGTGCTCCTCTCCGAGGGCTTCGATGTGATGTCGGTCTCCGAGAGCCTCGGCTACGCGCAGCCCAGCTCCTTCATCGCCGCCTTCCGGCGCGTCATGGGAACCACGCCGGGCGCGTTCTTCGACGGGGCCGACGCGGCAGACGGGGCGAACGCGGCGGACCGGGATGTCCGGAATTCCGTATCGGGTGGCTGGAACGCCTGATTGTCGGCGTGGCAAACGGGACGTACTCTTCTTCGAGTTAGGTAACCCTTAGTTGTGGCTCGCCGGGCACGGTGCTGTCCGTGCCCGGAAGAGTGTGCGGCCTGTCCGGTGAAGGCCGGACGGGGGTGCCGCAGTCCGCGCCCCTGCGATCATCCGGATCCCTTCATGTTCACAAGCCTCTTCCGGCGTGCCGGAAGGCCCCCGGCGGGCCCCGCCACCCCGGTGGCCGCGCTCAACGGGCACGACCTGGTGCTGCACTACAGCGGCAAGCCGGTCGTCCACGGTGTCTCGGTCGCCCTGGAACCCGGCCGGGCGACCGCCCTGGTGGGGCCGAACGGCAGCGGGAAGTCCACGCTGCTGCGCGCGCTCTCCCGGCTGCATCAGGTGAACGGCGGCCGGGTGACGCTCGGCGCCCCCGAAGGACAGGCCGCGCGTGACGCGGCCCTGCTCACCTCCCGCGAGTTCGCCCGCGAGGTCACCCTGTTCTCGCAGTCGAGGCCCGCGCCCCAGGGGCTGACGGTCGCGGAGGTCGTGGCGTTCGGACGCCACCCCTACCGGCGCGGCTTCGCCGGGCCGACCGCCGAGGACCGCGGCGCCATCGACCACGCCATGGGTGTCACCGGAGTACGGGACATGGCGGGCCGGCAGGTCGGGGAACTCTCCGGCGGGGAGATGCAGCGGGTCTGGCTCGCTGCGTGCCTGGCCCAGGACACCGGCGTCGTGCTGCTGGACGAGCCGACCAACCACCTGGACCTGCGGTATCAGTTCGAGACCCTCGACCTGGTGCGGGATCTCGTCGAGGAGCACGGCATCGCGGTCGGGATCGTGTTGCACGACCTCGACCAGGCATCCCGTGTCGCGGACACCCTGGTGCTCATGCGCGCCGGCCGTGTGCACGCGGCCGGCGCGCCGGCCGACGTCCTCACCGCCGAGAACATCGGCGAGGTCTACGACATCCGCGTCGAAGTCGGCGTCGATCCCCGCACGGGCCGGCTGCGTATCGACCCACTCGGACGCCACCTCGCCTGACGAGGCCGGCACACCTTCCGGAGCAGGCCGTTCGCCGCTCCGACGAACCGTCTCAGAAAGAGAACCCTTCATGAACCGTGCACGTTGCCTGGCGGCTTCGGCCTCCACCGGGCTCGCCCTCCTCGCCGTGACGTCCTGCGGTACGACCGATGTCGACAAAGTCACGTCCAGCAGCAGCGCCGCCGCCTCTCCCGCGTCGAAGAGCTGTACGGACGACACCACGACCACCTCGACGAAGCCGGTCTCCTTCAAGGACGGCGTCGGCCGTCAGGTGAAACTCGACAAGCCCGCCAAGCGGATAGCGGTCCTGGAATGGCAGCAGGTCGAAGACGCGCTGACCCTGTGCGTCACCCCCACCGCCGTCTCCGACGCGAAGGGCTACAGCACCTGGGTCAGCGCGGAGAAGCTGCCCAGTGGGGTGACGGACATCGGCACCCGTGAGGAGCCCGACCTCGACACCCTCTACGCGGCCAAGCCCGATCTCATCGTCGTGGAGGCGTTCGACGCCAAGGACGAGACGATCAAGAAGCTGGAGAAGAGAGGCGTCCCCGTGATGGCCACGCGGGGGGCGAACCCGAAGGACCCGATCGGGAACATGCGGGAGGTGTTCAGCATGATCGGCGAGGCGACGGGACGCACCGAGCGGGCCGACCAGGTCCTGGGGGAGTTCGACCAGCACCTCGCGACGGCGAAGCAGAAGGTCGCCGACGCCGACCTGCCGACGAAGGACTTCGTGTTCTTCGACGGATGGCTCGAGGCCGGCAACCTCACCGTGCGCCCCTACAGCGACGGCGCCCTGTTCACCGAGCTCGGCAAGGAACTCGGCATGACGCCCGCGTGGACCAACAGCGTCAACAAGAAGCACGGTGACGGGGGTGTCGACCCCGACTACGGCCTCGCGCAGACGGACGTCGAGGGACTCGTCGCGGTGGGCGACGCCAACATCTTCTACGCCAACGACGAAGGCGCCGGCGGATACGTCGAGGCGCTGCAGAAGAACCCGATCTGGAAGACCCTCCCGGCCGTCAAGGAAGGCCGCGCCCACGCGTTCCCGGCGCGGGTGTGGGGCGCCGGCGGTCCGCGCTCCAACGAGCAGGCGATCGACGCCTACGTCGACGTACTCGACAAGAAGTGAGCACCGTACGCACCGCGTCACCGGAAGCAGCGTCACCTGAAGCAGCGTCACCTGAAGCGGGGGCGCTGCCGCGTGCGGAACGCGGCGGCGGCCCCGCCGGGGCGGCCGTCCTGGCCGTCCTCCTCGTCGCGACCGTCCTGGTGGGCCTGTGGCACCTGACCCAGGGGACGTCGGGCGTCGGCGTCGGCGACCTGGTGCGCCATCTCGCCGGGGAACGCGACAACGCCGGCGGAGCGCCGGTCGGCGAGATCCTCACCGGCTCACGCCTGCCGCGCCTGTTCGCGGGCGTGGCGGTGGGCTTCGCCCTCGGCTGCGCCGGCACGCTGCTCCAGTCCGTCACGCACAACACGCTCGCCTCGCCGGACACCCTCGGGGTCTCGGCCGGGTCCTACTTCGCCGTCACGATCGTCGCCGCCTTCGGCCTCGCCGTCCCGCTGTGGGCGTCGGGCGTCATCGCCTTCGCCGGCGGCCTGGTCGCGGCGGCACTCGTGCTGCTTCTCGCGGGCCGGGCCGCGGGCACCGCGGGCACCCGCCTCATCCTCGCCGGATCGGCGATGGCGATGGCCCTGGACTCCGCGACCGGGATGCTCCTCATCCTGTTCAACCAGAACACGACCGGCCTCTACGCCTGGGGGAGCGGTTCACTGGCCCAGGTGAACATCGACGCGTCGGTGCGCGCCGTCCCCGTCGTCGTCGTGGTGCTGTGCGTCGCCCTGGCACTGTCCCGGCGGCTGGACGTGATGAACCTGGGCGACGACGCCGCATCCACCCTCGGCGTGCCGATCCGGAGCACCCGCATCATCGCCGTGGTCTGCGCGGTACTCCTGACCAGCACCTCGGTGACCCTCGCGGGCCCGATGGCCTTCGTCGGTCTCGGCGCCCCCGTCCTGGCCCGGCTGATCGCGGGGCGGGTCCGCGCGCTGCGCCGCCACCTGCTCCTGATCCCCGTGGCCGGCCTGCTCGGCGCGCTGCTCATCCTGCTCGCGGACGCGGTTCTGCGTGCGGTGCAGGGGGCGGACGGGGCTGCCTCCATCCCCACCGGTGTGCCGACCGCGCTGCTCGGCTCCGTCGTCATCGTCGTCCTCGCGCTGCGACTGCGGGACACGGGCGGGCTCCGGCAACCCCCGCGCGCACGGGTCGCCGCGCGCTCCCGCCGCGCGTACCTCCTCGTCGTGTCCGGCTCGGTGGCGCTGCTGGCCGTGGCGGTTCTCGTGGCGGTCCTGGCGGGGAGCCTCTGGCTGCAGACGGGGGACGTCGTCCTCTGGGTCCAAGGCGCCGCCCCGGACCTGATCGGCCAGGCGCTCGACGACCGGGTGCCGCGCGTGACTGCCGCGGTGCTCGCCGGTGCGGCGCTCGGACTGGCCGGATGCGTCGTGCAGAGCACCGTACGCAATCCGCTCGCGGAGCCCGGGGTGCTCGGCATCTCGGCGGGCGCCGGGCTGGGTGCGGCGAGCGTCGCCACGTCGGGGCTGGGCGGCGGACAGCCGGTGCTCATCGCCGTCGCCGTCGCGGCCGCACTCGCCACGTTCGCGGTGATCGCCCTGCTGGCCTGGCGGGGTGGCTTCCTGCCCGACCGGTTCGTACTGATCGGCATCGGCATGGGGTACGGCCTCAGCTCCGTGACCACGTTCCTGCTGCTGCGCGCCGACCCGTACAACACGCCCCGGATCTTCACCTGGCTCTCCGGCACGACCTACGGACGTACGTTCTCCGACGTCGTACCGGTCGCGGTGGCCCTTGCGCTCGCCCTTCCCGTACTGCTGTCCATGCGCGGCCGGCTCGACCTGCTCGCCGTCGACGAGGACACCCCGCGCATCGTCGGCGTCAGGGTGGAGCGCACCCGCCTGTCCGCACTGGCGATCGCCGCGGTGCTCGCGGCGCTCAGCGTGATCGCCGTCGGCGTCGTCGGCTTCGTGGGACTCGTCGCCCCGCACCTCGCCCGTTCACTGGTGGGCGCCCGGCAGGGCCGCGCGATCCCGGTCGCGATGGTGCTCGGCGGACTGCTGGTGTGCGTGGCGGACGCTCTCGGCCGCACGCTCGTCGCCCCTGCCCAGGTGCCGGCGGGCCTCATGATCGCGCTGGTCGGCGCACCGTACTTCGTCTGGGTGCTCCGGCAGTCCCGCGCATGACCCCGGACCGCGCATGACCCCGGACGAGCCCGCCGACAGGCCACCACCACCGCGCACCTTCAGGAGCACTCGAATGCCGTCCCCGCAGGAAACGCCCGTGCAGCCCGTGAAGAGCATCGTCGTGCCGTACGACCCCGACACCGCAGCGGTCCGACTGGCGCGGCTCGGACACCACGACGTGTCGGAGCGCTGGCGCTCGGCCGACCGCTCCGCCCACGCCCCGCACATCGTGGCCGTTCCCGGTGACGACGGGGAGGACTGGACGGCCGCCGCGCTCGTGACCGCCCGCCCGGGCACGGCCTATCTGAAGATCGTCGACGCCGTCGGCGACGTGCCGGCGGCCGTCGGGGCCGTCGTCGCCCACGCACGCCGTCGGGAGCTCGCCCAGCTGAAATGGGAAGGATGGACGGCAAGCCCCGAGGACGCCGCCACCGCGGGCTTCTCTGCCCTGAGCCCCCCGCTCACGCAGTCGGAGGGTGCGGCCGGACCGGCTGCCGGTTACGTGCGCTGGTTGCGCGGGGGCGTGGTGACCGCGCCCCCGTACTACGGGCAGACCACACACTTCACCTGCGGCGCCGTCACCGCCCTGGTCGCGCAGGTGCACGCCGGGGCGCTGCCGCGGGAGGCCCTAGACCGCCGGGCGGAGCTGACGCTGTGGCGCGACGCGAACAACTTCATGGCGTGCGAGCCCGTCGGCCTGGGTGTCGCCCTGCGCCGAGCCGGGACGTCGTCCCAGGTCACGGTTCACCTCGACACGGACCGGCCCGTCCTGCTCGACCACTACTCTTCGAGCGACCAGGAGTGGCGTGCCCTGCTCCAGCGCGCGTCCCGTACGGACGCTGAACGCATGGGCGTCCCGATCGACCCACGCCACCTCTCCCTGGCCGAGGTCCGGGACGCGATCGGCCGGCAGGAGCACGTACTGCTCCTGCTCTCGCTCGCCGGGATGCAGGGGTTCGACGTGCCGCACTGGGTGCTCTGCCACGGCGTCGTCCCCGGCGCCGTCGTGATCGACGACCCCTGGGCCAACGTGGCGACGGGAGACACCTGGGTCGACGCCCACCTCCTGCCGGTGCCGGACCCGTCGCTCGACACGATGTCGACGATGTCGCCGGAGGGCTTCCGCGGGGCCGTGACCATCGGCCACCCGCATGGGCGAGACGCGCCCCCCACCGCTCAGGCCGCTCAGCGTTCGCCCTGTTCAGAGGGCTAATCTGCCCTGTCACCCGACACCACGACCCGGGGTGCCGGCACTCCGAGGAGGAAACGGCAGCAATGGAGATCCGTTCCACGACCGATGAGGACCTGGAGGTCTTCGTCGACACGGTCCACGCGGCATTCGGGCACTTCCCCGAAACCCCGATCGCGGACGGCGGGCGCTGGTGGTCGGCGCTGGAGATGGACCGCGGGCTGCTCGCCGTGGCACCGGACGGCAGGCCCGTGGGCACCGCCGCCGCATACTCCTTCGAGCTCACCCTGCCCGGCCGGATACCCGTCCCGGTTGCCGGAGTGACCGCCGTCGGCGTCCTGCCCTCGCACCGGCGGCGTGGCGTGCTCAGCGCGATGATGCGGCAGCAGCTCACCGAGGTGCGGGCCCGGGGCGAGTTCCTCTCCGTACTGCTGGCCTCGGAGGCCCCGATCTACGGCAGGTTCGGATACGGCCCGGCGACCTCCACGGCCCGGCTGACGGTGCCGCGCCACAAGGCGGCCCTCGCCGTTCCCCGGGCGCACGCGGCTACCGGCTCCGACAGCGGCTCGGTCGAGGTACTGCGGCGTGCCGACTGCGGCGAGATCCTGGAGGCGGTCTACGACCGGTACCGCCGCGCCCAGCCCGGCGCACTCTCCCGCCCGCACCGCTGGTGGGCCCTGGGCGCGGGGCACGCCCCGATCTCGCCGGCGCCGCGCTATGTCGCCGTCCACCGGGACGCCGACGGCGCTGCGGACGGGTACGCCAGCTACTCCATCGGCGAGCAGAGCACCTTGACGGTGGACGAGACCATCGCCGTCGACGACGCGGTCTTCACTGCCCTGGCCCGGTTCGTACTCGGACATGACCTGGTCTCCCAGGTCGTGTTCCGGCATGTCCCGCACGATCACCCGCTGCGCTGGCAGCTCGCCGACCTCCGGGCCGGCGAGGTCGGCGGCCACGCCGACTGGCTCTGGGTGCGTCTTCTCGACATCCCGCGTGCGCTGACCGCACGTGGCTGGTCTACGGACGGTGAACTCGTCCTGGACGTCGACGATCCCTTCCTGGGCGAGCACGGCCGCTACCTGCTGACGATCCGCGACGGCAAGGCCGACTGCCTCCCCACGGACCGGCAGCCCGACCTGTCCCTGGATGTGCGCGACCTGGGCTCGGTCTACCTGGGCGGCACCACCCCGAGCACGCTCGTGCGCGCCGGACACATCCGGGCTCATCACCCGGGTGCCGCCGCCCTCGCGGACGCGCTCTTCGCCACCGAGCGTGCCCCGCACTGCCTGCACTGGTTCTGACCGCGGCCCGCTGAACGGCCGCTGCCCCGGCGCCGCTCAGCGCCTGCTAGCACTCGATGATGTTCACCGCGAGCCCGCCGCGCGCGGTCTCCTTGTACTTGACGCTCATGTCGGCGCCCGTCTCCTTCATGGTCTTGATGACCTTGTCGAGGGAGACCTTGTGGCTGCCGTCGCCGCGCAGCGCCATCTTCGCCGCGGTGACGGCCTTCACCGCCGCCATGCCGTTGCGCTCGATGCACGGGATCTGGACGAGGCCGCCGACCGGGTCGCAGGTCAGGCCCAAGTTGTGCTCCATGCCGATCTCGGCGGCGTTCTCGACCTGTTCCGGGGTGCCGCCCAGGACCTCGGCGAGCGCGCCCGCGGCCATGGAGCAGGCGGAGCCGACCTCGCCCTGGCAGCCGACCTCGGCGCCGGAGATGGAGGCGTTCTCCTTGAAGAGCATGCCGATGGCGCCGGCCGCCAGGAGGAAGCGGACGATGCTGTCGTCCTTCTCCGCCTCGGTGGCGCCGCCGGCCGCGAAGTTCATGTAGTAGTGCAGCACCGCCGGGATGATGCCGGCCGCGCCGTTCGTCGGGGCGGTGACGACGCGGCCGCCCGCGGCGTTCTCCTCGTTGACCGCCATCGCGTAGAGGGTGATCCACTCCATCGCGTGGGTCTGCGGGTCGCCCTCGGCGCGCAGCTGGCGGGCGGTGTTCGCCGCGCGGCGGCGGACCTTGAGGCCGCCGGGGAGGATGCCCTCGCGGGCCATGCCGCGGGAGACGCACGCCTGCATGGCGCGCCAGATGTCCAGCAGGCCGGAGCGGATCTCGTCCTCGGTGCGCCAGGCGCGCTCGTTCTCCAGCATCAGGGAGGAGATCGACAGGCCGGAGTCCCGGGCGAGGCGCAGCAGCTCGTCGCCGGTGCGGAAGGGGTGCTTCAGGACGGTGTCGTCGAGGACGATCCGGTCCTCGCCCACCGCGTCCTCGTCGACGACGAAGCCGCCGCCGACCGAGTAGTACGTCTTCTCCAGGAGCGGGGCGCCCTCGTGGTCGTACGCGAAGACGGTCATGCCGTTGGCGTGGTACGGCAGCCTCTTGCGGCGGTGCAGGACCAGCTGCTTGTCGGCGTCGAAGGCGATCTCGTGCATGCCGAGGATGTTGATCCGGCCGGTGGAGCGGATGGCGTCCACCCGGTCGTCCGCCGTCTCGACGTCGACGGTACGGGGGGACTCGCCCTCCAGGCCGAGCAGGACGGCCTTGGGGGTGCCGTGGCCGTGGCCGGTGGCGCCGAGCGAGCCGAAGAGTTCGGCGCGTATCGAGGCGGTGTGGGCCAGCAGGCCCTCGTTCTTCAGCCGGCGCGCGAACATACGGGCCGCGCGCATGGGGCCGACCGTATGGGAGCTGGACGGGCCGATGCCGATCGAGAACAGGTCGAAGACCGAGATGGCCACGGGGTGACTCCTAAGGGGTTGGTAGACGCCGTTGTCTGCCGGGTGGTGCGGTACGGGCAGGGTGGGCCCGAAGAGCGGGGACAAGGGATGGGGCACCGCGCTCACTGTTCAGTGTGCGTGGTGCCCCTGCCCAAAGTGCAAATTGCGCCGGTTCGGCTACTTCACACCGGGGTACAGCGGGAACTTCTCGGCGAGCGCGACGACGCGGGCCTTCAGGTCGTCCGCGTCGTACGACGGCTTCAGCGCCGACGCGATGATCTCGGCGACCTCGGTGAAGTCCGCCGCCTGGAAACCGCGGGTGGCGAGCGCCGGCGTGCCGATCCGCAGACCCGAGGTGACCATGGGCGGCCGCGGGTCGTTGGGGATGGCGTTCCGGTTGACCGTGATGCCCAGCTCGTGCAGCCGGTCCTCGGCCTGCTGGCCGTCCAGCTCGGAGTTGCGTAGGTCGACGAGGACCAGGTGCACGTCCGTACCGCCGGACAGGACGGAGACGCCGACCTCGGTGACGTCCGGCTGCACCAGACGCTCGGCGAGGATGCGGGCGCCGTCCAGGGTGCGCTGCTGGCGCTCCTTGAACTCCTCGGTCGCGGCGACCTTGAACGAGACCGCCTTGGCCGCGATCACGTGCTCCAGCGGACCACCCTGCTGACCCGGGAAGACCGCCGAGTTGATCTTCTTGGCGAGCTCCTGGGTGGAGAGGATCACACCGCCGCGCGGACCGCCGAGGGTCTTGTGCGTGGTGGTCGTGACGACGTGGGCGTGCGGCACCGGGTTGGGGTGCAGGCCCGCGGCGACCAGACCGGCGAAGTGCGCCATGTCGACCATCAGGTACGCGCCGACCTCGTCCGCGATGCGGCGGAAGGCGGCGAAGTCCAGCTGGCGGGGGTAGGCGGACCAGCCGGCCACGATCAGCTTCGGCTTGGACTCCTTGGCGAGGCGCTCGACCTCGGCCATGTCCACGGTGCCGGTCTCGTCGACGTGGTACGGGACCACGTTGTAGAGCTTTCCGGAGAAGTTGATCTTCATGCCGTGGGTCAGGTGACCGCCGTGCGCCAGGTTCAGGCCCATGATCGTGTCGCCCGGCTTCAGCAGCGCGAACATCGCGGCGGCGTTGGCCTGCGCACCGGAGTGCGGCTGCACGTTCGCGGCCTCGGCGCCGAAGAGCGCCTTGACGCGGTCGATCGCGATCTGCTCGACCACGTCGACGTGCTCGCAGCCGCCGTAGTAGCGGCGGCCGGGGTAGCCCTCGGCGTACTTGTTGGTCAGGACGGAGCCCTGGGCCTCCATGACGGCGACGGGAGCGAAGTTCTCCGAGGCGATCATCTCGAGGGTGGACTGCTGACGGTGGAGCTCGGCGTCGACAGCGGCGGCGACGTCCGGGTCCAGCTCGTGGAGGGAGGAGTTGAGAAGCGACATCAGGTGGTCCCTTGGGGTCTCAGTTGCCGGAGAACGCGGTGTACTCGTCGGCGGAGAGCAGGTCCTCCGGCTCTCCCGCGACGCGTACCTTGAACAGCCAGCCGCCTTCGAACGGGGCGGAGTTCACCAGCGACGGGTCGTCCACGACGTCCTGGTTCGCGGCCGTGACCTCGCCGGTCACCGGCGAGTACAGGTCGCTGACCGACTTGGTCGACTCCAGCTCGCCGCAGGTCTCGCCCGCGGTCACCGTGTCACCGACCTCGGGGAGCTGGGCGTAGACGACGTCACCGAGCGCGTTGGCCGCGTACTCCGTGATGCCGATCGTGGCCACGCCGTCCTCGACGGCCGACAGCCACTCGTGCTCCTTGCTGTACCGCAGCTGCTGGGGGTTGCTCATGACCTGAATTCTCCTGTACGCGGGGGAGTGCTGATGAACGATGGTCTTACGGTGTGAGACAGGACTGCGTCACGTACGCAGCGCCGGGTCCGCTCGCGGTTCTACTTCTGCCGCTTGTAGAACGGCAGCGCCACGACCTCGTACGGCTCGTGGCTGCCCCGGATGTCCACGCCGACGCCCTCGGTGCCGGGCGTGGCGTGCGCGGCGTCGACGTACGCCATGGCGATCGGCTTGCCGAGCGTGGGCGAGGGCGCGCCCGAGGTGACCTCGCCGATGACCTGGCCGTCCGCGACGACCGAGAACCCGGCGCGCGGCACCCGGCGGCCCTCGGCCACCAGGCCGACAAGCTTGCGGGGCGGGGCGGTCTCGGCGCGCTCGGCGGCGGCCTCCAGCGCCTTGCGGCCGACGAAGTCGCCCTCCTTCTCGAACTTCACGACCCGGCCCAGACCGGCGTCGAACGGCGTCAGCGCCGTGGTCAGCTCGTGCCCGTACAGCGGCATGCCCGCCTCCAGGCGCAGCGTGTCGCGGCAGGAGAGCCCGCACGGGATCAGGCCATGGGAGGCGCCCGCCTCGGTGAGGGCCTTCCACAGCTGCTCGGCGTGCTCGGGGGCGACGAACAGCTCGAAGCCGTCCTCGCCGGTGTAGCCGGTACGGGCGATCAGCGCGGGGACCCCGGCGACCGTGCCGGGCAGGCCGGCGTAGTACTTCAGGCCGTCCAGGTCGGCGTCGGTCACGGCGGCCAGGATGGCGGGGGACTCGGGGCCCTGGACGGCGAGCAGCGCGTACGCGTCGTGGTCGTCGCGCACCTCGGCGTCGAAGCCGTCGGCGCGGGCGGTCAGCGCGTCCAGCACGAGCTGGGCGTTGCCCGCGTTGGCGACCACCATGTACTCGGTCTCGCCCAGGCGGTAGACGATCAGGTCGTCCAGGATGCCGCCGTCCTCGGCGCAGATCATGGTGTAGCGGGCGCGGCCCACGGAGACGGTGCCGATGTTGCCGACGAGCGCGAAGTTCAGCAGCGCCACGGCCTCGGGGCCGGTGACGGTGATCTCGCCCATGTGCGAGAGGTCGAAGAGCCCGGCCTTCGTACGGACGGCGTTGTGCTCGTCGCGCTCACTGGCGTAGCGGAGCGGCATGTCCCAGCCCGCGAAGTCGGTCATGGTCGCGCCCAGCGAACGGTGCAGGGCATCGAGTGCTGTGAGGCGGGGGGCAGTGCTCATGGATAAGGCTCCCAGGGCATGACGACGAGGACGATCCCTCCCCATCTGTCATCGGAACCTGAGAGGTTCGCCGAGAGACCCCACAGGGGTTCGTTCGGCTTGCACCTTGGGTGGAGCCGCAGCGCGGCTCGCTTTTCAGATCTGCCTCATCCACGCGGTACGGGGCCTGAGAGATTCAAGGGAGGATCTTGCTCCTTCGGCGCCCGGCACGGGGCCGGGACTCTCCCGCGCGGATTCGAGCGGCCTTTATGCAGTTGACGGGGTCATCATCGCACGCATTGCGGGAGAGTGGGGGGCCGGTCCCGATGCCGGTTCCCCACGGGTTCCGGCGGGTCGGACGGTTGTGCCGCATTACCTTTTCTTTACACTTCTTGGGCAGGTGTGGGTCAGCCGACAGGGGGATGGCGATGACGTTGCAGCGGTACGCGACGACCGCGGGGGTCGCGCACGGCGCACTGCCCGCGCAGCAGGGTGCGCCGGCCAGGGAGACGGTGGGCCCGCACGCGCCGGTCGTACGGGACCTGCGGGCGCGGGACGGACGCAGTCCGCGCAGCCTGCACTTCGCGGCGGGTGACGTGGTGGTGGTCTCCGGACTGCCCGGCAGCGGGAAATCGACCCTCATCGCACGGGCCGTCTCGGCGCACGCCGTCGACTCCCAGCAGACCAGGGATCGCTGGGCGGCCCTGCTGCCCCGCTTACTCCCGTACGCCCTTTACCGCCCGCTCGTCCGCGTCGCCCACTACGGGGGGCTGTGGCGCATGCTGCGCTCCGGCGCCTCCGTCGTCGTCCACGACTGCGGCACCCAGACCTGGGTGCGCGCCTGGCTGGCCCGTGACTCCCGGCGCCGCGGCCGCACCCTGCACCTCGTGCTGCTCGACGTCACCCCGCAGACGGCGCGGGAGGGCCAGCGCGAGCGCGGGCGCGGAGTCTCCGGGTACGCGTTCGCCCGGCATCGCAGGGCAGTGGGCCGGCTGCTGCGGGACACGGAGTCGGGCCTGCTGCCGCTCGGGTGCGCCTCGGCGGTGCTGCTGGACCGGGAGGCGGCGGGGCTGCTGAAGCGGATCACGTTCGCAGACGCACAGAACGAGGCCTGAAAGAGGGGCGTCCGATGGCTGGACAGCGCGGGTGCGACGGGCCTGCCTTCCGGCGCGCGGCGTTAACCTCTTGCTGCACGACATGGGGTGAGAGAGGGAGACAGTGGACATTCCGGCACAGGGTCAGGCCTTTCCGCAGGGCGGATGGCCGGCGAACGAGCTCGAAGAGGTGCTGAGCGCCTCGATCGGCAGCCCCGAGGCGGGCGGCAGGCTGGTGGAGGTGCTCGGCCGCAGCCACCTCTGGGTGCCCCTGCCCAACGGCGGCTCGCCGGACTCCACCGACCTCGATCTGCCGACGCTGGACATCGAGGGAGCCCCGTACGTCCCCGTGTTCAGCTCCGAACAGCAGTTCCACGCCTGTGTCGGCGTGCGCATGTCGTTCACCGTGGCCCCCGCCCGCGAGTTCGCCCGGGGCCTGCCCCCGCAGCTCGGCCTCGCCGTGAACCCGGACGGCGCGGTCGGCGTGCCGCTGCCGCCGACCGCCGTCGCCGAGCTCTGCCGGACCGGCCGCACCGCGCTGGACGGACCGGCAAGCGGCGGCCGGGTCCGGCTGTACGAGCCGGACTGGCAGGAGGATCCCGTCGACTTCCTCTCCGCCGCGGCCGGGGAGTTCGAGGAGAGCGGCGTCGTGCTGAGCGCCCGCCGCTGCCTGGCCAGCGTCGAGGGCGGCGACCCCGTCCTCTTCGTCGGCGTCGAGTTCTCCACCTGGGACGGAGCCGGGCGCAACGCCCCCATGGACGCCCTGGGGCGGGCCCTGGGGCGCGTCGAGGTGCCGTGGCCGGTCAACCTGGTGCTGCTCGACGTGACCCAGGACCCGGTCGCCGACTGGATGCGCGCACAGGTGCGGCCCTTCTACCGGCGCGCCGCCGAGTAGCGGTGGGGCGGCGGGCCGGGGGCCGACGGCTCCGGCCCGTGGAGTCAAGTCGGTGTCAGGGCCGCCGCATAAGCTGGTTTGATGGCTGGTGCTCGGCACCGTGCCGCCCCGAGAGCCCCGGGAGCGGCGGGCCGACACGTTGGATCGAAGAGGGGCGGAACCCAGGGTGAGTGCGTCAGGCACCGCGGAGGCCGGGCAGGTCGAGCACATGCTGCGCCAGGTGACGCCCGGGCGCTACGACGCGTACGAGGCACTCCTCCAGGCGCTGGCGGCCGACCGGGTCTGGATGCTGCTGTGGCACGGCCGGGCCGGCTCGCCCGACGCCCAGTACGGCAACATGGAGATCGACGGCCTCGGCTACGCCCCGTGTGTCACCTCCGCCCAGGAGCTCTCCGCCAGCGGCTGGAACCGGGACCACGAGCTCGTGGGCGGTCGCGACATCGCCCGCGCCCTGTTCCCCGACCGCTGGGGCATCTGGCTGAATCCGCACGCCCCGGGCGGCGGCGTGGGCATCCCGTGGCTGGACCTGCGCCGGATCGCCACCGGTCTCGACCGGATGCCCGCCGGCCCGTTGCGGATCAGCGACCCCGCCATCGAGATCCCGCAGTTCTACGCCCAGCTCACGCAGAACGCCCACCACACCCCCGCGATCCGCTCGTTGCGCCGCGCCTGGGTGCAGCCCGCGCTCGGCGTCCCGTACCTCGCCATCGGCCTCGACCTGTACGACACGAGCGGGCCCTCCGTCGACGCCGTGCGGGCGATGATGCAGCAGTCCATCGGCACGGTCCCGGAGGGTCTCCCGGTCTCCACGGTCGCGATGGCCGACGAGTACGACCCGGTCACGATGTGGCTGCGCGCCAACTCCCGTCCGTTCTACGACCGCGAGCCGCACGCCCCGGCCGGCCGTGGTGCCGCCGTCGCTCCCGGTTACGGCTACCCGCAGCCCCCCGGCCCCGCCCCGCGCGCCTACTAGGCCCGCCCGGGCCCGGTCCCAAGACCGGACAAACGACTCCCCGACGGACAAGACATCCGCCACGGTCACCCAAATAGCCACCCAATAAGGGTCGTTGGGCGTCATGTCCGTTCTGTTGGATTAGCGGCCGAGTGGTCCGCTCACTCGATCAAGCTGTCCGGATAACGGAAGCTCACTGACCGCATCACGTTTGAGCAAACATTCCCCGTCAGGTCTGGCGGGTGATCGCAACGGCGTTGAAGACTCCCGGCTAGTGGGGATCGTCCGCCCTTTGTACGAGGTTGCACCGGCGGTCATTCCACAGACGCATTCATCGCACCGAAAACATCAGCCGCAGCAAGCACCGCGGCTGACACGCGCCAGGCCGTCACCGCGGCGAGTAGGGGCCGGCCACCGCCGGCGGGAGGGGTCAGAGGCACTGTGACCGCACCGATCGAGACCACCGGTTCGGCTGCCGAGGCGCAGCCGGAGGCAGTACTCACGGGAGTCAAACAGAGCCAGATCGAGGGCCGTTCGCTCGGACAGATCGCCTGGACGCGCTTCAAGCGCGACAA
Organism: Streptomyces sp. NPDC050422; assembly: GCF_044458665.1. NCBI lineage: Bacteria > Bacillati > Actinomycetota > Actinomycetes > Kitasatosporales > Streptomycetaceae > Streptomyces > Streptomyces sp. NPDC050422. The sequence goes on from NZ_JBITIE010000010.1 coordinate 18,292, forward strand.
GGTGGCAGTGGCGGGCGGCATCGTTGTCATCCTGTTGATCCTGCTCGCCGTGCTCTCCAAGCCGATCCAGGCCGTCTTCGGCCTGGACCCCAACGAGTTCCACCAGGACCTCATCGACCCGGCGCTGCTCGCACCGAAGGGCGACTGGGGCGGCATCAGCTGGAGCCACCCGCTCGGCGTCGAGCCGCAGTACGGCCGCGACATCATGACCCGCATCATCGAGGGCTCCTGGGTGTCCCTGGTCGTCGCGGTCGGAGCCACCCTGCTCTCCGTGGTGATCGGCGTCTTCATGGGCGTCGTGTCGGGCTTCTACGGCGGCTGGGTGGACACCTTCATCAGCCGCATGATGGACACCTTCCTGGCGTTCCCGCTGCTGCTCTTCGCGATCTCCATCTCGGCGGCGCTGCAGGACGGCGCGTTCGGCCTGGAGGGGCTGCCGCTGAGGATCGCGGTACTGATCTTCGTGATCGGCTTCTTCAGCTGGCCGTACATGGGCCGCATCGTCCGCGCCCAGACCATGAGCCTGCGCAATCGCGAATTCGTCGAGGCGGCGCGGTCGTTGGGCGCCCGCGGCCCCTTCATTCTCTTCCGGGAGCTGCTGCCGAACCTGGTGGCTCCCATTCTGGTCTACTCCACGCTGCTCATCCCCTCGAACATCCTCTTCGAGGCGGGTCTCAGCTACCTGGGTGTCGGAATCGCGCCGCCGCAGTCCTCCTGGGGCGGGATGCTCACCAACGCGATCGACTTCTACCAGAACGACCCGATGTACATGATCGTGCCGGGCGTGGCCATCTTCGTCACGGTGCTGGCGTTCAACCTGCTGGGAGACGGGCTGCGCGATGCGCTCGATCCCCGTAGTAAGTAGTGCCCGGGTGTTCGTCACAACGTCGTGCGACAAGCCACGGCAACCATCGATTGAGGGGAATTTCCTCAGGTGAAGACCAGAAAAACGACAGCGGTGGTCGCCACAGCTGTGGTCCTGATGCTCGGAGCTTCCGCGTGCAACGGCTCCAAGGACGACAACGGCGGCGGCAAGGGCGGCAGCGGCGGTGCCGGTGCCACTGACGCCGGCCTGACCTCGATCGTCAACAAGTCGGACAAGAAGGGCGGGACTCTCAAGCTGGAGATGTCCGACGAGCCCGACTCGCTCGACCCGGGCAACACGTACTACGGCTGGGTGCAGAACTTCGCCCGCCTGTACGGCCGCACCCTGACGTCCTTCAAGCCGGCCGCCGGCAAGGACGGCCTGGAGGTCGTCCCGGACCTCGCCGAAGGTCTCGGCAAGGCGAGCCCGGACGCGAAGACCTGGACGTACACGCTGAAGAAGGGTCTCAAGTACGAGGACGGGACCCCGATCACCTCGAAGGACATCAAGTACGCCGTCGAGCGCTCCAACTTCGCGCCTGAGGCCCTGTCCAACGGCCCGACGTACTTCAAGGCCCACCTCATCGGTGGCGACAAGTACAAGGGTCCGTACAAGGACAAGAACCCGGACGGCATCGCGTCCATCGAGACGCCGGACGACCTCACGATCGTCTTCAAGCTGAAGGACGCCTTCGCGGACTTCGACTACCTGGCAACCTTCTCGTCGACGGCCCCCGTGCCGCAGGCGAAGGACAAGGGCGCCGACTACGTGAAGCACATCGTGTCCTCGGGCCCGTACAAGTTCGAGTCGTACGACGAGGGCCGCGGCGCGACCCTGGTCCGCAACACGAACTGGGACCCGAAGACCGACACGATCCGCCCGGCGCTGCCGGACAAGGTGACGGTCCGCTTCAAGGTCAAGCAGGAGACGGTCGACAACAACCTGCTCTCCGACAACATCACGGTCGACGGTGCCGGCACCGGTGTCGCCCCGGCGACCCAGCCCAAGGTCCTCACCAAGGCCGACCTGAAGAAGCAGACCGACAACTCGTACGCGGGTGCCACCTCGTACATCGGTCTGAACGTCAACGTCGCGCCGTTCGACAACATCCACTGCCGCAAGGCCGTGCAGTGGGGCATCGACAAGGCGTCGATCCAGGCCGCCCAGGGTGGCGACCCCAAGGGTGACGTCGCGACGACCCTGCTGCCGCCGACGGTCCAGGGCTACGAGAAGTTCGACCTGTACGAGTCCGCCGGCCACAAGGGCGACGAGGCCAAGGCCAAGGACGAGCTGAAGCAGTGTGGCAAGCCGAGCGGCTTCGACACCAAGATCTCGGCCCGCTCCGACCGCCCGGCCGAGATGGCCATGGTCACCGCGGTGCAGGCCTCGCTCAAGAAGATCGGCGTCAACGCCGAGATCAAGAGCTTCCCGGCCGGTAAGTACTTCCAGAACTTCGCGGGCAACCCGAGTTACGTGCACGCCAACAAGCTCGGCATGATCATGAGCGCCTGGGGTGCCGACTGGCCGACCGGCTTCGGCTTCCTGGACCAGATCATCAACGGCTCGGCCATCAAGCCGTCCGGTGGTAACAACGTCCAGGAACTGAACGACCCGAAGATCAACAAGCTGCTCAACGAAGGCATCGCCAACACCGACGACGCCGCCCGTGCCAAGGCGTGGGCCAACGTCGACAGGGCTGTCGCCGAAGGCGCCACCGCTGTGCCGCTGATCTACCGCAAGAACCTGCTGCTCCGCCCGGTGTCCGCGACGAACGTCACGGTCACCCAGGCCTACCTCGGCATGTACGACTACGTGCTGATGGGTTCCGCCAAGTAGGAACGGCCCCGCTCCCCGGGCCGCGCACGCGGCCCGGGGAGCGGCCTCCGGACCCCTCAGAATTGTCCCGAAAGGCAGGTGAAGGCACGGTGTCCGACCGCATGGGTCACCCCCGGCGAGCAGATACCGGCGCCGGATAGCTGTGGCTGCGTACATCATCCGACGCGTCTTCGGCGCGGTACTGCTGCTGTTGATCGTCAGCGCAGTCACCTTCGCGATCTTCTTCCTCGTCCCCCGACTGGCCGGGCAGACGATGGACCAATTGGCGGCCCAGTACGTGGGCAAGGACGCCAATCCGCAGTCCATCCTCGCGGTCAAGCAGAACCTCGGCCTCGACCAGCCGCTGTACATCCAGTACTGGCACTTCCTCAAGCAGCTGTTCGTCGGCGCCGACTTCCAGTTCGGTCCCGAGGCCACGCACTGCGGTGTGCCGTGCTTCGGCTACTCCTTCAAGCGTCACGTCGAGGTCTGGCCCGAGCTGACCGCGCGCATTCCGGTCACGTTCTCCCTGGCCATCGGTGCTGCCGTGATCTGGCTGATCAGCGGTGTGGCCATCGGTGTCGTCTCCGCGCTCAAGCGGGGCTCGATCCTCGACCGCTTCTTCATGACCGTCGCACTCGCCGGCGTCTCCCTCCCGATCTTCTTCACCGGCATGCTCGCGCTGGGTGTGCTGACGGTGCAATGGCCGATCTGGGAAGGCGTCAACTACGTCGCGTTCACGGACAGTCCATTCGACTGGGCGTGGAACATGCTGATCCCGTGGTGTTCGCTGGCCTTCCTCTACTCCGCGCTCTACGCCCGCATCACCAGAGCCGGGATGCTGGAGACGATGGGCGAGGACTACATCCGTACGGCCCGCGCCAAGGGCCTCAGGGAGAGCAAGGTCATCGGCAAGCACGGTCTGCGGGCCGCGCTCACCCCGATCGTCACCATCTTCGGCATGGACTTCGGCCTGCTGGTCGGCGGTGCCGTCATCACCGAGACCGTGTTCTCCTTCCCTGGACTCGGCCAGTACGCCATCAAGAGCGTGCAGGAGAACGACCTGCCGATCGTCATGGGCGTGACGCTCGTCGCCGCCTTCTTCATCGTCATCTGCAATCTGCTGGTGGATCTGGTGTACGCCGCCATCGACCCCAGGGTGAGGCTTTCGTGACCGAGGTTTCCAAGGCACAGACCGCGGCGGTGGGCGAGCCCGCCACCGCCGCGCGGGCCGGCAGCGATGACGCCTTCCTCTCCGTACGGGACCTGCGCATCCACTTCAAGACCGACGATGGTCTGGTCAAGTCGGTCGACGGCGTCAGCTTTGACGTGAAACCCGGACAGACCCTCGGCATCGTGGGCGAGTCCGGCTCCGGCAAGTCCGTCACCTCGCTCGGCGTGCTCGGTCTGCACCGCACGGCCCCCAACGCCCGGATCTCAGGCGAGGTCTGGCTGGACGGCGAGGAGCTGATCGGCGCGTCCGACGAGCGGGTGCGCCAGCTGCGCGGCCGCAAGATGGCCATGATCTTCCAGGACCCGCTCTCCGCGATGCACCCGTACTTCTCGGTCGGCGCGCAGATCGTGGAGGCGTACCGCGTCCACAACAAGGTCAGCAAGAAGATCGCCCGCACCCGGGCCATCGAGATGCTCGACCGCGTCGGCATCCCCGAGCCGCACAAGCGGGTCGACTCCCACCCGCACGAGTTCTCCGGCGGTATGCGCCAGCGCGCCATGATCGCGATGGCCCTGGTCAACAACCCGGAACTGCTCATCGCCGACGAGCCGACCACCGCCCTGGACGTCACCGTCCAGGCGCAGATCCTGGACCTGATCCGGGACCTGCAGAAGGAGTTCGGCTCCGCCGTCATCATGATCACGCACGACCTCGGGGTCGTCGCCGAGATGGCCGACGAACTCCTGGTGATGTACGGCGGCCGGTGCATCGAGCGCGGTCCGGCGGAGAAGGTCTTCTACGAGGCCCAGCACCCGTACACCTGGGGTCTGCTCACCTCGATGCCGCGCATCGACCGCGAGCAGACCGAGCGGCTGATCCCCGTCAAGGGCCAGCCCCCGTCGCTGATCAACATCCCCTCCGGCTGCGCCTTCAACCCGCGCTGTCCGTACGCGGACATCCCCAAGGACAACGTCACCCGCACGACGCGTCCCGAGCTGGAACTGGTCGGCGACGGCCACTTCTCCGCCTGCCACATGGCACCGGAGGAGCGGACCCGGATCTGGACCGAAGAGATTGCGCCGAAGCTGTGAGCGAGGCGAGTGATGTGAGCGACGTGAGCGAGAAGAAGGATCCCCCGGTGCTGGAGAAGGACGTGAAGATCCCGGAGCAGGCGACCTCCTCGCGCGAGCCGCTGCTCAGGGTCGAGGGCCTGGTCAAGCACTTCCCGATCCGCAAGGGCCTGCTGGGGCGGCAGAGCACCTCCGTCAAGGCCGTCGACGGCATCGACTTCGAGGTGTACCCGGGCGAGACGCTCGGCGTCGTCGGCGAGTCCGGCTGCGGCAAGTCGACAATGGGCCGGCTCATCACCCGGCTGATCGAACCGTCGGGCGGCAAGGTCGAGTTCGAGGGCCGGGACATCACGCACCTGTCCATGGGCAAGCTGCGGCCGATGCGCCGCGACGTCCAGATGATCTTCCAGGACCCGTACTCCTCCCTGAACCCGCGCCACACGATCGGCACGATCGTCAGCGCGCCGTTCAGGCTCCAGGGCGTCGAGCCCGAGGGCGGTCTCAAGAACCACGTCCAGGAGCTGCTGTCGCTGGTCGGGCTCAGTCCCGAGCACTACAACCGCTACCCGCACGAGTTCTCCGGCGGTCAGCGCCAGCGCATCGGCATCGCCCGCGCGCTCGCCCTGCGCCCGAAGCTGGTCGTCGCCGACGAACCGGTCTCGGCGCTGGACGTGTCGATCCAGGCGCAGGTGGTGAACCTGCTGGACGACCTCCAGGACGAGCTCGGGCTCACGTACGTGATCATCGCGCACGACCTCTCCGTCATCCGCCATGTCTCGGACCGCATCGCGGTCATGTACCTGGGCAAGATCGTCGAGCTGGCCGACCGGAAGTCGCTGTACTCGGCGCCCATGCACCCGTACACCAAGGCCCTGATGTCCGCGGTGCCGGTACCGGACCCGCGGCGGCGCGGGGTGAAGAGCGAGCGCATCCTGCTCAAGGGCGATGTTCCCTCGCCGATCTCGCCGCCCAGCGGCTGCCGCTTCCACACCCGGTGCTGGAAGGCGACGGAGATCTGCAAGACGCAGGAGCCGCCGCTGATCGCGCTGAAGACCGGCCATCAGGTCGCCTGCCACCACCCGGAGAACGCCGAGGACCAGGCGCCGGGCCAGCAGGTGCTGGCCGGGGCCCGGGAAGCGGTCGAGCTGGTCTCGGTCGCGAAGGCGGAGCCGGAGCCGGACGTCGAGGCTGTTGCCGAGCCGGTCGCGGAGGCGGATGTGGAAGCCGACACGGAGCCCGACGCCGCGACACCCTCGGAAAGCTCCGAGGACAGCACCAAGGAGTAGTACCGGCACAATTGCCCGGTGCTCAACGAACTGTTCACGCCCTCCGTCCAGCATGCGCTCGACATCGCCGGGATCTTCGTCTTCGCGATCTCCGGCGCTCTGCTCGCCGTACGCAAGAACTTCGATGTCTTCGGCATCGCGGTGCTCGCCGAGGTGACCGCTCTGGGCGGGGGGCTGTTCCGTGACGTGATCATCGGCGCGGTGCCGCCCGCCGCCTTCACGGACCTCGGCTACTTCACCACCCCGCTGCTCGCCGCCGGCCTGGTCTTCTTCCTGCACCCGCAGGTCGAACGGATCCAGCTCGGCGTCAACATCTTCGACGCGGCGGGCCTCGGGCTCTTCTGCGTCACGGGGACGGTGAAGGCGTACGACTACGGCCTCGGGCTGACCGCGTCCGCGGCGCTCGGCCTGACCACCGCGGTCGGCGGCGGTGTGCTGCGCGACGTGCTCGCCAACGAGGTGCCGTCGCTGCTGCGCTGGGACCGCGACCTGTACGCGGTGCCGGCCATCGTCGGGGCGGCCATGACCGTGCTCTGCATCCGCTTCGACGCGCTCAACGCCGTCACCAGCGGCTGCGCGGTGCTCACGGCGTTCGCGCTGCGGCTGCTGGCGCTGCGCTACCACTGGCGGGCCCCGCGCGCCTACAACCGGCGCTCGGCGACGGCGGACGAGGGCTAGGTCGTGTTTGAGAAGTCCCGTCTGTCTCGCGTGGTCCGGCACGCACGCTCGCCGCGTTGCCGAAATGCCCTAGTAGCTCCTTCCCCAAGCTCTCAACTGCGTTCGAGCAGGGGAGACCCCATCCGAGGGCACCCCGGCGCCTTGCGATCGCACGCACCGGACCACGCGAGACCCGCCCTCCGGGCGGCCGACGCTACTTCTCAAACACTCCCTAGGGCCTGTGTTGTCTCTTCGCACCGAAAAAGCTACCGCTCAGTAATCGCATCGGTGTACGGTGCATTCCATGGCACAGGCAGCAACGCAGGCGGCACCGACCGCGCAGGCATCCATCGGTGACAGCGAGTTCGACCGGGACACCGCCGTCACCCTCCGCGAGGAAGGCGTCTACGACGCCGAGCTCTCCGCGGGCTGGACGATCATCCACGCCGTCAACGGGGGCTACCTGCTGGCCATGCTCGGCCGCGCACTCGGTGAGGCCCTGCCGCACCCGGACCCCTTCTCCGTCTCCGCGCACTACCTCACCGCGTCCGTTCCCGGCCCGGCTGTGATCCGCACGCAGACCGTCCGCACCGGACGTACCCTCTCCACCGGCCAGGCCTCCCTCTTCCAGTACGCCGAGGACGGTGCCGAGGTCGAGCGCATCCGGGTCATCGCCACCTACGGCGACCTGGACGCCCTGACCGACGACATCCGCACGTCGGCCCAGCCTCCGGCCATCCCGCCCCGGGAGCACTGCCTCGGCCCGAGCGACGGCCCCGCCCCGATCCCCGGCAGCTCCGCGATCACCGAGCGGCTCGACATCAAGCTCGATCCGGCGACGATCGGCTGGGCCATCGGGCAGCCGTCCGGCAAGGGCGAGATGCGCGGCTGGTTCGGGCTCGCGGACGGCCGCGACGCCGACCCGCTCTCGCTGCTCCTCACCGTCGACGCGCTGCCGCCGACCTCGTTCGAGCTCGGGCTCAAGGGCTGGACCCCGACCATCGAGCTCACCACCCACATCCGCTGCCGCCCCGCTCCGGGCCCCCTGCGCGTCTCCATCACCACCCGCAACCTGGCGGGCGGCTTCCTGGAGGAGGACGCGGACGTCTGGGACAGTGCGGACCGGCTGGTCGCCCAGTCCCGCCAGCTGGCCCGCGCACCGCGCAGCTGACGCCCCGCACCGGCCGGGTCCGGGGGATGCTGGGCCGGTGAAATCCGACCGGCTGCTCTCGATCCTGCTGCTGCTCCAGACCCGGGGGCTGGTGCCCGCGACCGAGCTGTCCGAGCGCTTCGACGTCTCCGTACGCACCATCTACCGGGACGTCGAGGCGCTCTCAGCGTCCGGCGTACCCGTCTACGCCGAACGTGGCCGCCACGGCGGCATCACCCTGCTGCCGGGGTTCCGCACCGATGTCACCGGGCTGACCGCCGACGAGTCGCGCGCCCTGTTCGTCCTGGCCGCGGACGGCGCCCATGCCGCGCTCGGCCTCGACGAGGCGATCGGCTCGGCCCTGCGCAAGGTGATGGCGGCGCTGCCCGCCCCGCACCGGCCCGCCGCCGAGCTGACCAGTCGCCGGATCCTCGTCGACCCGGTGCGCTGGATGGGCGGCCGGTCCGCCGCCGTCGACATCGGTGACCTGCATGACGCCGTGTTCGCCGACCGGCGGCTGCGACTGCGCTACCGGCACAGCGGTACGCGGACCGCCCGCACCTACACCGTCGATCCGTACGGCCTCGTGGTGAAGGCGGGGGTCTGGTACCTGGTCGCCGACCGTGACGGGGAGCCGCAGCTCTTCCGCGCCGACCGGGTGCGCGAGGCCACGCTCACGGAGGACCCGGTCGTGCGCAGGCCCGGCGTGGAGCTGGCGCAGGTCTGGGAGCTGCTGCGCCGGCAGGTCGAGGAACGGCGGGGCACGGTGACCCTGCGGGTGCGGGTGCACCGCTCCCGGCTGGATCACTTCCTCCGGCTGAACACGGGCGTGCTCACGGGGAATCCGAGCCTCGAGGGCGGGGGTGAGTGGCTGCGGGCCGACCTCGCCGTGGAGTCGGTGGAGTGGGCGCGCTCCCTGCTCTCGTTCGGCCCGAACCTCGAGGTGCTGGCCCCGCCGGAGGCGCGCGCGGTGATGGCCGCGCACGCGGCCGCGGTCATGGCGCTGTACGGGGATCCGGGGCCGGGGGAGTCCGCAGGAAGCGGGTGAGCGCGGCGGTCAGCTCCGCCGGGGCGTCCTCCTGTACGAGATGCCCGGCCCCCTCGATGATCCGCAGCTGACTGCCGGGGACGAGGGCGGCCAGTTCGCGGCCGCGGGCGACCGGGATCCAGGTGTCCTCGGCACCCCAGCAGATCAGTACCGGCAGGGCGAGCTCTCCGTACCGGTGCTGGATCTCGTCGGTGAACCGCTGGTCGTTCTGGCTGATCTGCCGGTAGAAGGCGGCCTGCCCCGCCTCGGTGCGCCAGGGGGCGACGAGCCGGTCCAGGACCGCCGGGGACAGCCCGGGGCCGCTGGCGGAACGCACGTACTCCCGCACCAGCGCCCGGTGCAGCGCGGGCGGCAACTGCCCGAAGACCTCCGGGTGTCCGCCGAGCAGCCGGTACGTGGGGGAGCCCCAGGGTGCCAGTGCCACCGGGTCGACCAGGGCGAGGCGGCGGTAGCGGGCGCCGTGCAGCAGATGGGCGCGCAGGGCGACACAGCCGCCGAAGTCATGGGCGACCACGGTGGGTTCCGGCAGCTCCCAGTGGCCGAGGAGCTCGGTGAGGACCCGGGCCTGGGAGCCGAGCGAGACGTCCTGGCCCTCGAACTGCGCGGAGACGCCGTACCCGGGCAGGTCCCAGACGAAGACCCGGTGGTCCTGGGCCAGCGCCCGGGCCACGCCGCGCCAGACGTACGAGGAGAAGGGCGTGCCGTGCACCAGCACGACGGGCGGCGCCTCGGTCCGGCCCAGGGCGGCCCAGCGGACCTCCCCGGCGGAGCTGTGGAACGTACGGTCCAGGGCCCATGCGTCGTCGCTCATGGCAGGCAGCCTAGGGTGCCCCCGAAGCCGATGAGGAGGATGCGGGCCCGTCCAGCCAGTGCAGGCGGCCGAGAGTGACCAGGCGCAGACGACGCCGGGCGACGCGGGCCACCTCCATGTCGCCGTCCGGACCGGCATCCAGCATGGCGGAGGCGGTGATCACCATGTGGTCGACGTAGAGGCCGCCCAGCATCAGCAGATCCTCCTCGTTCCACCCCCGTGACTCGGGCTCGTCCGCGAGCGCCGCCGCCACCTCCTCGGCGAACCGCCTCAGCTGCGCCGCGATGGCTTCGCGGACCGGGCCGACCCCGCCGTGCTGCTCGCGGGCGATGAAGCGGAAGTGGGCGGGCTGCTCGCGGACATGGCGCGCTATCAGGTCGACGCTGCGGTCCAGCCGGACCTCGCTGTCGCCGGTCTCGGCGAGGATCGCGCCGATCATTCCGTGCAGGCTGCCCAGCGTCTGCTCGACCAGAGCCACGCCGAGCGCGGCGATGTCGTCGAAGTGCCGGTAGAAGGCGGTGGGCGCGACACCCACGGCGCGCGTCACCTCGCGCAGGCCCAGGCTGCTCAGGCTCTGGTGCTCCAGCAGCCCGAGGGCAGCGTCCAGCAGGGCTTGACGCGTCTTCAGCTTCTGGGTCTGGCGGATGCCGGCGGTGTGACTCATGCCATTCAGTAAACAACTGTTCTCCAGGGCGGGGAAGGAGAGCGCGGGTCTAGACTGACAAGTCAGTGAACAGTCGTACTCTCAATCGTGGAAAGGCTGACCATGATCGTCCTCGTCGCCGCCCTGCTCCTGATGGGGATCGTGCTGGGAGCAGTGGTCCAGATTCCGCTTCCGATGTCCCTCGCGCTGGGTGCCCTGATCGGCTGCTGGCTGCTGGTCTTCGCCGTACGCGAACGGACGGGGTGCGCGTCGCCGCTCGCGGTGACCGCCCGCACTTCCGCCAGGACGTCCACCGCACCGCATCCAGACCCGAAGGAGTCCGCACCATGACCCTCACCGCGTTCGCCCGCCGCTCCGAGGCCGCCGCCCGTCCTCCCGTCGGCGACGCCCCCGCCCCGGCCGCCCCGTCGTCGCCGGACGCTCCGGTCAGGCAGCCCACCCGCGACGCGGACGGTCTCGCCGTCGCGTCCTTCGTGGCCGGCCTCCTCGGCCTCCTGGTGATGAACCTGCTGCTCGGCCCGGCGGCCATCGTCATGGCGCTCGTCGCGCTGGCCCGCTCCACCGCCCGTCGCGGCCGCGCCCTGCTCGGGCTGGCGCTCGGCGTCGCCGACCTGGCGATCCTCGCCTTCCTCGTCACCGGAAACGGCGTCGTCGCCTGGAACTTCGGCGGCTGACCGAGCACCGATACCGGCCCGCTCCCGCCGGATCGGGCTCCCGAACGGGGCGGCCCGGACCGTGCCTTCCGGGGTGCGCGGGCCCCGGGACCCGATGCGCCCGCCGTACGCTTGGCCTGCCGTTCGGATCAGGCCGGGCTCGCGGGCTCCGGTGCCGCACCTCGCGGCGTTGTCGTCAGTCAACAACGCTCCGCGTTGCCTCAATCCTCCGCCTTGCGATGCACGGCACCGGAGCCCGCTCCCTGATCCGGCCTGATCCGAACGACAGACCCAGGCCGCAGGCTCGTAGAATCGAGCCCACCATGGCCTACCTCGACCACGCCGCGACCACGCCGATGCTGCCGGAGGCGATCGCTGCGATGACCGCGCAGCTCGCCGCCACCGGCAACGCGTCCTCACTCCACGCCGCCGGGCGCCGGGCCCGCCGTACCGTCGAGGAGTCCAGAGAGACCCTCGCCGACGCCCTCGGCGCCCGCCCCAGCGAGGTGGTTTTCACCTCCGGCGGCACCGAGTCGGACAACCTCGCGGTGAAGGGCCTGTACTGGGCCCGTCGCGACGCCGATCCCCGCCGCACCCGGGTCCTGGCCAGCCCCGTCGAGCACCACGCGGTGCTGGACGCCGTCGACTGGCTCGCCGAGCACGAGGGCGCGACCGTCGAATACCTCCCGGTCGACCGCTACGGCCGCGTCCACCCCGACGCGCTGCGCGAGGCGCTGGCCCGTCACCCCGAAGACGTCGCGATGATCACCGTGATGTGGGCGAACAACGAGATCGGCACCGTCATGCCGGTACGTGAACTGGCCGAGGTCGCACGCGAGTTCGACGTCCCCATGCACGCCGACGCCGTACAGGCCTTCGGGCAGCTCGAAGTCGACTTCGCCCGCTCCGGGCTGGCCGCGATGACCGTGAGCGCGCACAAGATCGGCGGCCCGTTCGGCGTCGGCGCGCTGCTGCTCGGCCGCGAGTACACCCCCGTACCCGTGCTGCACGGCGGCGGGCAGGAACGTCATGTGCGCTCCGGCACCCTGGACGTGCCCGGCGTCGCCGCGTTCGCCGTCGCGGGCAGGATGGCCGCCGACGGGCGGGAGGGCTTCGCCCGGGAGATCGGCGGGCTCCGCGACGAGCTGGCCGCGGCCGTCCTGGCGCAGGTCCCCGACGCGATCCTCGGCGGCGACCCGGCCCCCGGTGGGCGGCTGCCGGCCAACGCGCACTTCACCTTCCCCGGCTGCGAGGGCGACTCCCTCCTGCTGTTGCTGGACGCGCAGGGCATCGAGTGCTCCACCGGTTCCGCCTGCACGGCCGGGATCGCCCAGCCCAGCCACGTCCTGCTGGCCACCGGCACCGATCCGGACCTGGCCCGCGGCACCCTGCGCTTCTCGCTGGGCCACACCTCGACCGAGCAGGACGTCGAGGACGTGGCGCGGGCGATCGGCCCGGCGGTGGAGCGGGCCCGGACGGCGGGGCTCAGCTGACGGCCCCGGGGCCCGGCCTCAGACTCTCGCTGCCCGGACCAGCTTCATGTACCGGTCCCAGTCCCAGTGCTTCCCCGGGTCCGTGTGGTCGGCCCCAGGCACCTCCACGTGCCCGATGATGTGCTTGCGGTCCACCGGGATGTCGTACCTCGCGCATATCGCCGCGGTCAGCCGGGCGGACGCCCCGTACATCGCGGCCGTGAAGCCCTGCGGGCGGTCCACGAAGCCCTCGTGCTCGATGCCCACGCTGCGCTCGTTGTAGTCGCGGTTGCCCGCGTGGAACGCCACGTCCAGCTCCCGGATCATCTGCGTCACATGACCGTCCTTGCGCACCACGTAGTGCGCCGCGGCCCCGTGCCCCGGGTCCTGGAAGACCCGGACCGCGCTGCTGAAGCTGCCCTGGGTGATGTGGATGACCACGCGGTCTATGCCGTAGTCGTCGGGGCGGTCCGCCCGCCGCCAGTTCGCCTCGGAGGCCGCCGTCCATGTCGCCCGGGCGTAGTCCACCTCACCCGGTTTGCGCGGCTTCTCCACCCCGGGCAGCCGCCACCAGGCCCGCTTCAGCTGGTCCCGGGCGAGCGCCGCCGTACCCGCCGCCGTGACGACGCCGCCGATCAGCACCGCGCGCCGGCTGATGCCGCTGCCGGTGCCCGATCCCGCGGCGCCCTTGGCGCCCGCCGTCCCCTTGGTCCCCATGTGACCGACAACGCTTATCCGCGAGCATTCGGTTCCCGTCGCCCCGTACCCTGGTGGAGCTATGACTCAGACTTCCCAGCGCCCCCTCCGCGTACTCGCCGCCATGTCGGGCGGTGTCGACTCCGCCGTCGCGGCGGCCCGCGCCGCCGAGGCGGGCCACGACGTGACCGGTGTGCACCTCGCCCTCTCGGCCAACCCGCAGTCCTTCCGGACCGGAGCCCGGGGCTGTTGCACCATCGAGGACTCCCGTGACGCCCGCCGTGCCGCGGACGTCATCGGCATCCCCTTCTACGTGTGGGACCTGGCGGAACGCTTCCGCGAGGACGTCGTGGAGGACTTCGTCGCCGAGTACGAGGCGGGGCGCACCCCCAACCCGTGCCTGCGCTGCAACGAGAAGATCAAGTTCGCGGCCCTGCTCGACAAGGCCCTGGCACTCGGCTTCGACGCGGTGTGCACCGGCCACTACGCCACCGTTGTCCTCGCCGACGACGGCAGCCGCGAGCTGCACCGCGCCTCCGACATGGCCAAGGACCAGAGCTACGTCCTCGGCGTCCTGGACGAGCGCCAGCTCGCCCACGCGATGTTCCCGCTCGGCGACACCCTCACGACGAAGGGCGAGATCCGGGCCGAGGCCGAGCGCCGCGGTCTCGCCGTGGCCAAGAAGCCCGACAGCCACGACATCTGCTTCATCGCCGACGGCGACACCCAGGGCTTCCTGGCGGACCGCCTCGGCGGCACTGCGGAGGGCGACATCCTCGACGAGTCCGGTACGAAGCTCGGCACCCACGAGGGCGCCTTCGGCTTCACCATCGGCCAGCGCAAGGGCCTGCGCATCGGCCACCCGGCCGCCGACGGCAAGCCGCGCTACGTCCTGGACATCTCCCCGGTGAACAACACGGTGACGGTCGGCCCGGTCGAGGCCCTCGACGTCACCGCCCTCACCGCGATCAAGCCCCGCTGGTGCGGCACCCCGCCGTCCGGCCCCGGCACGTACACCGCCCAGCTCCGCGCCCACGGCGGCGAGACCGAGGTGAGCGCCGAGCTGGTGGACGGGACGCTCAGCGTCGCCTTCACCGAGCCGGTACGGGGCGTGGCCCCCGGCCAGGCGGTCGTGCTGTACGACGGGACGCGCGTGGTCGGGTCGGCGACGATCGCTACGACGGTGCGGCGGGAGACGGTCGCCGCGGGCTGAGGGGCCGGGGCTGGCACGGCCGGTGCCGGCGTCATAGGCTGCCAGTGCGGATCGTCCGCATGCGGTGTACGTACGACGGGGCCAGCCTCCCCGTCCTGTCGGGAGGCCGAGGGTGCTACTGCGTTTCCGGGTGGCCAATCACCGCTCGATCCGCGATGAGTGCGAGCTGTCGCTCATCGGACCGGACCACGGTGACGGCAATGCCCGAGTGACCGGTCTCCGTCACGACGGGCACGACGTGTCGGCTCTGCCGGTGCTGGGCATCTTCGGCTCCAACGCAGCGGGCAAGAGCAACATGCTCAGTGCACTGTCCGACATGCGCCATGCGGTCCGCACGTCGTTCGCCGACTGGACGAAGTCGCCCGGCGTGCCCCGCGAGCCCTTCAAGCTCGACCCCGCGTGCGCGGAGGAGACCAGCCTGTTCGAGGTCGATCTCTCCCTCGGCCGTAGCAGTACCCGCTTCACGTACGGCTTCGAGCTCTCGGACGAGCGCGTCGAGGCCGAATGGCTGCACGCCTACCCCGGGGGCAAGCGGGAGACCTGGTTCGACCGCGAAGCGGGCAGGCCCGACGCGGAGGGCGGGGAGTTCGTCTTCGAGGGCGAGGGCTTCACCGGGAATCGCGAACTCCTCGTGTCCGTCACGCGGCCCGACTCCTTGTTCCTGTCCACCGCCGCCACCCTGAACGACCGCCAACTTTCCGCACTGCACCGCTGGTTCCTGGACAACCTGTGGCTGGTGACACCCGGTGAGGATGTCGGACACCGCACCAAGTGGACCCTGGACCTCATCGAGCAGAACGCGAAGGACGGCTACCGCGAGCGGGTCCTGCACCTGCTGGCCGCCGCCGATCTCGGCGTCACCGGCATGGAGGTCGACCCGGAGACCGGAGCGGTCAGACTCCGGCACCGCACCGGAGACGGAACGGACACCCCGCTGGACTTCCTCACCGAGGAGTCCTTCGGCACCCACGCCTGGTTCGCCTTCCTCGGGCCGATGTTCACCGTGCTCGACAAGGGCGCGGTGCTGCTCGTGGACGAGCTGGACTCTTCCCTGCACCCGACACTGGCGGCGGAGGTCGTACGGATCTTCCAGGACCCGAAGGCCAACCCGCGCAACGCGCAGCTGATCTTCACCACGCACGACGCCACCCTCCTCGGCAGCGAAGTACTGGACCGGCCGCTGGGCCGCGACCAGGTCTGGATCGCGGCCAAGGACCGGTCCGGTGCGACGGAGGTCTATCCGCTGACCGCCGCCCACCCGAAGGACGGCGAGAACCTGGAGCGCGGCTATCTGCGCGGGCGCTACGGCGGGGTGCCCCGCGTCAGCGCGGGCGAGATCGCCCGCGAACTGTCCTGGCAGGAGGAGAAGGCAACAGCGTGAGTACGTCGCGGGGTGGGCAGCAGGGACAGCACGATGCCGAAGGGCAGGCGGACGAGCCGCCCCGGCGGAAGCGTAAGAGCCGCAAGGGCGAAGAGAAGCCCCTCGTGGCCCCCACGCCACCGCCTCCGGCCGATACACGGGCGCAACGGGTGCTGTACGTCGGCTGCGAGGGCGAGTCCACCGAGCCGGACTACCTCAACTACCTCAACGAACGCTTCGGGGACGGCAGCCTCAGCGGTGGACGGCGGTTCAAGATCCAGCCGGTTTACACCAAGAACGGGTACACACCGGCCAGGGCTGTTGCCGCTGCGCAGAGCCGGGCCGGGGAGGACGAGGCATGGGCCCTGTTCGACAGGGACAAGCACCACGACATCGCCGACGCGGTGAAGCTCGCGGCTGAGCAGGGCACGGAGGTCTGCTTCTCGCACCCCTCGTTCGAACTGTGGCTGCTGCTCCACTTCCAGGACTTCGGCGGCCGGCGGAGCGGGAAGAACGAAGACGTGATCGCCGCGCTGAGGAAGGCCGACCCGGCTTTTAAGAAGTTCGATACCAGGAACAACAAGAGCGTCAAGGACAAGCGCCGCACGGCGCTGGACGAGAAGGAGTCGGGTGCAGTCAGCCGGGCACGGCGCATGGTCAAGCAGTGCGAGCACGGCAGGTGCGAGGCCAAGTCCACCCGCAAAGACCGCTACCAGTGGGCCGGCGCCCCTGAGCGCCCCGATCCACTGATCCCGCAATCGGGCCACGCCGCCGACTGCCCGGTCCTCGGCCGTGACCCGTCCACCGACGTCTGGCGGCTGCTGGTGAGCCTCGAAATCGTGGACGCCTGACCGCTCGGGGGAAGCTCGATCCGGTCATCGGTCCGCACCGGATCCACGGGACGTCTACGCTTCCCTGAGCATCCCGATCCCCTCACCGTACGTACGAAGGAATGGCGCGTGGCCAGAATCACCCTGCCCGAGCTCGAACGGCACCTGTATTCGGCCGCCGACATCCTGCGCGGCCGGATGGACGCCTCCGAGTACCGGGACTACATCTTCGGGATGCTCTTCCTGAAACGCGCCTCGGATGAGTTCCAGCCCGAGTGGGAGCGGGTGCACCGCGAGCACCTGGACCGGACGAAGGACGAGACGAAGGCGCTGAAGCGGGCCAACGACCCGGACTCGTACACCCGGGTCTTCTACGTTCCGCCCCGGGCACGCTGGTGGAACGGCCCTCACTTCGACCCTGCGTCCCCGAACAGTCCGGCGCACGGCATCCAGACCCTCACCGACAAGGTCGGCGAGCGGCTCGACCAGGCGATGGTCGCGCTCAGCGAGGGCAACGAGCGCCTCGCCGGTGTGACCACGCACATCAGCTTCAACGAGGTCGTCGGCACGAAGCCCCGCTTCACCGATGCCGAACTGGCCCAGTTGATCCGTCACTTCACGCTCTACCGGCTGCGTAACGAGGACTTCGAGTTCCCCGACATGCTGGGCGCTGCCTACGAGTACCTGCTGGGGGAGTTCGCCGACTCGGCCGGACAGAAGGGCGGGGAGTTCTACACCCCGCGCGCTGTCGTACGCATGATGGTCCGGCTCGTCGACCCGAAGGCCGAGGAGTCCGTCTACGACCCGTGCGCCGGCTCCGGCGGCATGCTGATCGCGGCCCGCGAGCATGTGGAGGAGCACGGCGAGAACCCGACGCTTCTCTCGGTCAACGGGCAGGACAAGAACGGCCCCTCCTGGTCCATGGCCAGCATGAACATGGTGCTGCACGGCATCAAGGAGTTCTCCCTCAAGCACGGGGACACCCTCGCCGAACCGCTGCACTTCCAGCCGGGCACCACGCAGCTGCGCCGGTTCACGAAGGTTCTTTCCAACCCGCCGTTCTCCCTGAACTACGACGCCTCCCAGGTTGCCGAGGCCGACAGGAACCACGGGAAGCGGATGAAGCACTGGGCGCCGGAGGGCGGCAAGAAGGCCGACCTCATGTTCGTCCAGCACATGGTGGCGGTGCTGGAGGAGCGGGGCGTCGCGGCGATCGTCATGCCGCACGGGGTGCTGTTCCGGGGCGGCAAGGAACGCGACATCCGCGAGCAGCTCCTCAGGGACGACTGCATCGAGGCGGTCATCGGCCTCGGTCCGAACCTGTTCTACGGGACGGGTATCCCGGCCTGCGTGCTGGTGCTCCGCCGCCCGCACCGCAAGCACAAGGACCGGGCGGGCAAGGTCCTGTTCATCAACGCCGACCGGGAGTTCACGGTGGGCCGGAACCAGAACGAGCTCCGTCCGGAACACGTCGAGAAGATCGTCACCACGTACGAGCGGTGGCGCCGGATCCCGCGCTACTCGCGCGAGGTCGAGGTCGACGACCTGATGGCGGCGGAGGCCAATCTCAACATCCGCCGCTGGGTGGACAACTCGCCGCCCGCCGAGCCGCAGGACGTACGGGCGCACCTGTACGGCGGGGTGCCGGTGACCGAGGTCGCGGACCGCGCGGAACTGTTCCGCTCGTTCGGCGTGGATGCGACGGAGCTGCTCGCGGTGCGGGACGGCGACCCGGACTACTACGACTTCCTGCCGGAGGGCCCGGACGCGACGGCGGCCCGCATCCCGTGGCTGGCGGAGAAGAAGAAGTCCGAGCTGGACGAGGTGTACGGCACGTGGTGGAAGGCCCACGCGCCGCTGTTCGCGGGGCTTGCGGCGGACCGTGAGCTGATGAAGCTGCGGAGCGGGCTCCTTGACTCATTCAAGCGGGACATCGGTGCCGTCGGCGTGATCGACGAGTTCACCACGGCCGGCATCATCGCCGACTGGTGGGCCACCAACCGCTACGACATGAAGGCGCTGGCTGCGGGCGGGTTCGAGCGGGTGCTGACGGGGTGGGTCGACTCGGTCGAGGCGATCGTCGAGCCGGTGATCCCGGGCGACGACACCACGACCCGTAAGACGACGGTCACGGCACTCGACCGCCGCCGCGCCATGGACCAGCCGGTCGTGCGCGTGCTGATCCCGGAGTTCCTGGACGCGGTGACGGCGGCGGACAAGGCGGTCGCCGAGGCGGATGTGGCGTACAAGACGGCGCTGGAGGCGCTGGCCGAGGCGAAGGGGCCGGAGCCGCTGGACGGGGACGTCGAGGCGGACGAGGGTGCGGACGACGCCGAGCCGGAGGAGGACGCGGCTCCGGTGGCTTCGGCGGAGGAGATTGCCGTGCTGTCCGGTGCGGTCGCGGCCGGAAAGAAGGCTCTGGCGGTTGCCAGGAAGAAGCGGAAGGCTCTGGACGAGGTGTTCCTGCGCCAGCTGCGGGCCGCGCGGGACGTGGTGAGGGCCGCGGAGGAGGGCGGCCCGGAGCGGGTGGTGATGGAGGTGCTGGACGGAGATCTGTCCGGGCGGCTGGACTCGGCTGCGGCGGGGCGGCGGCGGAAGCTGGTGGCGGCGTTCCGGAGGTGGGCGGAGAAGTACGGGGTGTCGCTTTCCGACCTGGAGGCGGAGAGCGATGGGGCTGCTGGCGAGCTGGGAAAGTGGCTGGAGGAGCTGGGCTATGCGCGTTGAGACTGAGCGCAAGCGCGATTTTCTGTCGGCTGGCTGGCGGCGACTGCGACTCGCAGATGCGGGACAGTGGCGGTCGGGCGGGACTCCCAGCACGTCGAACGATGCTTACTGGGGCGGTGATATCCCGTGGATCAGTGGCGCAAGCATGAAGGACTTCCACGTCACCGACTCCGCACGCCGCCTTACCCTGCTAGGCGCCAAGAACGGGTCGCGACTGGCTGAACCGGGTACGACCCTCTTCGTAGTGCGGGGTATGAGCCTCAAGTCGGAGTTCAGGATTGGTGTTGCTGAGCGGCAGGTGGCATTCGGACAAGACGTCAAGGCCTTGATCCCCGCCGACGGCATCGATCCCCATTTCCTTGCTTACGCGATCCGGGTTCGTACGCCGGAGATCCTGAGCATGGTGGAAGAGACCAGCCATGGCACGGGCCGTCTGGACACCGCGCGCCTCAAGGAACTGGAAATCGGCGTCCCGTCGATGGAGGAGCAGCGCCGGATCGTCGCCGTGCACGCCGCCTTCGAGCGGCGGATCAGCGCCCTGGAACAGGCGCTGAGCAAGCTGGACGTTGCGCGTGAGGCTCTGTCTGCCCAAGCTCTGGGCGACAGCCAAGGGGAGGGCTGGCCCTTTCGACCCCTGGATGAGGTAGCCACAGTGGCTGCAGGGGTGACCCTTGGATCCGAGCCGGTTGGTGAGGGGACTATAGAGCTCCCGTACCTTCGCGTGGCAAACGTGCTAGATGGTCGCATCGACACTGTGGAAGTGAAGTCGGTCCGCATTCTCCAGGCGCAGCGCGAGCGGTTCGCTCTTCGCAAAGGAGATCTGCTTCTCACCGAAGGCGGAGACCTGGACAAGCTGGGGCGAGGCGCGGTCTGGGACGGGCGTATCGACGTGTGCTTGTACCAGAACCATGTCTTCCGCGTTCGATGCGGCGCGCGGATGTTGCCGGACTTTCTTGCCTTGTGCACCTCGTCGACCGAGGGGCGGGCCTACTTCCAGCGTGTGGGTAAGCAGACGACCAATCTGGCCTCGATTAACTCGACGCAGGTAAAGAAGATGCCCGTCCCTGTGCCGCCGATTGCGGAGCAGAAGCGATTGCTGGGCCCGATTCATTCGGTACGTAGCCGGATTTCGGTGGTCGAGAGGCATATCGCGAAACTGCGGGTGGTCCAGCAAGGAGCTGTCGAAGACTTGCTTGGCGGGAAGACAAGTACCCTGTCAGTGGCAGGTTGCCCCGACTAGCTGAGGCCACTTTTCTCGGCTTTCAACCCGCGCACGAGTGCGCGCAGCGCAGCCCGGTTTGTCGTCAGGACGGAAGCCGGGCTCTCGCTCTCGCGGAGCACGATGCCCACGGTTTTCGGCCAAGCGGCAACCTCGACGCAGTTGTTGCCGCCCCCGCCGCAGAACGACGAGCGCTGCCAGTCATGTTCGGTCACAGCACGACCCCTTACAGTTCGCGGGCGATCGACCGGATGAGGTCACGCGACTCATCTGGCGGGAGGGCTGATCCCTCCATCAGATCCAAGAGCGAACGGTAGTTCCCCAGGGGCGTTGGTGCATCAACGAAGTGGCCGCCGAACGATGTGTCGAGCTGAACGGTGTCGAGCTGAGCGACTGGCCCCTCGGCGTACAGGATCGACTGGCCGGCGCCGTGGAAGGCACCCGCGCGAAAAGGGATGATCAGTAGGGTCACGTGTGGAAGCTCGGAGGCTTCCATCAGGTAGCCGAGCTGCCTGCGAGCGACTTCGCGTCCCCCGAACTCAAGCCGCAGGGCTGCCTCGTGGATGATGCCGAGGTACGGAGTCGGGGCCTCGCCGGTCATAACAGCCTGACGGCTCATTCGATGGGCCACGCGGAGCTCGACCTCCAGCCTGGGTAGCTGAGGCACCGTGAACTCGAAGATCGCTCGTGCGTGTTCCTCGGTCTGGAAGAGGCCTGGCAGGTGCACGGTCTGAGCCGTCCGGATGCGCGTCGCGAAGTGCTCAATCTCGGAGATGTCCAAGTGGCCTTCCGGGAGCTTGCCCCGGTATTCGTTCCACCAGTGTTTGTTGCGTCGCCCTGCTGCCATCGCCGCGAGGGCGTCGATCAGCGCTGTGTCCCCGCACCCGTAGTGACAGGCGACTTGTCGCACGCGGTCCGCACTCAGGCCAGTACGTCCGGCCTCGATGTTGGACACCATAGTGCGGTCTGATCCCAGGAGTGTCGCGGCTTCCTGGATCGATATGCCCGCTTGTTCACGCATGCGGCGAACTTCAGTCGCCAAGCGGCGCTGACGGCCAGTGGGCGCGTTACGTGGGGCCATGGGTCCTCTCTCGTATCCCTGCATAGTCTCGCAGGCCTTGAGCTCTGCGGCCCAACAGCGGGCACTCACTCACTCATTCGTGGAAATCGACTCACATGTGAGTGATTCTCCCTTAGCTTATGACCTGCGCCATACGCCTCCGGGTACGGAAGCGCACCGATCCACCCTGCCCGCCCGGGAAGCAGGCCAGGACCGGCATTGCCACCGCCACTCGCTGCTTACCAACCGCAACCACCTCTGGCGCAAGCCCACTTCACCCACCCACTCGCACCCCAGGAGGTGCCCGTGAGGACCAAGCCCACCCCCTATGCCCCGCACGCCCCGTACGACGACACCCCGTACGCACTCCACCCCACCCCCATCCCCTTCGCCGACCCCTGGAGCTACGAACTCGTCTTCCCCCACGACCCGCGCGGCCCCCGCATCGCCCGCACGACCCTCCGAGCCGTCCTCGGCGCTCACGAACTGACCGAACTCAGCTATCGCGCCGGGCTGTTGACCTCCGAGCTGACCACCAACTCCGTGCGGCACGCCCAAGGTCACGCCGGCGTGCGGCTCCAGTGGCGGCATCCGGTGCTCAGAGTCAGCGTCTGGGATCTGAGCCCGGACCTTCCCAAGCCCTACAGGCCGGCCGTCGGCGTCGAGGCCGAAGCCGGGCGGGGCATGGCCATCCTCGAACTCGTCGCCGACCGCTGGGGCGGATGTGCCATAGGGGAAGGGGAGTTGGGCTCGGGCGGAAAGACCATCTGGTTCGAGTTGGCGCTCTCGACCTGACCACCGCCCAGCGCGCCCCGCTCGGCTCTCGGTCGCCCCTTTGTCCGGCTGGTCCGGGGAAGCGGCATGGTTTATTCCGCCGCAGGGGAGCGGAATATCGCATACATGTCAAAATTTATGGGCTGGGTGGTCGTCCTTGCCTTGGCGATCTGGAGCGTGTTCGCGTTTCAGTGGCTGGACAAAGGGTGCGATGCCGTAGAGGCGTACACGGCTGTGTTCACGTACGGGACGCCGGAGGGTCTGGAGTTCCTGCCGGCCTGCAACAGTTGAGCGGCGACACGTTCTGACACGAATAGGCGGGTGCGGGCGCACCGGCGAGCTGGTCGGCCGTTCCCGCGCCAATGCCTGGGGCGACCCGCACGGCCTGGAACCTTGTGTGAGCTCGGACCAGGTCGACTCGCCATGAGGTGTTGGCCCCTGGCGAGGAGTCGATCGCCGCTGTGTGCTCCTGGACATCATCTTGTGCAGAGGAGAGTTGCAGTCAAGTCCGGATTCCTGGCGGGCGGCTGACCTTGGTTCCGGCTGGGCATCGAACGAGCCATGGGAGAAACGATGCAGGTGTGGGCGAGGTGTGTAGCCGAGAAGGAGCTCAGTGGCATGCTGCCCCGAAGGTGGGCGCATTCCCAGGGTGTGGCGGCGCGTGCTGCCGGGCTCGGCCCGGTCCTGGCAGGGGACGCCGAGCTGCTGGTTTCTGCTGCGGTGCTGCACGACGTGGGCTACGCGCCCCGGCTCACGGCGACAGGTTTTCACCCGCTCGACGGGGCGCGGTTTCTCCGGGACGAGCACGGGGCCGATGAGCGGTTGGTCAGGCTGGTGGCGAACCATTCGTTCGCGCTGTTGGAAGCCGAGGAACGCGGACTGGCAGAGGTGCTCGTGCGCGAGTTCCCCGTGCCAGAGGAAGCCCGGCTTGTGGATGCGCTTGTCTACTGCGACATGACGACGACGCCCGACGGGGAGCGAACCACTGCCGCTGAGCGGGTGGCGGAGATCGCGAGGCGCTATGGGGCGGACAGTTTGGTGGGGCGTTTCATCCTTCGGGCGGAGCCCGCCATCGTCACCGCCGTGGAGCGGGTGGAAGCGGTGCTGGCGGCTCAGCCCAGGTAAGGGTAGGTGCCGGCGAGGAAGTCACCGATCTGCTGCCGCATGCTGGGGTGGATGTCGTACTGGTCCAGGTCGGATGGCTGGATGTAGCGGACACCGTCGGCTTCGTCGTTGATGGTGGGTTCGCCGCCCACCGGTCGGCCGATGTAGGTGTTCTCGTACTGCTGGCGGATCTCGCCGTCGCTGTAGGCCACGATGTGGTCGGGGTTGGTGTACACGCCCAGGAAGCCGGTGATCTCGGCGATGATGCCGGTCTCTTCCAGGCACTCGCGCACCGCGCACTGAGCCGCAGTCTCGCCGATGTCCTGAGCGCCCCCCGGCAAGGCCCACTGGCCCGTGTCGCGGCGGCGCTGAAGCAGGAGGGCGCCACTCTCGTCGACGACGAGCAGGTTGCTGGCGGGGACGAGCGTGTTCGCCTTCGGGGCCTTGGGATCGTTGTAGTACTCAGTCCTGCCCATGGGACGAGGACACCTCCCGGTCTGGCGTCCAAGGCCGCGCACCGGCCCAGACAGCGTCGAAACTCTGAGCGTAGTTGTCGAACCACCCAACTGAGTCAACCTTCTTGAGATGTAACAGTGGGTTGGCGCTGGCCGGTTGGCCCCAGACGTGCGGATTGATCAGCAGGTCGTTGTCGTAGCGGAACAACGAGGTGTAGAGGGTGGTGTCGTGGAGCCTGACTTCGCATCCGACCTCAGCCATCAGGGGGCGGTAGTAGGTCAGCGAGGCGCGGATCTTGGCCGCGAGAGCGTCGCCGATGCCTTCCTCGTGTCCTCGGATCGCCGCTGCGCGACCATTCGAGTCACCGAAGCAGAGCCGTACTTGAACCCCGGCCGCCGCGCGCTCGGCAAGCATTTTTGCGACATGGGGGTTGGACTGTGCGAAGAAGGTGCCGGAGAAGACGAGGACGCTGATCTGCTCCTGGGCCCCCCGGAGCAGCGAGAGCCACATGTCACGGGGCACGCTCGCGCGGTTCTGGTAGGTCCCGACCAGCTCTATGCCTGACCCGGCGCTGGGCTGTCCGGTACTCGGCACAGGGGCCGGCCATAGGAAAAGTTCCTCCACCCGTAGATGCTGGGCGACCCGGAATCTGTGGCGCGGGTGGGGAACGCGCCCGCCAAGCCATCGGCCGACCGTCTTGGGATCCACCTCGCAGGCTTCGGCGAGTGCCTCGGGCGAGACGCCACGCTGGGCGAGTACGGAGTGCAATCGCTCGTTCACAGTCGCCATCCAAGCTGAGGCGGCTACGAGCGGGCAAGGACGTTACGGGACGTTCCTCGGCCCGAGGCTTCGTCCGCGGAACCTACGCTTCTTGGTATGGAGCTCATCGTCCTGTGGGATATCGACCACACGCTCATCGAAAATTCCGGGGTCAGTAAAGAGATCTACGCCGCTGCCTTTGCCGCGTTGACAGGGGCTGACCCGGCTGAGCCCGCGCGGACGGAGGGACGTACGGATCGCCTCATCATGCGCGACATGATCCAGCGGAACGGCCTGTCCGAGCCCGCCTGGGCTGTTGTCGAGGCGGCCCTTGCCAGCGCGGGGGAGGAGCGCCTTCACGAACTTCGTCGGCGCGGAACGGCGCTGCCTGGCGTGCGCGAAGTATTGAAGGAAGCTTCGGTACGGGAAGGCTGGGTGTCCTCGGTACTCACGGGCAACATCGCGGCCAACGCTCGTGTGAAGGTGGCGGCCTTCGGCCTCGACCCCTTGCTGGATCTGGCTGCCGGCGCCTATGGAGCTGACGCCCTCCTACGTTCCGGGTTGGTCGCCGTCGCCCGCGCGCGAGCCCAACGTCTGCGGGGCGCGCGAAGTGACGTTCCTGTCGTGCTCGTCGGCGACACCCCGAGGGACGTTGAGGCCGCCCTCGACTCCGGATCCAGGATCATCGCGGTCGCCTCTGGCCTGCACGGTGTCGAAGAGCTGGCCGATGCAGGCGCCCACGTAGTGCTGCCCGGCCTGACGGACACCGCGCGCGTGATCGGAATCCTGGAGACTTTCGCGGCGCATTGAAAACGTCCCAGGACGTCCTCGTAGCGTCCGGATACGCGGTGACGCGGTCCGGAGCCATTCCGCAAACATCAGGTCTCCCACCAGGCAACTGCCAGAAGGAGACCCACGTGATCGGGGAAATCACCGGGATCCGAAGGATCCGAATGCTGTACCTCCAGCTCTTGTACCGCTGCAACTTCGAGTGTCTGCACTGCTTCCACGGCGAACGACTCCAGCACGCCGACGCCTTCACCGCAGACGAGGCAATCAACCTCCTGACGCTGATGCGCCAGCAGTACGACACCGAGGCCGTCACCCTGCTCGGCGGCGAGCCGTTCGTCTACAAGAACCTCACCCAGGTCGTCCGGTACGCCAAGCAGGACCTGGGCATGCAGGTCGAGATCTGCACCAACGGCTACCGGATCGAGCGCCGGCTCACCGAGATCGCCCCTCACCTGGACCTGCTGCGGGTTTCGCTGGAGGGCATCGGCTCGACCAACGACCACATCCGCAAGTTCGGGAGCTACCAGAGTGCGCTGAGCGCCCTCGATATCGCCCGGGGACTCGGGGTTCGCACCGGCGCGACCATGACGGTCACCTCCCGCAACATCGACGAGGTTCTCCCCCTGGCGCGCACCCTCCAGCAGTACGGCGTAGAGCAGTTGAAGCTTCACTGCCTCCGGCCGGTCGGCAACGCCGCTGACCACCCTGAGCTCCTCGTCACCGACCCTGTCGCCTACGTCCGCCTCCGGGACCAGCTCCAGGCCGCCGAGCTGACCATCGAGGTAATCGTCGACGAGGACTTGTCCGAGCACGGCGCCCCGGAGATCTGCGCCCGTGCGGGCGGCCCGAAGCAGATCGAGCGGATCGAGGCCGACCCGCGCGGTGCGCTCACCATGTCCTGCAAGGCAGTCGGCCGGGACTCACACGCCTTCTGGTACGACAAGCTCGCCGACCACATCGACCACCGACCGTCAGACAGTGACGAGCTCACTCTCGCTGTCCCGGACGTGGTGTACGGACGTGCCTGACCAGGCACCGTTCGAGAGCCTCGAAGGGCTCCGCGGCACTGGCAAATCAACCCTCGCGCCCATGCTTGCGGCGGCACGCGGCGCCGTGCTGGTCCCGACCGTGCCACCCGCCCACCAGGCTCTGAGGCGCGAGGTGGACCGGCTGGGGAATGCCGAAGCCCGAATGTGCTTCTACCTCTCAGCCCTGTTCACAGCGGCTGATCAGATCCAGCGTTACCTGACCGCCGGCACCCCGGTCATCGTCGAAAGCTACTTCGCACGCTGCCTGGCCAATCACCGTGCTTTCGGAGCCGACCTCTCCGTAGCCCTGCCGGCTGGCCTACCGCAACCGGTCACCTACTACCTCGTCTGCGAAGAAGTTGAACGTCAACGCCGGCTCGCCAGACGCGAGAAGCCCGTCTCCCGTTGGGACGCCCTCGCTGAAATCGCAGCGGATCAGATCACCCACGCCTACACCTCGTTCCAGATGCACCGCGTAGATACCACCGGCCTTAACCCGGACGAGGTACTCCAGACCGTCCTGACCACCAACCTGCAAGGAGAGCAAGCCAGTGCAGGCACCAAGCATGTGGCGGCACACCCTCACCTTCTTCCCGCAGTTCCTCGCCGCGCTGAAGGAGAACGCGGAGCCTGACGCCACCGTGACGGTCATTGGCGCGAGTGACGGCAGACTCGTCGTGCCGCTGGCTGAGGCCGGCTACCGCGTCATCGCCATCGAACGCGACCCGATCGCCCTGCACGGCGGCGAGGTCCAACTTCCGGGTGACAAAATCGGCCACGCAATGGGGCTGATCGACCGGCTGAAACGCGAAGGGCTCTACGAACGGGTCCAGGTTGTAGAGGACGACTTCCTCGCAGCCGAGCCCCCCGCCACGCGTTGTGACGCGGTCTGGACGAGCTGCTCATGGCATTACAGTGCCAACCACCACCAGCCGCTGAGCGAGTTCGTCGACCGCATGCAGCGTCTTGTCCGGCCCGGCGGACTGTTCGGCGCGGAGTTCATGATGCCCCTCACACAACGCCAGCACATGCTTGAGCACTACACATCCCCCGAGAGACTCCGGCAGTACTTCATCGGCGACTGGGACGTCCTGCTCACCCTGCGGACCAACGAATTCGCCGAACAGGCACACGTCGGACAACTGCAGGACCACACCCACCGCATGGGCCTCCTCCTCGCCGCCCGCGCATCCACCCCCTCCTAGAACTACGGGAAGAAGGACACATGAAGCACGAGTACGAGGCGAAGTTCCTCGCCATCGATGTCGACGGTCTCCAGACCAAGCTGACTTCCCTCGGAGCCGTCCAGGCGTTCCCTCGCACGCTCCTCACCCGGAAGATCTTCGAGAACGACGCCCTCGAAGGCGGTGCCTGGATCCGGCTGAGGGATGAGGCCACCCGCTCCACGCTCACGCTGAAGCAGGTCACCGACTCCACGACGATCGACGGCACCACCGAGATCGAAACCGAGGTCTCGGACCTGCACGCTATGGCCGAGATCCTCCGCAACGTTGGCCTGCGCGAGGTCCGCTACCAGGAGAACTACCGCGAGGAATGGCGCCTGGGCGAAGTCGCCTTCGACTTCGATACCTGGCCGGACCTCCCCACATTCGTCGAGATTGAAGGACCCGACGAGGCGTCCGTCCGACAGGCAGCAGATCTCCTCGACCTCGACTACTCGGAAGCTCGGTTCGGCAGCGTCGACGAGATCTACAAGAGCGAGGCAGGCCGGGACATCCTCGCCGAGCCCACTCTCCTCTTCGCCGATGCCGACAAGCAGGATTCGGCCGAGGCAACCGCCCCGAGCGAGTGATGGTGAGTGCGGAGGCGCGTCTGTGAAAGGGGCCGTGACGCTCGGGCCATACTGGGCATCTGCCAGCCGTCACGGCCTTTCCCGCGCTGCAAGCCCATCCCCGTGTCCGCATCCCCTGGTCGATCCGGGCCCCGCCGGTAGAGTTCCGCGTACACCCATACGGGTGCGGGTGGGACGTACGGTGACGGGCGCGCGGGGAGACCAGGCATGGGGCAGCCGGAGTACGACAGGACCGAGAAGCCGCTGACCAGGCAGCTGACCGCAATGGGGTGGACGCACCTCGAAGGCGGCCCGCCGCACGGCACGGTCACCGAGCCGGGCCCTTCCGGGCGGACGAGCTTCGAGCAGGTCGTCTACGCGCAACGGTTCCGGGACGCCGTGGCTCGGATCAACCCCGGCCCGCACGGCAAGACCTGGCTGTCCGACGCCCAGCTGGATCACCTCCTCGCCCGGGTCCGGGGCAAGGCGCCGGGAATCGGAAGCCCGGGAAGAGGTGTTGCGGGCAACCTGGAGGCGACTGATCTCCTGCGCAAGGGGATCCCCTCCCGTACCGTCCCCGGCTGGACCAAAGGCAAGCCCGAGCACATCAAGCTCGTCGACTGGGACAGCGAGTTCGAGCACGGCAACGACTTCCTCGCCGTCTCGCAGTTCCGGGTGGAACGCAAGAACGCCGAACCCGTCATCCCGGACATCGTCCTGTTCGTCAACGGCCTGCCCTGGGTCGTCATCGAGTGCAAGGCCCCCCTGGTCTCCGCCAGGCAGGAACAGCGCGCGGCGCTGGACGCGGCCGTCGAGCAGGTCATCGGCTACGCAGGGGTGGACGCACCCCAGCCCGTCGCGGAGCTTGTGCGCTTCGCCCAGGTGCTGATCGGAACGGACCGGGACCACGCCGAGCTCGGCACCGTCACCGCCGACTCGCTGCACTTCGCCCCCTGGCGCACCACTCTGCCCGCCACCGAGGAACAGGTACGCGAGGAGACCGGCAGGAGCCGCGGCACCGCGCTGAGTGACCAGGACGTCCTGGTGGCCGGTGTGCTGCGGCCGGCCCACTTGCTCTCCCTGGTCCGGGACTTCACCACTCAGGCCGGGAGTGGCCCTCGTACCGTCAAGATCATCGGTCGCTACCCGCAGTTCAAGGCCGTGCACAAACTGGCCCAGCGCCTGCTGGAACGGCGCGGGAAGATCGATGCCGGTGAGCCGGTCGACCAGCGGGGCGGCGTCGTCTGGCACACCCAGGGTTCCGGGAAGAGCCTCACCATGGCCTTCCTCGTACGCCATCTCCGCAGCACATCCGGTCTCAAGCAACACAAGGTCGTCGTGGTGACGGACCGGCTCGACCTGGAGAAGCAGATCCGGGGGAGCCTCGCGGCGAGCAACCAGAAGATCTACCGCGCGTCGAGCGTGCCGCAGTCACGCCGCTACCTCGCGGTGGACGTGCCCGACCTCGTCCTCATCACGCTGCAGAAGGCGCGCAGGGCTGACTCGGAGTACGACGGCCGTGAGGAGAAGCTTCCTGGAGAGGACGACGGCGAAGGTTATCTGTACAACCGCGTCCAGAACCCGAGCCCGGACATCGTCGTCCTGATCGACGAGGCCCACAGGGGCCAGGACCAGTGGCAGCACGCCCGACTGCGCGCCATGCTGCCGAACGCCATGATGGTCGGCTTCACCGGAACCCCGATCCTCAGCGACGACCGGAAGACCACCGAAGACATCTTCGGCCCGTTCGCCGACCTCTACACCCTGCGGGATGCCGAGCGGGACGGCGCCGTGGTTCCGGTGCGCTACGAGGCGTACAGCGTTCCGCTGGAAGTGATCGAGAAGGCGGCGCTGGACGCCGAGTTCGACGAGAAGGTGCCCGAGGACCCCAAGCAGCGCGAGCGCGTCCTGGAGAAGTTCGCGCGACGTAAGGAGATCCTCGAAGCGCCCTCCGTGATCGAGGCGAAGGCCGACTACATGCTGCGGCACTGGGCGAGGAACGCGCTGCCCGACCGCTTCGGCGCCCAGCTCGCAGCCGTCTCACGACTCGCGGCCGTTCGCTACCGGGAGGCCCTCCTCGCGGCACGTGAACGTCTGGTGGCGCGGATCGACGCCCTCGAACCGGCAGACGTCCACGATCCGATGGCAGCCTTCGAGGCGGAAGGGGAAAAGCGTGAGCTGCTGGATCTGGTCGCTCACCGGGAGCTGCTCCGGTCCATCGACGCCGCTGTGGTGATCTCCGAGGCTCAGCCGAACAGCGGGCGCAAGGACCCCGAGGCGTGGAAGTGCTGGACCTCGAAGTCACAGCAGGACGGCTACATCGAGCGCTTCCAGAAGGGGCTCGGTGACCCGTTCGGCGCTGCCGAGGACCCTGCGTGGAAGGTGTCCGCCCACGGGACCTCGGCCTCCGGGCTGGGCACGCCCGGCAAAGCGAGGGAGAAGTGGCACCCGGAGGGGCGGCAGCAGCCGGACGCGCCGGTGAACGAGACAGAGGAACCGGGCGAGGCCCCCATGGCCTTCCTGGTCGTGCAGTCGATGCTGCTCACCGGCTTCGACGCCCCCGTGGAGCAGGTTCTCTACCTCGACCGCGCGCTGTCCGGCGCGGGGCTTCTCCAGGCGGTCGCTCGTACCAACCGCCCGTACCGGAACAAGCGTTGGGGGCAGGTGGTCGACTTCATCGGGATCGGTCCGGAGCTGGCCCGCTCGCTCGGGGAGTACGAGAAGGCGCACCTTCGCGAGCTGTACGGCTACGACGCGTCCGTCGACCACCTCGACAAGAAGACCTTCACGGGCCACCAGCCGGTGCGGGACCGTCTGCTGCTCCAGGCCGACGCGGCTGCCGACGCGCTGCTCGCAGATCTGCGTACCCACGTCTCCGACTTCCTGGACCGGCTGGGCATCACCTCCCTCAAGGTGGAGGAGCAGCGGGAGGACCTGCTGGCCGCGCTTGAGGACCCGTTGCTGCGCGCCGATTTCGACGAGCTCGCCCGTGACTTCCTCAGTGCCCTCAACGCCGTACTGCCGCGCCCCGAAGCCCTGAAGTACGAGGCGTTCGCAGGGCTTCTCGGTGAGGTCCAGTACCTGGTCCGCCGCCGCTACCTCGACGGTCGTGACGACTTCAGCCCGCGACGCTACGGCGCCAAGATCCGGCAGCTCATGGCACGGCACCTGAAGGTGACGGACATCGAGCAGCGCGTCCCGCCCATCGAGCTCACCGCCCCCGACTTCATGGAGCGGGTCAACGCCAACAGCGATGCGCGCACACGGGTTTCGTACATGTCCAGTTCGGTGAAGGTGCGCATCGCGGCCGAGATCGGATCCGACCGAGCCCGGTACACCCGCTTCAGCCGACGCCTCGACGAGATCCTTGAGCAGATGCGGGACGACTTCGAGAAGGCCGCCTCCGAGCTCTCCCGGCTGGTCGGAGACATGAACGAGAACGAGGACGAGGACGCAAGCGCCGGAGGAGACCTCGACCCGTGGACGGAGCGGCCGGTCCACGGACTGCTCGTACAGGAGCTGGAGGAAGGTGCAGTGACTCCGTCGGGTGCTGACCTGACGGCAGCCGCCCGCGCCCTCACCATCGAGATCGCCGGGCATGTGCGCTCACCGGACATCGTGCACCTGGCGGATACCAGGGACCGGGTCCGTAAGCACCTTCGCGGCAGTCTGGAGAGGCATGTCTCCCTGGACTGGGAGGACACCGGCCCGCTCGCCGGACTCCTGGTGGAACTGGCCGTCGAGCGCCGTGACGACTTCCTGCGGTACGGGGAGCGCAATGCACGCTGAGCGAGGGGCCTCGCAGGGAATCCGTGTTGTCGGATGGTAGGAATGCCCCGTGAGTACTCCCGTCCACCAGGCGATCGCGGCACTCCCCGTGCCCGGGGAGTGGACGTGGCAGGTCGTCGTACGGCCCCGACGGCGCACGCTGGGCATCGAGGTCGACGAGAGCGGTGACGTCCTGTTCGCCGTACCGCTGAACGCGGACCCGGCCGCCGTCGCACGGGCCGTACGGACGAGGCTGCCACGCCTGGCACGCGAGGTTCGAGACAGACGGACGAGGCCGGACGAGCCGGCCAAGGAGCTCGTTGGCGGCACGGGCTTCAGTTACCTGGGGCGACGCCACCGGCTGAAGCTCCTCCCCGCCAAAGAGAGCGGCCGCGTAAGGCTGTACCGGGGGTGGCTGGAGCTGCCTAGGCCGCGCACGGCCGACGAAGGCGCACGCCGGATCGCCCAGTGGTACGAGGCGTGCGGCACCCGGTGGCTCGCCGGGCGGCTGCCCTCGTACGCCTCACGTGTCGGACTGCCGGCGCCCCGCGTCCAGGCCCGTGACCTGGGCCCCCGGTGGGGGGCGCTTGGGCAGGACGGCGCCATCACGGTGCACTGGGCGGTGCTGCAACTGCCGCCTTCGTTGGTGGACCTCGTCCTGGTCCACGAACTCTGCCACCTGCGCGCACCCGGTCATGGAGTCGCGTTCCGTCGGCAGCTGAGACTTGTGTTTCCGGATATCGACGCCCGGGAGCAGCTGTTCGGTGATGCCGAACCAGCCCTGTGGCGTGGGGCGATTCGTTGAGCTCGCCTCACTGAGGAACATCATTTGGCCCCGCACGGCAGCGCCCGACCCCTGTACGGGCGCAGCCGCGCGGGGTGCTTCGGCCCCCCGGCCCGCCCGTGTGTCTCAGGACGCCTGGCGTACGTACACGTCCCGGGTGAAGAACTCCGCCAGCACCGGCGCGATCACCTGTGGCGCAAGCTCCCGCGTCTGCCCCGTCAGGGTGCGGTGCCGGCCCCGGGGCAGCGCGTCCGCCAGCAGGCGGGTCGCCGTCCTGGCGGTGGCCGCGCTGGAGCCGCCGCAGACCACCAGGGTCCGCGCCGACACCGAGGCGAACCGGTCGGCCGGGACCGCGCCGTCGCCCAGCACCGCGTCGTCGTACGCGAGGGTGTGTGCCACGGACTCCAGGGTCCGCCACAACGGCGACCTCCGCATCCGGGCGACCATGTCGGCCGCGACCCCCGTCGCGGTCAGGAACAGCTCCACCGCCCCGCCCCGGTCCCCGGCGGACAGCAGCCGGTGCAGCCGGGCCGTGCAGCCGGCCTTGAACGCCAGGCCCGCGGCGCCCGGGGTGTACGGCGGCTCGTGCACCGCGAGCCGGGCGACCGGGAGCCCGGCGGCGTGGGCCTCCAGGGCCAGCGCGCCGCCGGACCCGATGCCGAACACCGAGGGCCGTCCGCCCACCGCCTCCGCGACCGCCGTCAGGTCCTCGATCTCGCGCTCCACCGCATACGGCGAGCTGTCCCCGCTGGCTCCGCGGCCGCGCCGGTCGTACGTGACGACCTCGAAGCGCGGCGCGAGGAGGCGGGCCAGCGGGGCCTCGGTGTCCGCCGTGCACAGCGCCCCGCCCACGAGGATCAACGGCGGTCCCTGGCCCCGGCGCCGGTAGGCGATCAGGGTGCCGTCGCGGGAGAGAGTCTTGTCCATGTGGAGGTGGACTGCGGGGCACCGGGAAACTCATCGCTTTCCGCGAGAACTTTTTGAACGATCTCTTCCGCGCCGCTCAGAAGGGGTGTTGACGTGGTGTTGGCTGTCAGGCCGGCAGAGTCTCGGTGTCGTAGAAGCAGAAGTGGTCCTTGATCGCGGCCACTTCGTCCTTCGGGTCCGGGTAGGCCCAGACGAGGTCGGCCGCCTCCGGGCGCGACCAGTAGGAGGCGTCCCCCTTGAACGGACAGTGGGTGCGGGTCTCCGACGCCGTCAGCAGTTCCGTACGGACATCCGCGGGCGGCAGGTAGTAGCGGACCGGACAGCCCGTCTCGCGCAGCACGAGAGGGCGGCGGCTCTCGGCGAGCAGTACGCCGTCGCGGACCACGCGCACGTGCTCGGTGCCGGGCTCGACGGTGATGCGGTGTCCTCGGGTAGCAGTCATGTTCTGTTCAGCCCTGCCGCCCGCGGGTTTCTTCCCCGGATTCCGCGTTGTCGGTGGCGGGATCTAACGTGGCAGCCATGAAGATCTGCGTTTTCCTCTCCGCCGCCGACCTCGACGACCGCTACACCGTGCCCGCCCGCGAGTTCGCCGAGCTGATCGGCCGTGGTGGGCACACCCTGGTCTGGGGCGGCTCCGAGAGCGGGTTGATGAAGGTCGTCGCGGACGGTGTGCAGGAGGCCGGAGGGAAGCTGGTCGGGGTGTCCGTGGACTTCCTGGCCGCGAAGGCGCGGACCAACGCGGACGAGATGGTGATCGCGCGGGACCTCGCCGAGCGCAAGGCGCTGCTCCTGGAGAAGTCCGACGCGATCGTGATCATGGTGGGTGGTACCGGCACGCTCGACGAGGCCACCGAGATCCTGGAGCTCAAGAAGCACGGCAAGCACACCAAGCCGGTCGTGCTGCTCAACACGGCGGGGTTCTACGACGGTCTGCGCCAGCAGTTCCAGCGCATGGAGGAGGAAGGCTTCCTCCCGCTCCCGCTGACCGACCTGGTCTTCTTCGCCAAGGACGGGGTCGGCGCCCTGGCCTACCTGGAGGAATGGGCCGGCCTGCAGTGATGCGTCGGCCGTGACATGACGGGTGCGAC
This sequence comes from Streptomyces sp. NPDC050422, assembly GCF_044458665.1. Classification (NCBI taxonomy): domain Bacteria; kingdom Bacillati; phylum Actinomycetota; class Actinomycetes; order Kitasatosporales; family Streptomycetaceae; genus Streptomyces; species Streptomyces sp. NPDC050422. The sequence goes on from NZ_JBITIE010000010.1 coordinate 53,331, forward strand.
GATGGGGGCATGTCCACTCACCTCATCACCGGTGCCGGTTCCGGCATCGGCGCAGCCGTCGCCCGCCGTCTCACGGAGCGCGGGGACGAGCTCGTCCTGCTGGCCCGTGACGCGGGCCGCGCCAAGGAACTGGCCGCACTCCATCCCGGCGCCCGCACGATCGTCGGCGACCTGTCCAACCCGGACCGGCTCTCCTGGGCCTTCGGCCAGCAGTCGATGCCGGAGCGGCTCGACTCGCTGCTGCACATCGCGGGCGTCGTCGAACTCGGACGCGTCGGCGAGCTCACCCCCAAGGCCTGGCACTTCCAGCTCAACGCCAACCTCATCGCCCCGGCCGAGCTGACCCGCCTCCTCCTGCCCCAGCTCCGGGTCGCCCAGGGCCACGTCCTCTTCGTCAACTCCGGTGCCGGGCTCGCCGCGCACGCCGAGTGGGGCGCCTACGCGGCGAGCAAGCACGGCCTGAAGGCCCTGGCCGACTCGCTGCGCCACGAGGAGCACGAGAACGGGGTGCGGGTGACGTCCGTGTACCCGGGCCGCACCGCCAGCGCCATGCAGGCCAAGGTCCACCAGCAGGAGGGCAAGGAGTACGACCCCGCCCGCTGGATCGACCCGGAGTCCGTCGCCACCACGATCCTGATGGCCCTCGACCTGCCTCGCGACGCCGAGGTCAACGACCTCACCGTGCGTCCCGGCCGCTGAGGTCAGCGCGGGTATCGGCCGCTGACGGTCCCCGCCGGGAACGGCCGTAGGCTTCCCGCGTGAGCGAGAAGAGCAAGTTCAGCGGTTGCCCGGCCACCGGAATCGGATCGATGCCCGGAGGAGACGCACGGGAGGCGGCGAAGACCGTCACCGGATCCTTCGGTGACGGCCAGGGCGTGCCGTACCTGGCGGAACTGCCCGCGCGCGGCCCCGGCGCGGACATGATCGGGCGGACCATCGGGCTGCTCGTAGAGATGTACGGACACGTCGAGCCGAGCGGCTGGCGCATCAGCGACCGGCCGGGGCGCGACACCCGCCGGGCCCGGTCCTGGCTCGGCGAGGACCTCGACGCGCTGGAGGAGTTCACCCAGGGGTACGAGGGCCCGCTCAAGGTGCAGGCCGTCGGGCCGTGGACGCTGGCAGCCGCGCTGGAGCGCCGGAGCGGCGAGGCCGTACTCGGCGACCCCGGAGCCTGCCGCGACCTGGCGGGCTCGCTCGCGGAGGGGCTGCGCAACCACCTCGCCGAGGTGCGGCGCCGGATGCCCGGTGCACGCGTGATCCTCCAGCTCGACGAGCCGTCGCTGACCGGGGTCCTGCTCGGACGGGTCAGGACGGCGAGCGGCTACCGCACCTACCGGGCGGTGGACCGCCAGGTCGTCGAGGACACACTGCGCGAGGTGCTGGGCGTGGCCGGCGACGGAGCCACGGTCGTGCACACCTGCGCCCCCGATGTGCCCTTCGCGCTGCTGCGCCGGGCCGGGGCCGACGGGATCTCCTTCGACTTCTCGTTGCTCACCGAGCGTGAGGAGGAGGCGATCGGGGAAGCCGTCGAGGGCGGCACCCAGCTGTTCCTCGGGGTCGTGCCCGGCACCGACCCGGGCTCGGGCGGATTGTCCGACCCGGGCGGTAGCGTCATGGGTGTCAGGACGCTGTGGCGCAGGCTGGGGCTGAATCCGGGGACTCTGACCGAGTCCGTGGCGATCACCCCCTCGTGCGGTCTCGCGGGTGCCTCGCCCGCGTACGCGCGAGCCGCGCTCGCCCACTGCGCCCGGGCCGCGAAATCGCTCGCAGACAACCCTGAGTAACGGGGCACTGGGTAACGGGAGGACGGGACGATGACCGGCGAACAGCAGACGCCACTGCCGGGCGCACAGGAGACGGCGGTGCCGGCGGAGGCCCGGGAGCGGCACGTGCTCCTCGCCGAGCAGGTCGAGGAGCACCGCTTCCGCTATTACGTGAACGACCAGCCGGTCGTCAGCGACGCGGAGTTCGACCGGCTGATGCGTGAGCTGGAGGCACTGGAGGACGCGCACCCGCCGCTGCGCACGCCCGACTCGCCGACCCAGAAGGTCGCCGGGCCGTACCGGACGCAGTTCACCTCCGTCGAGCACCGCGAGCGGATGCTGTCCCTGGACAACGCCTTCGACGACGAGGAGCTGGCCGCCTGGGGCGAGCGGATCGCCCGGGACGTGGGCGCCACCGGCTACCACTTCCTGTGCGAGCTCAAGATCGACGGCCTTGCGGTCAACCTCACCTACGAGCACGGCCTGCTGACCCGGGCCGCGACCCGGGGCGACGGCCGTACCGGCGAGGACATCACGCCCAACGTCCGCACGATCGCGGAGATCCCGCACCGGCTGAAGGGCGACCGGATCCCGGAGCTCGTCGAGATCCGCGGCGAGGTCTTCTTCCCGATGGAGGGATTCGAGGAGCTGAACGCCCGGCTGGTCGAGGCCGACGACAAGCCCTTCGCCAACCCGCGCAACGCGGCGGCCGGTTCGCTGCGCCAGAAGGACCCCAAGGTCACCGCCACCCGGCCGCTGCACATGGTGGTCCACGGCATCGGCGCCCGCGAGGGCTTCGACATCGACCGCCTCTCGCACGCCTACGAGCTGCTTCACGAGTGGGGCCTGCCCACCGCCAAGTACAACAAGGTGGTGGACTCCCTCGCCGGCGTGCGGGAGTTCATCGCGTACTTCGGCGAGCACCGGCACTCCGTGGAGCACGAGATCGACGGAGTCGTCGTCAAGCTCGACGAGATCCCGCTCCAGGGCCGCCTCGGCTCCACCTCCCGCGCACCGCGCTGGGCGATCGCCTGGAAGTACGCGCCGGAGGAGGTCAACACCAAGCTCGTCAACATCCGCGTCGGCGTCGGCCGCACCGGCCGCGTCACCCCGTACGCCCAGGTCGAGCCGGTCGAAGTGGCGGGCTCCGAGGTGGAGTTCGCGACCCTGCACAACCAGAACGTGGTCCGGGCGAAGGGCGTTCTGATCGGCGACACCGTCGTGCTCCGCAAGGCGGGCGACGTGATCCCGGAGATCCTCGGCCCGGTCGTCGACCTCCGCGACGGCACGGAGAAGGCGTTCGTCATGCCCACGCACTGCCCCGAGTGCGGGACGGAGCTGAAGCCCATGAAGGAGGCGGACGTCGACGTCCGCTGCCCCAACGCCCGCTCCTGCCCGGCGCAGCTGCGGGAGCGGGTCGCCTATCTGGCGGGCCGCAAGTGCCTGGACATCGACCACTTCGGATATGTCGCCGCCGCAGCCCTGACCCGGCCGCTGGAGCCCGCCGACCCGCCGCTGCGCGACGAGGGCGACCTCTTCGGGCTGACCGTCGAGCAGCTGCTGCCCATCCGCGCCTACGTCCGCGACACGGACAGCGGACTGCCCAAGCGGGACCCGAAGACGGGCGAGGAGAAGATCGCGACGGTCTTCGCCAACCAGCAGGGGGAACCGAAGAAGAACGCCCTCTCCATGCTGGAGGCCATCTCCGCTGCGAAGGAGGCCCCGCTGGCCCGGATCCTCACGGGGCTCTCCATCCGCCACGTCGGGCCGGTCGCCTCGCAGGAGCTGGCGCGCCAGTTCCGGTCCATGGACCGGATCGAGGAGGCCACCGAGCAGGAGCTGGCCGACGCGGACGGGGTCGGGGGGATCATCGCCGCCTCGGTCAAGCAGTGGTTCGCCGAGGAATGGCACCGCGAGATCCTGCGCAAGTGGCGGGAGGCCGGGGTCCGGATGGAGGACGAGGGCGCAGGCGAGGACGAGGGGCCGAGGCCGCTCGAAGGACTCACCGTCGTCGTCACCGGCACCCTGACCGGCCACACCAGGGACGGCGCGAAGGAGGCGCTCCAGAGCCGCGGGGCGAAGGTCACCGGTTCCGTCTCGAAGAAGACCTCCTTCGTCGTCGTCGGCGACAACCCCGGGTCGAAGTACGACAAGGCGATGCAGCTGAAGGTGCCCGTGCTCGACGAGGACGGCTTCGCGGTGCTGCTCGAACAGGGGCCCGACGCGGCGCGCGAGGCCGCGGTCCCGCCCGAGGATCAGTAGGAGGGAGCCGGCGAAGGCCGCGTCGGACGCCGGAGAGTGAGGGCGGGATGACACACCGTCGGATTCACCCGATCGGCGCATAGCAGATGCTGACGGGTGGTCGGTTCGCATTCGGGCAAGAGCTGTAGACCGCTGCCCGTGGACGCCCTCGGCGGCCTACTGTTGGGAGATGCGCCTGCGGTACCCCGGCCACCGCGCGGGACGGGGCGTGCTGGCACGGAACGGAACCATCAGGTGACATCGGCACCGCCGGCTGTGAGAGGGACGGAATGAAACCGACCGAGAACGCCGCACCGGTGTCACGGATGCAAGGTTTCACCGGCCTCACACCCAAAGTGGGTGCCGTCGTCGTGGCCCTCGCCACGGTCCAGCTCGCGACCGGCTTCTACCGGACCGTGAGCAGCGGCCACGCCCTCTTCCCGGACGGGCGCGCCGGCTGGTCGCTCGCCGTCCTCACCGGGATCGTCGTCGGTCACCTGGTCGCGCTCGGCCGCGACCGCTGGTGGGGCGGCACCGGTTCCGGCGCCGCCCTCACCCTCGCCGTGCTCCTCCTCTACGGCTGGGTGCCCGCCGGTCTGGTCAGCCTCGTGGTGGTCGTGCTCGTCGGCGTGGCCCGCCGGCACCGCTGGTGGCAGGGGCTGCTGCACGGGGCGGTGGACATCCTGGGCGTGGGCGCGGCGGCGCTGGTCCTGGCGGCGTTCGGCGAGGTGCAGACCGTCGAGTCGCCCTGGCAGCCACTCGACTGGGGCATCGACGCCGTCCCGGAAGTCCTGCTCGCGGCCTCCACGTATCTGCTCGTCACCCGGGTCCTGCTGTGGTACTCCCGGTCCCCGCAGGGCGGCGGACTGCCGACGGTCGCCCGCACCGCCCTGCTGCGGCAGGGTCTCGTCGCCGTCGCGCTCCTCGGCATCGCACCGCTGATCTGCGTCGTCGCGATGGCGATGCCCGTCCTGCTGCCCCTCTTCGCGGTCCCGCTGATCGCGCTGGACTCCACACTCTGGATCGCCCGCGCCCGGGCTGAGGAGCAACTGAGGGACCCGCTGACCGGACTGCCGAACCGGCAGTGGCTGCTGGAGCGGACCTGGACGGCGCTGGAGGAGGCCGAGAGCCTCGGCAGCCGGGTCGGCCTCGTCCTGATCGACCTCGACCGCTTCCGTGCGGTCAACGACACCCTCGGTCACCTCGCGGGGGACCGGCTGCTGCTGCAGATAGCGGACCGGCTGCGGCTCGCACTGCCGCGCGGCGCGGAGGCGGCCCGGCTCGGCGGCGACGAGTTCGCCGTCCTGCTGCCGACGGCGGACTCCACCACCAGCGCCCAGCGCGTCGCCCGCCATCTGGTGGCCGAGCTCTCCTCGCCGCTGGACCTCGACGGACTCACGCTGGTGCTGGAGGCCAGCGCGGGCGTCGCCGTCTACCCGGACCACGCGCTGGACGCGGAGGGGCTGCTGCGGCGTGCGGACGTGGCGATGTACCAGGCCAAGCGCGACCGGACGGGCGTGGAGGTGTACGAGTCGAAGCGCGACAGCAACACCCCGGACCGGCTCGGCCTGCTCGGCGATCTGCGACGCGCGCTGGATGCCGGGGAAGTGGAGCTGCACTACCAGCCGAAGGTGCGTTTCGACGGCCAGGTGGCCGGCCTGGAGGCGCTGGTCCGCTGGGTGCATCCGGAGCGGGGCAGGGTCCCCCCGGACGAGTTCATCGCCATCGCCGAGTCCTCCGGGCTGATGCCGCACCTCACGGAGTACGTCCTGGAGACGGCGTTGGCCCAGGTCGCCCGGTGGCGGGCGCAGGGCCTCTTCGTGCCCGTCGCGGTCAACGTGTCGCCGCGCGACGTGCACACCCCGGGGTTCGCCGGCGGCGTCGCGGCCCGGCTGGCCCGGCACGGCGTCCCGGCGGGCGCGCTGCAGCTGGAGATAACGGAACACGTGCTCCTGGAGGACCCGCAGCGAGCCGCGGACACGCTGGCCGGGCTGACCGGGCACGGCGTGAAGATGTCCCTGGACGACTTCGGTACGGGGTACTCCTCGCTGGTTCACCTGCGCCGGCTGCCGGTCAGCGAGCTCAAGATCGACCGGTCGTTCGTGGCCCGGCTCGCCATCGACCACGAGGACGCGGAGATCGTCCGCTGCACGATCGACCTGGCCCACTCGCTCGGTCTGGTGGTCGTCGCCGAGGGCGTCGAGGACGACGAGACGTGGGAGCGGCTGCGGGACCTGGGCTGCGACGCGGTGCAGGGATGGCTGGTGGCCGCCGCGATGCCGCCCCAGGAGACGACGGCCTGGCTGCGGGCGCGCGGCGAGCACGGGTGGCGGCGTCCGGCGGAGCTGGCCGCGGCCGCCGCGGCCGCCGCGGCGGCAGCGAGTGCGGTCGCCGCGGGTGCGGCTGCCAAGGCGACGCCCGAGCTGGAGCAGCGCCCGTCCGGGCGGACGGTCGACTCGCGGCCCGCGACGACATAGGGCGGGTGCGGGGTGCCGGGGCGCGGGGTGCGATGAGGTGACCGGGGCGCCCGGCGGCCGCCCGCGATGAGGTGACCGGGGGCGCCCGGCGGCCGCTTTGTCCTCGATCTCCTCCATTACCGGAAGGGCATGGGGGATCCCCTCGACGGGCGTGATTGCGCCTGCCGGCGGCTTCGTCCTTGAGCGGCGGACGGGCTCGACTTCGCAGGGCGGCCGCTTTACCGACCAGCCGTTCCACAGGTGGCCGTAGCCAGTCCGGGCGACACCATAGGATTGGGGGGCCGGCGGCACATTTCCACCTGCCGTGCGGCGTCTGGCACGCACGCTCGCCGCGTTGCCGAAACGCCCACGTGGCTCCGCCACGAGGGCGCTCCGGCGCCTTGCGATCGCACGGACCAGACGCCGCACGGCCCGTCCTTCGGACGGACGGTGGAAACGTGCCGTCGGCCCCCAGCCAAAACCACACACCAACCCCTGAGGATCGCTGCATGCCTGGCATCACGCGCGAGGAGGTCGCCCACCTCGCCCGGCTGGCGCGTCTGGAGCTGAAGGGCGAAGAGCTCGATCACTTCGCCGGTCAGCTCGACGACATCATCGGCGCGGTCGCCCGCGTCTCCGAGGTCGCCGACCAAGACGTACCGCCGACCTCCCACCCGCTGCCGCTGACCAACGTCATGCGCGCGGACGAGGTCCGTCCGTCGCTCACCCCCGCGCAGGCGCTCTCCGGCGCCCCGGCCCAGGAGCAGCAGCGTTTCAAGGTGCCGCAGATCCTGGGGGAGGACTAAAACTCATGACGGACATCAGCACCATCATCAAGCTCACCGCCGCCGAGATCGCCGCGAAGATCGCTTCGGGTGAGCTCACGGCCGTCGAGGTCACCGAGGCCCACCTGGCCCGGATCGAAGCCGTCGACGAGAAGGTCCACGCCTTCCTGCACATCGACCGCGAGGGCGCGCTCGCTCAGGCCCGCGCCGTCGACGCCAAGAAGGCGGCCGGCGAGAAGCTCGGCCCGCTGGCCGGCGTGCCGCTCGCGCTGAAGGACATCTTCACCACCGAGGACATGCCGACCACCGTCGGTTCGAAGATCCTCGAAGGCTGGGTCCCGCCGTACGACGCGACCGTCACCAAGCGGCTCAAGGCCGCCGACGTCGTGATCCTCGGCAAGACCAACATGGACGAGTTCGCCATGGGGTCCTCCACCGAGAACAGCGCCTACGGCCCGACCGGCAACCCGTGGGACCTCACCCGCATCCCGGGCGGCTCCGGCGGCGGTTCGTCGGCCGCTCTCGCGTCGTTCGAGGCCCCGCTCGCCATCGGCACGGACACCGGCGGTTCCATCCGCCAGCCCGCCGCCGTCACCGGCACCGTCGGCGTCAAGCCCACCTACGGCGGCGTCTCCCGCTACGGCATGGTGGCCTTCTCGTCCTCCCTCGACCAGGGCGGGCCCTGCGCCCGTACGGTCCTGGACGCGGCCCTGCTGCACGAGGCCATCGCCGGGCACGACCCGCTCGACTCGACGTCCATCGACGCCCCGGTGCCGCCGGTCGTCGAGGCCGCGCGCAACGGCTCCGTACAGGGCATGCGCGTCGGTGTCGTGAAGCAGTTCTCGGGCGAGGGCTACCAGGCCGGTGTCGTCCAGCGCTTCAACGAGTCGGTCGAGCTGCTGAAGTCGCTCGGCGCCACGGTCGTCGAGCTGGACTGCCCGTCCTTCGACCTCGGCCTTTCGGCGTACTACCTCATCGCGCCGTCCGAGTGCTCCTCGAACCTCGCCCGCTTCGACGCCATGCGTTACGGCCTGCGGGTCGGCGACGACGGCACGAGGTCCGCCGAGGACGTCACCGCGCTCACCCGCGAGGCCGGCTTCGGCGACGAGGTCAAGCGCCGCATCATCCTCGGTACGTACGCGCTGAGCTCCGGCTACTACGACGCGTACTACGGCTCGGCGCAGAAGGTCCGCACACTGATCACGCGGGACTTCGAGAAGGCATTCGAGCAGGTCGACGTCATCGTCTCCCCGACGACGCCCACCACCGCCTTCCCGATCGGCGAGCGCGCCGACGACCCGATGGCGATGTACCTCGCGGACCTGTGCACCATTCCGACCAACCTGGCCGGCAACGCCGCCATGTCGCTGCCCTGCGGCCTGGCGCCGGAGGACGGCCTGCCGGTCGGGCTGCAGATCATCGCTCCCGCCATGAAGGACGACCGGCTGTACAAGGTCGGAGCCGCCGTCGAGGCCGCCTTCGTGGAAAGGTGGGGGCACCCGCTGCTTGAGGAGGCTCCGTCGCTATGAGCGCAATGGCTAAGAAGGCCAAGAACTTCAAGAAGTCCAAGACCGGCGCGTACGTGTCCATGGGCACCACCGCCTTCGGCGCGCTCAGCGTGTTCAAGCAGGTGAAGATGGCCCGCCAGGACAACGACACACTGCGGCTGATCGACGCCGCCGTATCCGCCGCCGCGATCGTGACCGGACTCGCGATCCTTTACCGCGAGCTCAAGCGTCTCGGCGACGACGACGTCCTGCTGGGCTGAGAGGGAAAGTTTCAGTGACTGTCATTGACCTGGAGTCGTACGAGGACGCCCTCGCGACGTACGACCCCGTCATGGGCCTCGAAGTCCATGTCGAGCTCGGCACCAAGACCAAGATGTTCTGCGGCTGCTCCACCGAGCTCAAGCAGGACGCCAACTCGCAGACCTGCCCGGTCTGTCTCGGGCTGCCCGGCGCGCTGCCGGTCGTGAACGAGATCGGCGTCGAGTCCGCCATCAAGATCGGTCTCGCGCTGAACTGCGAGATCGCCGAGTGGTGCCGCTTCGCCCGGAAGAACTACTTCTATCCGGACATGCCGAAGAACTTCCAGACCTCCCAGTACGACGAGCCGATCGCTTTCGAAGGCTATCTGGACGTCCAGCTGGAGGACGGGGAGATCTTCCGCGTGCAGATCGAGCGCGCCCACATGGAGGAGGACACCGGCAAGTCGACGCACGTCGGCGGTGCCACCGGCCGCATCCACGGCGCGTCCCACTCCCTGCTCGACTACAACCGCGCGGGCATCCCGCTCATCGAGATCGTCACCAAGCCGATCGAGGGAGCGGGCGCACGCGCCCCCGAGGTCGCCAAGGCGTACGTCGCCGAGCTCCGCGAGCTCATCAAGGCGCTCGGCGTCTCGGACGCCCGCATGGAGATGGGCCAGATGCGCTGCGACGTGAACCTGTCGCTGCGCCCGCACGGCCGCGAGGCGTTCGGTACCCGCTCCGAGACGAAGAACGTGAACTCGCTGCGTTCCGTCGAGCGGGCCGCCCGCTTCGAGATCCAGCGCCACGCCGCGGTGCTGAACTCGGGCGGCACGATCGTGCAGGAGACCCGGCACTTCCACGAGGAGGACGGCTCCACCACGGCCGGCCGCATCAAGGACAACGCCGAGGACTACCGCTACTTCCCCGAGCCCGACCTGGTGCCGGTCGCCCCGGCCCGGGAGTGGGTCGAGGAGCTCCGCAAGGGGCTTCCCGAGCTGCCGCGGCTGCGCCGCGCCCGGCTCAAGGAGGAATGGGGTGTCTCCGAGCACGACATGCAGTCCATCCTCAACGCGGGCGCGGTCGACCTGATCGTGGCCACGACCGAGGCGGGCGCCCCGTCGGACCAGGCCCGCAAATGGTGGATGGGCGAGCTCGCCCGTAACGCCAACGAGACCGGCCGCGGTCTCGACGAGCTGGGTGTCACCCCCGCGCAGGTCGCCAGGGTCGCCGAGCTCGTCACCTCCGGCGATCTCAACGACAAGCTGGCCCGACAGGTCCTGGAGGGTGTCCTCGCGGGCGAGGGCGACCCGGACACCGTCGTCGAGAAGCGCGGCCTGAAGGTCGTCTCCGACGACGGCGCGCTGTCCACGGCCGTGGACGAGGCCATCGCGGGCAACGCCGCCATCGCGGACAAGATCCGCGGCGGCAAGGTCGCCGCCGCCGGTGCGCTCGTCGGCGCCGTCATGAAGGCCACCCGTGGCCAGGCGGACGCGGCCCGGGTGCGCGAGCTGATCCTGGAGAAGCTCGGCGTCGAGGGCTGAGCCCGTTCCGTACGAGAGTGAAGGGGCGGTGCCCCGGTTCCGGCCGGGTGCACCGCCCCTTTGTGCGCCCCCGCCGTACGGCGGTGTTCATATCGCTCATATGTGGACCTGACCCCTGTGAGTAAGGCCACGAAACGGACAAAGGATCATAGTTGACTGTCAGAGTGACGGTTCTCAAGGTCATGCGTTCTCACACGGACGGTTCTGCCGAACGTCCGTGGAGACCACGAACCCGCAGGGAGTACGTCCCTTGGCTGCCATCGCCCGCTGGTGCGTCACGCACCGCCTCCTCGCCGTCCTCATCTGGCTGCTGGCCCTCGGAGGCACGGCGGCCGCGGCGGGGTTCGCGGGTTCCGCCTACTCCAACGACTACGAGGCACCCGGCACCGAGTCCGGGCGGGCGGCCGAACTGCTGAAGAACGGCTTCAAGGATCTCGGTGGCGACACCGACACCATCGTCTGGCACACCGACGACTCCACCGTGCGGGCCGCCGACGTCACCCAGAAGATGACCGCCACCCTGCACGCCGTCGAACGGCTGCCCGGCGTCGGAGCGGTCAGCGGTCCGTACGCGGACCCCGGATCCGGGCAGATCAGCGCGGACGGGCGCACCGCCTACGCCACCATCACCTTCGACCGGCAGGCGGACGACGTACCGGCCGCCCACGCCCGCGCCGTCGTCGACACCGCGAAGGCCGCCGCGGGCGAGCACCTCCAGGTCGAGCTGGGCGGCTCGGCCATAGCCCTCACCGAGGCACCGGCCGCCCACCTCAGCGAGGCCGTCGGGGTGGTCGTCGCCGCCGTCGTGCTCCTCCTCGCCTTCGGCTCGCTCGCCGCCAGCCTGCTGCCCATCGCCACCGCCCTCGTCTCGGTCGGTACGGCGTACGCGGGCATCGTGCTGCTTGGACACCTGATGACCGTCGCCGACTTCGCCCCCATGCTGGGCATGCTCATCGGGCTCGGCGTCGGGATCGACTACGCGCTCTTCATCGTGACCCGGCACCGCAGAGGGATCCGGCGCGGCATGACCGTACCCGAGGCGGCACAGCACGCCGTCACGACGACCGGGAGGGCCGTCGTCTTCGCCGGGGCCACCGTCTGCGTCGCGCTGCTCGGCATGCTGATCCTGCGGCTGAACTTCCTCAACGGCGTTGCCATCGCCGCCTCGCTCACCGTCGTCCTGACCGTAGCCGCCTCCGTGACCCTGCTGCCCGCGCTGCTGTCCCTGATCGGCATGCGGGCACTGAGCCGGCGCGAGCGCCGACGGCTGGCCGAGCACGGCCCGCAGCCCGAATCGGCCACGGGCTTCGCCGCCCGCTGGTCCGCCTTCGTGGAGCGCCACCCCAAACTGCTCGGCGCCGTCGCCGCCGCCGTGATGCTGGTCCTCGCGCTCCCCACCTTCTCGCTCCACCTGGGCAGCTCCGACCAGGGCAACAACGCGCGGTCCTCGACCACCCGGCAGGCGTACGACCTCCTGGCCGACGGCTTCGGTCCCGGCGTCAACGGTCCGCTGACCGTGGCCGCGCACCTGGACGGCGCCGACGACCGGCTCGCGATGGACACCCTGCCCGCGACGCTGCGCGCCACCGACGGGGTCGCATGGGCCTACCCGGTGACGTACAACTCCAGCGGCGACACCGCGTACGTCACCGTCGTCCCGGACTCGGCGCCGCAGTCCCGGCAGACCAGTGAGCTCGTGGACCGGCTGCGGACCGACGTCCTGCCGAAGGCGTCCGAGAACACGTCGCTCCAGGCCCATGTGGGCGGGGTGACGGCCAGCTACGACGACTTCGCCCAGATCATCATCGGCAAGCTCCCGCTCTTCATCGGCGTCGTCGTGGGACTCGGCTGTCTGCTCCTGCTGATGGCCTTCCGGTCGGTCGGCATCCCGCTGAAGGCCGCGGCGATGAACGTGGCGGCGGTGGCCTCCTCGTTCGGGGTGGTCGTGGCGATCTTCCAGTGGGGCTGGGGGAGCGAGCTGCTGGGGCTGGGCAGCTCCGGTCCGATCGAGCCCTTCCTGCCGGTGATCATGGTGTCCGTGCTGTTCGGCCTCTCCATGGACTACCAGGTGTTCCTGGTCGGCCGGATGTACGAGGAGTGGCTGGAGACCGGCGACAACCGGCGGGCGGTCAGGGTCGGCCTGGCCGAGACCAGCCGGGTGATCAACTCGGCCGCCGTGATCATGATTTCGGTCTTCCTCGCCTTCGTACTCAGCGGCGACCGGGTCATCGCCATGTTCGGCATCGCCCTCGCCGCGGCCGTGGCCCTGGACGCCTTCGTCCTGCGCACCCTGCTCGTCCCCGCCCTGATGCACCTGCTGGGCGGTGCGAACTGGTGGCTGCCCGGGTGGCTGGACCGGCGGCTGCCGCGCATCAGCATCGAACCGCCCGACTGCCGGGCTTCGCACGCGACGATCCCGGCGGCGCACGCGAACGGGGCCGAGAGCGACGAGGTCGCACCGACCGCTGAGCACGTGCACTGACCGGCGAGGAAACAGAGCCGACGCCGGGCGGGAGCGGACGTTAAGAGGGTTCTCATCTGTCCCACCTAGCGTGCGGAAGATGAACTCCACCACCCCCACTACTCCCACCGCTCCCGTCGCCGAGGGCGACGGCGAGCCGAAGACCACCGAGAAGGCGACTCCCGACAACACCGCCGACAAGACCGTGGAGAACACCACCGACGCCGCAGTCACCGACACCCCCGTGAGCAGCGGCACGGCGACCCGGCTAGACAAAACCGGCCCGGAGTCCGAAGCCGACGCCGAGCAGGATCTCGACCCGGAGCAGGACCTCGACCTCGACGACGACGAGGAGGAGGGCAAGGAGTCCTCCGGCCTCGCCACCGCCGCAGCGGCCGTCGTCACCGCCGGACTCGGCGTCGTCTCGCTCACCGGCGCCTGGAGCGGCCGGGTCGCCGCCGAGCGCGAGACGCTGATCGGGCAGTTCAAGACCTCGTCCGGTGCGTCGGCCGCACAGCAGATCTCCGAGATCTACGGCGACGCGTGGCACACCACCGCACTGGTCAACGGCCTCTTCGGCCTGCTCGCGCTGCTCGTCGGTGTCTACGTCCTGGTCCGCCCGGCGTTCGGCACCCCGTCCGCGCACCCGCAGCCGGGCTGGATCCGCGCGGTCGCCAAGGGGGGCATCGCCCTCGGCGTGCTGGGCGTACTGATCGCCGTGTGCATGTACTTCGACCTCATCGTCGCGCTGCCGACGGCGCCGGCCACCGCAGGATAGCCAGGGCAGGATAGCCAGGGCCCCTCACGTACGCCGCCCCGCGGCGCGGTCTAAGGCATCGGGCCGCGTCCCGGCCGTGACTGTGCGGTGGCGTAAGGCCCTGCCTAAGGCCCCCGGCCGTCACGGATGCGGAACTCGCCCGATGCGGCACCACCCCCTGGGGGACGACAGTGGTGGCACGGCAGAAGCACTGCCGCCACCGAGGCCCAACGGGCCCTACCCCAGGGGGAATCACATGTACGAGCTGGAACTCCACAAGATCAGGGCAGCCGAACTCGTCCGCCGCGCCGCCAACGAGCGGCTCGTGCGGGAGGCCCGCCGTGCCCGCAAGGCGGCTCGCGGCTCCGCACGCCAGGAGCGCGGGAGGACGGTGAGTGCGGACAGCGACCGGGAGCGGTTCGCGCACGCCGCGTAAGGGCGGACGGCCGTGCCCGCCCGGCTTCCCGGCACCGCGTTGTCGGACCCGTGTGCGATGCTCGGCGACGTGGAGACCAGGTCAGTCAGTCCCGTGTTCGTCGGACGCGCAGGTGAACTCACCACGCTCACCGACGCACTCGCCCGCGCCACCGCCGCCGGCACCGCCCCGACCGGCGGTGGCGGCGGCGAGCCGCAGGCGCTCCTCATCGGCGGCGAGGCGGGTGTCGGCAAGACCCGGCTGGTCGAGGAGTTCCTCGCGGTGGCGGTCCGCCGCGAGGCAGTCGTCGCCGTCGGCGGCTGCGTGGAGATCGGAGCCGACGGCCTGCCGTACGCCCCCTTCTCCACCGCCCTGCGCGCCCTGCTCCGCACCCTGCCCGAGGCAATGGCCGCCGCCTGCGCGGGCCAGGAGGGCGAACTGGCCAGGCTCCTTCCGGAACTCGGCGAGGCCGGCCGGGACACGGCCGACGAACTCGGCACGGCGCGCCTCTTCGAACTCACCGCCAGGCTGCTGGAACGCATCTCCGCGGACCGCACCGTCGTGCTCGTCCTGGAGGACCTGCACTGGGCCGACTCCTCCACCAGACACCTGCTCGCCTACCTCTTCCGTACGCTGCGCAGCGGCCGCCTCGTCGTCATCGCCACCTACCGCGCGGACGACATCCACCGCCGCCACCCGCTGCGTCCCCTGCTGGCCGAACTGGACCGGCTGCGCACCGTGCGGCGCATAGAGCTCCCCCGGTTCAACCGGGCAGAGGTCCGCCGCCAGCTCACCGGCATACTCGCGGGCACCCCCGAACCCGCCCTCGTGGACGAGATATTCGAGCGCTCCGACGGAAACGCCTTCTTCGTCGAGGAACTCGCCTGCAGTCTGGAGTGCGGCGACGGCGCCGGGCTGCCCGGCTCCCTGCGCGACCTCCTCCTCGTCCGGGTCGAGGCCCTCTCCGACGACGCCCAGAGAGTCGCCCGGATCATCGCCGAGGGCGGCTCCGCGGTCGAGTACGAACTGCTGGCCGCCGTAGCAGGCCTCGCCGAGGACGAGCTCATCGAGGCCCTGCGCGGAGCCGTCGGCGCCAATCTGCTGCTGACCACCCCGGAGGGCGACGGCTACCGCTTCCGGCACTCCCTGGTCCGCGAAGCCGTCAGCGACGACCTCCTCCCCGGCGAACGCTCCCGGCTCAACCGCCGATACGCCCAGGCCCTGGAGGCCGACCCCGCCCTCGTCCGCGACGGGGAACGCGCCACGCGCCTGGCCAGCTACTGGTACGGGGCGCACGATCCGGCCAAGGCCCTGCCCGCCGTACTGAAAGCCTCCGTCGAAGCACGCCACCGCAACGCCTACGCCGAGCAACTACGGCTTCTGGAACGGGCGATGGAGCTGTGGGATGACGCCCCCGAAGCGATACGCGGCACGCTGCGCCCCATCGACTACGCCGAGGTCTATCCGGCCTGCGGCCGTGACGGATCCGCCCCGCTGAGCCACCTCGACCTGATGGCCGAGGCCACCGTCGCCGCCCGCTTCGGCGGCGAGCGCGAACGGGCCCTCACCCTCTGCAAGAAGGCCCTGCGCATCCTGGACGGCGAGGACGACGCCCTGCGCGCTGCCTGGTTCTGGGTCCAGCGCTCCCGCCTGGTCCAGGACCTCACCCGGGGCGACGGCTGGGACGAACTCGCCACGGCGGAGGAACTGGTCCGCGGCCTGCCCCCGTCGGCCGTGCACGCGGACGTCCTGACGAGTGTGGCCGGCTGGGGCGCCCTGCACCGGCCCGGCGCCCAGACCCTCGCCGCCACGGACCGGGCTGTGGAGTACGCCCGGCTGGTAGGCGACGAGTACATCGAGCTGCAGGCACGGCTCACCCGAGGATGGCTGAACGCCGACGCCGGAGCCGTCGACGAGGGCATCGGCGAGCTGTACGCCGTCCGTGACCGTGCCGACGAGCTGGGCCTCATCGGCGTCATGGGCCGGGCCGCCATCAACCTCCCCTCCACCCTCGAAGCCATGGGCCGGTCGCTGGAGGCGGTGGCCGCCGCCGACCACGGCATCAAGGTCTGCCACAGCCACGGTGTCGCGGACATGGAGTCCTGGGCCCGGACCAACCAGGCGATGTCGCTGTTCTCCCTCGGCCGCTGGGACGAGGCCCTGGCCACCACCGAGGCCGCCTCCCGCAAGGCGCTGTCCCGGAAGTCACAGGGCCTCGTCGCCGCACGCCGCACCGAAGTGGCCCTGGCGCGCGGGGACCTCGACGAGGCCGAACGCCAACTCGCGCTCACCAGAAGGAGTTTCGGCTCCAACGATCCGCAGCCGCAGCACTTCATCAACATCGTCCGCCACACCCTCACCATCGCCGTGCAGCAGGGGCGCCTGCCGGAGGCGCGGGCGGCCTTCGAGGCCCAGTCGGCGGAGGGTTTCCCGCCCGGCACCCAGCGGTACGCCTTCCCGCTGCTGCACGTCGTCGCGGCGGCGGAGGCCGACGCCCGGGGGCTGCCCGCCACCGAACCGGGCCGGCCGGACATCCTCGCGCTCGTGCGGACCCACCTCAAGCGGCTGCCGGCGCTCGTCCCCGTATGGGCCGCCCACGTCGTGCTGATCGACGCGGAACTGGCCCGGGCCGAAGGCCTCGACACCCCGGACCACTGGTCCCGCGCCGCCCAGGTCTTCACCCCGCTGCACCGTCCGTACGAAATGGCGCAGATCCGCCACCGCTGGGCGGAGGCCCTGCTCGTCGCCTCCGGCGACCGGGCCGCGGCCACCACACTGCTGCGCGACGCCCACGGCACCGCACAGCGCCTCGGGGCGCGCCCGCTGATGGAGACCATCGAGCTGCTGGCGGGCCGCGCACGCATCACCCTCACCGACCCCGATGCCGCCCACGGCTCCGCACCGGGCCCCGGGGGCGCCATCCCGGTGGCCGTGACCGTCCCGGACCACGGCGACGAGCGGGGCGGGGGAGGCCAGGACCATTCGGAGGAACAGCTCAGGGCCGCGGCGGCCGCCGCGGTGGAGTCCTTCGGGCTGACCCCGCGCGAGCAGGACGTCCACCGGCTCGTGGCGGCCGGCCACACCAACCGCAAGATCGCGGAGGAGCTCTACATCTCGCCCAAGACCGCGAGTGTGCACGTCTCCAACATCCTGGCCAAGCTCGGCGTCACCGGCCGCGGCGAGGCGGCCGCGCTCGCCCACCGGCTGCGGCTGTACCGGATGCCGAAGGACTCGTAGAGCCGCAGCCCGGGCGCCACCCGGGCGGGGTCAGCCCCCGTCCGCGTCGCCGTCGCCGTCCGCACCGGCGCCGCCGGAGCCGTCGTCCGCGTCGCCGTCGTCCCTGTCGCCGCGGTCCCCGTCCGACTCTCCGGGGTCACCGTCACCGTCATCGTCACGGCGGCGGACCACGACCTTGCCCGAGGTCAGGTCGATGGGACCACGCGCGGGATCGCCGACGCCGAGATCCACCCGGGTCAGCTCCAGCCGTTTCTGCTCCTCGGCGGTGTGCTTGCGGCCGGGGGCGAAGAGTTCCTCGAAGAAGTTGAACACGGGCCGCGCACCCTTCCGCCTTCTGCTGGCCGCTAACGCACCTCGACCACCAGGATCCTGTCGTCTCCCGGCTTCGGGGTGCCACGGGTGTCCGTCTCGCTCGTCACGAGCCAGAGTCTGTTGCCGCCCGCCGCGAGCACGGTGCGCAGACGGCCGTACTTCCCCTTCAGGAACGACTGAGGTGCCGCCAGAGGTTCCTTGTCCGCCGTACCGGACAGCGGAATCCGCCAGAGCCGCTCACCCCGCAGACCGGCCATCCAGATCGAACCCTTGGCGAAGGCGATACCGCTCGGGGACGCCTCGGACGTCTTCCACTGTGCCACGGGATCGATGAATCCGGCCTGGCCGGCCTTGCCCTCGACCTCCGGCCAGCCGTAGTTCCCGCCCGGCACGATCCGGTTCAGTTCGTCCCAGGTGTCCTGGCCGAATTCGGACGCCCACAGCTGCTTGTGCCCGTCCCAGGCCAGGCCCTGCACATTGCGGTGACCGTACGAATACACCACGGAGTCGGCCTGCGGATTGCCGTGCAACGGCTCCCCGTCCGGGGTCATCCGAAGGATCTTGCCGGCCAGCGACTTCTTGTCCTGCGCCAGACCGTCGTCCCCCGTCTCGCCCGTGCCCGCGTACAGCATGCGGTCCGGGCCGAAGGCGATCCGGCCGCCGTTGTGGACGGAGCCCTTCGGGATGCCCCGCAGGATCGTGTCCGGGGCGCCCAGCAACTGGCCGGGGTTCGTCCCGTTCTCGTCGTAGAGCATGCGGGCGATGCGGTTGTCCGAAGCGGTGGTGAAGTAGGCGTACACCAGGTGGTCCGTGCCGTAGTCGGGGGAGACCGCGATCCCCAGAAGCCCGCCCTCGCCGGCCGGTGCCACCCCCGGCACGGCGCCCAGCAGCGTCTTCTTCCCGCTCTTCGCGTCGATCCGGGTGATCGTCCCCTTGTCGCGCGAGGACACCAGCAGATCGCCGTCCGGCAGCTCCGCGAGACCCCACGGTGAGTCCAGGCCCTCCGTGAGCGTCGACACCACCTTCACCGAGCCCTTGGCGGGCGGCAGATCGGCCGCAGGGCGCGAGGCCGACGGCGACGTGGACGGGGAGGCCGCTCGGCTCGACGAGGCCGCGGGTGAACCGGCCGGTGAGCTCGCCCCCTGGCCCGCGGTGCTCTCGGCCCCCTCCTGCGAGGAGCATCCCGCGGCGAGCATCAGGGCGCCGGCCGCCAGCGCCGCCACCGCTCCACGCCGTGCACCGCGACCGCTCCCGCGGGGCGTCGCGCGACGCTCCACCGGTTCCCGCACAGATCCGAACCTCGCACCGCGCACAGCACCGACCCCTTCGACGACCGTCTGTCCCCTGTTCTTACACCGCAGCCGCGCCCTGGGTTCCCGAAGCCCGGGGACTTTCTCGCTCGGCGATCAAACTTCACACGCGGAGGCCCGTGTACGGGCGCTCAGTCCCACGACTCGCGTGCGGCCGGAAGCCGGTCGATCTCATCGAGGTCCTGAGCCGTCAGCGCGAGCCCGGCCGCCCCGGCGTTCTCGACGGCCCACCGCGCCTGCTTGGTCCCCGGCACCGGAACGACCTGTGGCCCCTGCCGCAGCACCCAGGCCAGCGCGACCTGCGCCGGCGTCGCCCCGTGCCGCTCCGCGATCCGGCGCAGCCCCACCACCACCGGCTGGTTCGCGGCCATCATCTCGGCGGTGAACCGCGGATGCCTGGCCCGCAGGTCCTCCGGCTCGAAGCCCTGCCCCGGAGTGAGCGTCCCCGTCAGATAGCCGCTGCCCAGCGGCATCGCCGCCAGCACCCCGACCCCGCGCGCCGCACACCACGGCACCAGCGCCTCCAACGCCTGCGGGGACCACACGGAGAGCTCCGCCTGCACCGCGCTCACCGGAAAGACCTGCTGGACCCGCTCCAGCTGCCGGATCGTTTCGTCGTGCGTCCGCGCGCCCCGCCGGCGGGCGGCCCTGGCACCGACCGCGCACAGCCCGAGCGCCCGCACCTTGCCGGCGGACACCAGATCCGCCATCGCACCCCAGGTCTCCTCGACGGGCACCTCGGGGTCGGCCCGGTGGAGCTGGTACAGATCGATCACATCCGTCTGCAGCCGCCGCAGCGAGGCATCGCAGGCTCGCCGCACATAGCCGGGACGGCCGTTGGCCACGATGTGCTGATCGCCCACCAGCAGCCCGCACTTGGTGGAGAGGAACGCCTGCTCACGGCGCCCCTTCAACGCCCGCCCCACCAGATGCTCATTGGTGAACGGCCCGTACATGTCGGCGGTGTCGAGCAGGTCGACGCCCGCGTCGAGCGCCGCGTGCACCGCACGCAACGCCTCGTCACCACGCTGCCGAGAGGCGCTGTACGCCCAGCTCATCGGCATGCAGCCGAGGCCGACCGCACCCACGGCGAGCGCCGCCGCACCGAGACTTCTGCGCTCCAACTCCCCGAACCCTCCCTCGCACCGCACCCCCAAAACTAACCTCTGCGCCCCGCCGGGCTTCGCATAGCCTCCTGACCATGACTTCCACCACGTATTCCGCCGATGTTCCCGACGTATGGATGCCCTTCGAGGCCGACGACATCGAAGGGCTCCCCGAGGGTCTCAACTACCGCTTCTGGGACGGCGGGCAGGACTTCCCCGCCGACCCCGCGCACTGCGCCTTCTACGTCGTCCCCTACATGAAGGGACCGGCGGTCGCGGTCCGTCCGCTCGACGGCATGAGCGGGGTCCGGGTCGTGCAGACGCTCTCCGCGGGCATCGACCATGTGGAGCCGGGCCTCGGGCTGTTGCCCGCGGGCGTACGGCTGTGCAACGCCAAGGGGGTCCACGAGGCGTCCACCGCCGAGCTCACCCTCACGCTGATCCTCGCCTCGCTGCGCGGGTTGCCCGGATTCGTGCGCGGCCAGGAAAAGGAGGAGTGGCGGTCCGGCTTCTATCCGGCGCTCGCCGACAAGTCCGTGCTGATCGTGGGGTACGGATCGATCGGCTCCGCCATCGAGGACCGGCTCGCGCCCTTCGAGTGCGCGCGGGTGGCGCGCGTCGCGCGCTCCGCACGGACAACCGCACGCGGGCCCGTACTCACACTCGACGACCTGCCGGCACTGCTGCCCGAGGCCGATGTCGTCGTTCTGTCCACCCCGCTGAACCCGTCCACGCAGGGGCTGGTCGGCGCGGACTTCCTCGCCGCGATGCGGGACGGGGCACTGCTGGTGAACGTGGCCCGCGGCGGTGTCGTCGACACCGAGGCCCTGTTGTCCGAACTCGAGTCCGGCAGGCTGCACGCCGCCCTCGACGTCACCGACCCGGAACCGCTCCCTTCCGGCCATCCCCTCTGGCATGCTCCGAACGTCCTCGTCACTCCGCACGTCGGCGGCAGCACCTCGGCGTTCCTGCCGCGCGCCAAGCGTCTGCTCGCCGGACAGCTCAGCCGCTTCGCCGCGGGGGAGGCGGTCCACAACGTCGTACGCACCATCGGCTGAACACGCTACGGGCACGTTCCGTATCCCTCCGTGCCGACAACTCCGCTGGTCGTCACGGAGAGTAGAGGAACTATGTCCCTGTGTGACGAGTCTGGTGTATCGTCCCGAAAGGGGGCCTGCGCCGTGGAAGGGACGGCGCCCGGGGAGGAAGCCACACGCGAGGGGGCGACGGGCGATGTACGGCCGATGGGCGAACGATCCGACACGGCGGGGCGGTCGGCGGCTGCCGCCGGCGCGTCCGGTGCGCCGGCGCCGCAGCCGCCCGGCGACGTCGGGGGCACCGCGGTGAGCGCGCCGGCGAGCACCCGCGGGGCGTTCCTGGCCGGCCGGCCGGCCGTGGGCCGGGCTGCGATGGTGCCGCGCCTCCTTCTCGCCCTCGTCTGCGCGGGATACGCGGTGGGTGCCGCCGTGGACTGGGGCTCGGAGCGACTCGCGGTGTTCATGGGGGACTTCGGCCTGAGCGCGGCCGCCCTGGTCGCCGCCGTGTCCTGCTTCCTGTTCGCACGCTCGGCGGACAACCGGTTCCGGCCGGCCTGGCTGCTGTTCTCGCTCTCCTCCCTGATGGCGGCCGCGGGCAACGGGGTCTGGGGCTGGTACGAGTTCGTGCGCGAGGCCGAGGTGCCCAGTCCCTCCCTGGCCGACCTCTTCTTCCTCTGCTTCGCGCCGCCCGCCATCGTCGGACTGCTCGTCCTCGCCAAGCGCCCCGTCACCCGGGCCGGCTGGGTCTGTCTGGTTCTCGACTCCTGGCTGATCGGCGGATCGCTCCTCACGCTCTCCTGGAGCCTCGCCCTCGCCCACACCGCCCACCTGGCCGATGTCGAGGGCGCCAGCGTGGCCCGCGCCGCTCTCTCGCTGGCCTATCCGCTCCTGGACATCGTGCTGGTGTCCATGGTGCTGGCCCTGCACTTCCGGCGCTCCAGCGTCAACCGCGCCGCGGTGAACACCGCCATCGCCGCACTGGCCCTCACCGTCCTGTGCGACGCCCTGTTCACCTCGCCGCTGCTGCGTGAGAGCTACCGGTCCGGCCAGTTGCTCGACGCCGGCTGGTTCGCCGGGTCGCTGCTCCTCGCGTACGCCCCCTGGGGCGTCGCCCGGGACGAGGACGACACCGAAGGGCCACGTCCCGCGTCCCGTGCTACCAGCCGCCCCATCTCCGGTTCACTCGCCGCGCTGACGCCTTACCTCGCCGCAGCGGTCTGCACCCTGGGCATCCTCTACAACGTCATCGAGGGCCGCCGGGTCGACCGCATCGTGGTCTTCACCGGGTGCACGGTGGTGCTCGCGCTGGTCGTCCGGCAGGGCATCATGCTCGTCGACAACATCGCCCTCACCCAGGAACTGGCGCAGAAGGAGAACCACTTCCGCTCCCTGGTGCAGGGCTCCAGCGACGTCATCATGATCGCCGCGCCCTCCGGAATACTCCGCTACGTCAGCCCCGCGGCCGCCGGGGTCTACGGGCGCGAGGCGGACGACCTCGTCGGCGCCGAGCTCGCCTCGATCATCCATCCCGAGGACCTCGGCCGGGTGGTCCACGAAGTGCGGAGGTTCCTCGCCGCCCCGCCCGGTGAGGAACCCACCACGCGCATCGAGTGCCGCTTCCGCTCCGGCACCGGCGAATGGCTGAACGTCGAGTCCACCGTCAACCGCCACCAGGGCGGCCTGATCCTCAACAGCCGGGATGTGACCGAACGGGTCCGCCTGCAGGCGCAGTTGCAGCACAACGCGGAGCACGACCCGCTCACCGACCTGCCCAACCGTGCGCTCTTCACCGGCCGGGTCCGCAGGGCGCTGGGCGGCCGACGGGCCGGCGACGTGGGTACCGCCGTGCTCTTCATCGACCTGGACGGCTTCAAGGCGGCCAACGACCGGCTCGGCCACCAGGCCGGCGACGAGCTCCTGATCCAGGCCGCCCGCCGCCTCCAGGAGTCCGTCCGGACGGGGGACACCGCGGCCCGCCTCGGCGGGGACGAGTTCGCCGCCCTCATCGTCGGCGACGGCGGACGCGACCAGTCGGCCCGCGAGTACCAGGTCCACGAGATCGCCGACCGGCTGCGCCTCACGCTCTCCCAGCCCTATCGCATCGGCGCCGGCGAGGTCCGGGTCACCGCCTCCATCGGGGTCG
The DNA here is from genome assembly GCF_044458665.1 of Streptomyces sp. NPDC050422. NCBI lineage: Bacteria > Bacillati > Actinomycetota > Actinomycetes > Kitasatosporales > Streptomycetaceae > Streptomyces > Streptomyces sp. NPDC050422. The sequence continues at coordinate 76,645 of NZ_JBITIE010000010.1, forward strand.
CCTTCGCCGAGCCCGGCATCACCCCCAACGACCTCATGCGCAACGCCGACCTGGCCATGTACCGCGCCAAGGCGGGCGGCAAGGACCGCGTCGAGCTGTACGCCCCCCAGATGCAGGCCGAAGTGGTGCGCCGCTCCGAACTGGCGGCCCGGCTGCGCACCGCCCTGCGCGACGGCGAGTTCGCGCTGCTGCACCAGCCCGTGGTCCATCTCGCCACCGGCACCGTCGCCGCCGTCGCGGCCCAGGCCCGCTGGCGCTCGGCCCAGGGCATCCTCTTCACGCCCGCCGAGTTCCTTCGCGTGGCCGAGGACAGCGACCGCACCGCGGAACTGGGCCGCTGGCTCCTCGAGGAGGCCGTCGAGCAGGCCGCGGACCGGGCCAGGGCCGGTCACCACGTCTCCGTCGCCGTCCGGCTCTCCGCCCGCAGGCTGCTCGACAAGGGGTTGCCGTTCGGCTCCGTCGAGGCGCTCCTGACGCGGTACGGGCTGCCCTCCGGGGCCCTGATGATCGAGGTCGCCGACAGCGACCCGCGGATCTCCTTCGACGAGCTCGAACAGCGCCTGGTAGCCCTGCGGCGCCTCGGCGTACGGATCGCGCTCGACGGCTTCGGCAGTGGCTACGCCGCGATCAACGCCCTGCGTCGGCTCCCCATCGACGTACTGAAGCTCGACCGCGGCCTGGTGGAGGGCGTCGTCGAGTCCGCCCGGCTGCACAAGATCACCAGCGGGCTGCTGCGGATCGCCTGCGACCTCGGCATGCAGTCCGTGGCCGACGGCGTCGACGTACCGGAACAGGTCCTCGCCCTGCGCGCCATGGGCTGTACGCACGGCCAGGGCATGGCCTTCTCCGGGCCGCTGGACGAGTACCGGCTGCGCCGCGCCCTGGTCCGGGGTGAGTTCCCGGTGCCCGGCAGTCCGGCCGTCCAGCCGGTCCTGGCGGGAGGCTCGATTCCCCTCCTCACCGGCTCACATGCTGAGACTCCCGTCCCACCCACTTGACATGCCGAGTGCGTCGGAGAGAGGGTCAATGCCATGCGCACCCGAATTCTCGTACTTGGAAAGCGCGTCGGCTGAAGCAGAGTTGCTCGATGACACTCTGCAGACCGCACCGACGCGCTCCCCTCGCCTGCCTCACGGCACGAGGGGTTTTTTGTTGCACCGGCACCACGCAAACCATCGCAAAACACTCGCAAAAACCCTCAGCTTCGAGAAGAGAATGCCGATGACCGAGCAGGCCACCGGGGCCCACCATCCCCAGCCGCGGGCCCGTAACGGCGGATCGTCGTCCGCCACCGTTGAGCACGTCACGGGCGCGCAGTCCCTCATTCGCTCTCTCGAGGAAGTCGGGGCGGACACCGTATTCGGTCTCCCCGGCGGCTGCATCCTTCCGGCGTACGACCCGCTGATGGACTCCACCCGGGTCCGCCACATCCTGGTCCGCCACGAGCAGGGTGCGGGTCACGCGGCCACCGGTTATGCGCAGGCCACCGGCAAGGTCGGTGTCTGCATGGTCACCTCGGGGCCGGGCGCCACCAACCTGGTCACCCCGATCGCCGACGCGGCCATGGACTCGGTGCCCCTGGTCGCGATCACCGGTCAGGTGGCCTCCGCCGCCATCGGCACGGACGCCTTCCAGGAAGCCGACATCTGCGGCATCACGATGCCGATCACCAAGCACAACTTCCTGGTCACCCGCGCCGAGGACATCGCGCACACGATCGCGGAGGCCTTCCACATCGCCTCCACCGGCCGCCCCGGACCGGTCCTCGTCGACATCGCCAAGGACGCGCTGCAGTCGAAGACGGCCTTCACCTGGCCGCCGGTGATGGACCTGCCGGGCTACCGCCCGGTGACCAAGCCGCACGCCAAGCAGATCCGCGAGGCCGCCAAGCTCATCGCGCAGGCCGCACGCCCGGTGCTGTACGTCGGCGGCGGCGTCATGAAGGCCGGCGCCACAGCCGAGCTGAAGGTCCTGGCCGAGCTCACCGGAGCGCCCGTCACCACCACACTGATGGCGCTCGGCTCCTTCCCCGACAGCCACCCGCTGCACGTGGGAATGCCCGGCATGCACGGTTCGGTCACCGCCGTCACCGCGCTGCAGAAGGCCGACCTGATCGTCGCCCTCGGCGCCCGGTTCGACGACCGGGTCACCGGCAAGCTGGACAGCTTCGCCCCGTACGCCAAGATCGTCCACGCAGACATCGACCCGGCGGAGATCGGCAAGAACCGTGCCGCCGACGTCCCGATCGTCGGTGACGCCCGCGAGGTCATCGCCGACCTGGTCCAGGCGGTCCAGGCCGAGCACACCGAGGGCAACACGGGCGACTACAGCGCCTGGTGGAAGGACCTCAACCGCTGGCGCGAGACCTACCCGGTCGGCTACGACCTGCCGGAGGACGGCAGCCTCTCGCCGCAGCAGGTCATCCAGCGCATCGGCGAACTCGCCCCGCCGGACACGATCTTCGCCGCGGGCGTCGGCCAGCACCAGATGTGGGCCTCGCACTTCATCCAGTACGAGCAGCCCGCCACCTGGCTCAACTCCGGCGGCGCGGGCACGATGGGCTACGCGGTCCCCGCCGCGATGGGCGCCAAGGCGGGCATGCCCGACCGCACGGTCTGGGCGATCGACGGCGACGGCTGCTTCCAGATGACCAACCAGGAACTCACCACCTGCGCGCTCAACAACATCCCGATCAAGGTCGCCATCATCAACAACGGCGCGCTCGGGATGGTCCGCCAGTGGCAGACCCTCTTCTACAACCAGCGGTACTCCAACACCGTGCTGCACTCCGGTGCCGACACGGACGGCAACGCGGCCAAGGGCACCCGAGTGCCGGACTTCGTGAAGCTGTCCGAGGCCATGGGCTGCTACGCGATCCGCTGCGAGGACCCGGCCGACCTGGACAAGGTCATCGCCGAGGCCAACGCGATCAACGACCGGCCGGTCGTCATCGACTTCATCGTTCACGAGGACGCCATGGTGTGGCCGATGGTCGCCGCCGGCACCTCCAACGACGAGGTCATGGCAGCGCGCGGTGTCCGCCCCGACTTCGGCGACAACGAAGACGACTGAGAGACAGAGAGAGACCGACTCACATGTCCACCAAGCACACGCTCTCCGTCCTGGTCGAGAACAAGCCCGGTGTCCTCGCCCGGATCACCGCACTGTTCTCCCGCCGCGGTTTCAACATCGACTCGCTCGCGGTCGGTACCACCGAGCATCCCGACATCTCCCGCATCACCATTGTGGTGAATGTCGAGGGCCTGCCCCTGGAGCAGGTGACCAAGCAGCTCAACAAGCTGGTCAACGTCCTGAAGATCGTCGAACTCGAGCCGTCCGCTGCGATCCAGCGTGAGCTCGTCCTGGTGAAGGTCCGCGCCGACAGCGAGACCCGCTCCCAGATCGTCGAGATCGTCCAGCTGTTCCGCGCCAAGACCGTGGACGTCTCCCCGGAGGCCGTCACGATCGAGGCGACCGGCGGCGCCGACAAGCTGGAGGCGATGCTCAAGATGCTGGAGCAGTACGGCATCAAGGAGCTCGTCCAGTCCGGCACCATCGCCATAGGACGTGGCGCGCGCTCCATCACCGACCGGTCGCTGCGCGCCCTCGACCGCTCGGCGTAAGCACCGCGGGTCCGTCGCGCCGCTCGCATGGCGAGACCCGAAAACGTAACTGACGCACCCCGCCGTACGGTGGGACGCAACACCTGCACACCAAGGAGAAGACCCAGTGGCCGAGCTGTTCTACGACGACGATGCCGACCTGTCCATCATCCAGGGCCGCAAGGTCGCGGTCCTTGGTTACGGCAGCCAGGGCCACGCCCACGCGCTGTCGCTGCGCGACTCGGGTGTCGACGTCCGTGTCGGTCTGCACGAGGGCTCCAAGTCCAAGGCCAAGGCCGAGGAGCAGGGCCTGCGCGTGGTGACCCCGGCCGAGGCGTCCGCCGAGGCCGACGTCATCATGATCCTGGTTCCGGACCCGATCCAGGCCCAGGTCTACGAGGAGTCCGTCAAGGACAACCTCAAGGACGGCGACGCGCTGTTCTTCGGCCACGGCCTGAACATCCGCTTCGGCTTCATCAAGCCGCCGGCCGGCGTCGACGTCTGCATGGTCGCCCCCAAGGGCCCGGGCCACCTCGTCCGCCGTCAGTACGAGGAGGGCCGCGGCGTTCCGTGCATCGTGGCCGTCGAGCAGGACGCCACGGGCAAGGGCCTGGAGCTCGCCCTCTCGTACGCCAAGGGCATCGGCGGCACCCGCGCCGGCGTCATCAAGACGACCTTCACCGAGGAGACCGAGACCGACCTGTTCGGTGAGCAGGCCGTTCTCTGCGGTGGCACCGCCGCCCTGGTGAAGGCCGGTTTCGAGACCCTGACCGAGGCCGGCTACCAGCCGGAGATCGCGTACTTCGAGTGCCTTCACGAGCTGAAGCTCATCGTGGACCTCATGTACGAGGGCGGCCTGGAGAAGATGCGCTGGTCGATCTCGGAGACCGCCGAGTGGGGCGACTACGTCACCGGCCCGCGGATCATCACGGCCGACACCAAGGCCGAGATGAAGAAGGTCCTCACCGAGATCCAGGACGGCACCTTCGCCAACGCCTGGATGGCCGAGTACCACAACGGTCTGCCCAAGTACAACGAGTACAAGAAGGCCGACAGCGACCACCTGCTGGAGACCACCGGCCGTGAGCTGCGCAAGCTCATGAGCTGGGTCAACGACGACGACGCGTAGTACCGGCGCCCGGGGGGCGGGTCCCGGACCCGCCCTCCGGGCATCCGCCGTGTTTCACCCGCTGGAAGAGGCGGCGTCGTACGTGTGTACAAGTCGTCCAGCCTCTTGTGGGTGATCCTTCCAACGGGGCGCAGTATGCGTCCTCGCGCATGACTACACTTCTCCACACATACACGCGTCAGGCCCACAGTGTCGTGCGTCTTCCACGCGGCAAGCCCCTCCACCGCCTGCGGCCGTCGGGACGGCCGTCCGCACTGGATCTGTGAGGACTCACGTGAGCTCGAAACCTGTCGTACTCATCGCTGAAGAGCTGTCGCCCGCCACGGTGGACGCCCTGGGACCGGACTTCGAGATCCGGCACTGCAACGGCGCGGACCGCGCCGAGCTCCTCCCCGCGATCGTCGATGTCGACGCCATCCTGGTGCGCTCCGCCACCAAGGTCGACGCCGAGGCCATCGCCGCCGCGAAGAAGCTGAAGGTCGTCGCCCGCGCGGGCGTCGGTCTGGACAACGTCGACGTCTCCTCGGCCACCAAGGCCGGCGTGATGGTCGTGAACGCGCCGACCTCCAACATCGTCACCGCCGCCGAGCTCGCCTGCGGTCTGCTCGTCGCCACCGCGCGCAACATCCCCCAGGCCAACAGCGCGCTCAAGAACGGCGAGTGGAAGCGCTCGAAGTACACCGGCGTCGAGCTGAGCGAGAAGACCCTCGGCGTCGTCGGCCTCGGCCGCATCGGCGTCCTGGTCGCCCAGCGCATGTCGGCCTTCGGTATGAAGATCGTCGCGTACGACCCCTACGTCCAGCCCGCGCGGGCCGCGCAGATGGGCGTCAAGCTCCTCTCGCTGGACGAGCTGCTGGAGGTCTCCGACTTCATCACCGTGCACCTCCCCAAGACCCCGGAGACGCTCGGCCTGATCGGCGACGAGGCGCTGCACAAGGTGAAGCCCTCGGTGCGCATCGTCAACGCCGCGCGCGGCGGCATCGTCGACGAGGAGGCGCTCGCCTCCGCCCTCAAGGAGGGCCGCGTCGCCGGCGCCGGCCTCGACGTGTACACCAAGGAGCCCTGCACGGACTCCCCGCTGTTCCAGTTCGACCAGGTCGTCTGCACCCCGCACCTGGGCGCCTCCACGGACGAGGCCCAGGAGAAGGCCGGTATCGCGGTCGCCAGGTCGGTGCGCCTCGCGCTCGCCGGTGAGCTCGTGCCGGACGCGGTCAACGTCCAGGGCGGCGTCATCGCCGAGGACGTCCGCCCCGGACTGCCGCTCGCCGAGAAGCTCGGCCGGATCTTCACCGCGCTCGCGGGCGAGGTCGCGGCCCGTCTCGACGTCGAGGTGTACGGCGAGATCACCCAGCACGACGTGAAGGTGCTCGAACTCTCCGCGCTCAAGGGCGTCTTCGAGGACGTGGTCGACGAGACCGTGTCGTACGTGAACGCCCCGCTGTTCGCGCAGGAGCGCGGCGTCGAGGTCCGCCTCACCACCAGCTCCGAGTCGCCCGACCACCGCAACGTGGTCACCGTGCGCGGCACGCTGGCCGACGGCCAGGAAGTCGCGGTCTCCGGCACACTGGCCGGCCCCAAGCACCTCCAGAAGATCGTCGCGATCGGCGAGCACGACGTGGACCTGGCGCTCGCCGACCACATGGTCGTGCTCCGCTACGACGACCGCCCCGGCGTCGTCGGCGCGGTCGGCAAGATCCTCGGCGAGGCCGGGCTGAACATCGCGGGCATGCAGGTCTCCCGGGCCGACGTGGGCGGCGAGGCACTGGTCGTCCTCACCGTCGACGACGACGTCCCGGCGTCGGTGCTCACCGAGATCTCCTCGGAGATCGGCGCGGCCTCGGCCCGCTCGGTGAACCTCACCGGCTGAGATCTCCCCGGCACGGATCTCGGATCCTTGGTACCCGGTATGTAGACGTACGTCTTACACAAACGTCTGCATGCCGGGTACGCTGCTGTCATGGGACATCGTGAGGATCTGCTCGAAGGCGCCAAGCGCTGCCTGCTGGAGAAGGGGTACGCCCGGACGACGGCGCGCGACATCGTGGCGGCCTCGGGAACGAACCTCGCCTCCATCGGCTACCACTACGGCTCCAAGGAGGCCCTGCTCAACCTCGCCTTCCTCAAGGTGACGGAGGAGTGGGGCGATGTGCTGACGAAGGACGGCGACGCGGCCGAGGCCGCCCAGGACATACCCGCCGCCCCCCTCGACCAGTTCCGCGAGACCTGGGAGCGGGTGATCGGGAGCTACGAGCAGACCCGTGCCGTCTGGCAGCTCCAGATGGAGGTCATCTCGCGGATCGACTCCGACCCCGAGCTGAAGAAGGCCCTCGCCGGCCCGCAGCGCGAGGGCCGCAACGGACTGGTCGAGAACATGCTGGGCATCGACCCCGAGGCCGAACCCGAGAAGGCCCGGGTGGCCGGACTCTTCTGTCAGGCGCTGCTCGCGGGTGTCATGGTCCAGTGGCTGATGGACAGTGAGTCGGCGCCCTCCGCGCAGGACCTGACGGACGGGCTGAAGGCGGTGCTGGAGGGGCGGGTCGTCCACACCGAGGCCCCGGACGCACCTCACTGACCGAGGGGGCCGCCCGCAGTCCCGGCGTCGGGCGCGGCGGATTCAGAGCCGGGACGCCTTCAACGCCATGTGCAGCAGCAGCCGGTCCTCGCCGTCGTTCAGATCGAGGCCGGTGAGCTGCTGGACCCGGGAGAGGCGGTAGTACAGCGTCTGGCGGTGGATGCCCAGCTCGGCCGCGGTCCGGGACGCCTGGCCCGCGCAGTCGAGAAACACTTCGGCGGTACGGGCGAGGTCCCGGTGCGGCGGGGCGAGCAGCGGGCGGACCGTGTGGTCCGCCGGTGTGCCGGGGACGAGCGCGGTCAGCAGGCGGTACGGGCCGATGGCCGACCACTCGGCGACCGGGCCGAACCGCGTCTCCGCCGCTGCCGCCCGAGCCGCGGCCGAGGCCTCGTGCCACGCGTCGGCCAGCTCAGCCAGGCCGCGGCGGGGGACCGCGATCCCCGCCGTGGCGGCCGCCCCCGCGGTGGTGCGCAGCCGGCCGGCGGCGGTGAGCGCCGGATCCAGCACGTCGTGCGACCGGAGCCGGACGAGCGCGGCCAGAGCCGGACCCCCCGTACCGCCCGGGGAGGTCACGCCGGACAGGGCGGCCGCCGACGGTACCGTACGCGCCGACGGCGGGTCGTCCGGCCATGGGGCCACGCACACCACGGTGTGCAGCCCCTCCGCATCCGGGCCCAGCGCCTCGGTGAACGCGGCCACCGCCATGTCGCGCTGCCAGCCGCGCCCCGCCGTGAGCACCGCGCCGAACTCCCGGGACAGATCGGTGCCCGCCCGCGCCTCGTCGGAGAGCAGCGCCCCGATCCGGGTCGCCACGTCCATCGCCGCGTCGAGCTGCTGGTCGGTCGGCCCCGGGTCGGCGTCCAGCAGCCATACGTAGCCGAGCACGACACCCCGATGGCGTACGGGCAGACAGATCCGGCCCCGGTAGACACCGGCCTCAGGGGCGGCCGGGATGCGGACGGGGCCGGTGGCGCGGGTGATGCCGAAGTTCTCGAACCAGGCGCGGACCGCCGGGGTGGAGCGGCGGGTCAGGATCGAACGGGTGCGGACCGGGTCCATCGCCGTGTCGTCGTCGCTGTCGTGGGCTCCGAAGGCGACCAGGCCGAAGTCCCGGTTCTCCAGCGTCGCGGGGACGCCGAGCAGTGCGGAGATCTCGTCGACCAGCTCCTGGTAATCGCCCTTCACCCGGCCATTCTCGCACCCCTTCAGACATATGTCTGAGATCCAGGGCACGGATGCGTGACAGCTGTCGATGGCACAGGATCGGAGGGATCCTTAGATTTCACGGTGGTTCTCCGTGCTGTACCGCTTCTGTTCCCTATCGGGCACTTGTGGCGGTTCGGCCTTCGTTCGTACTTTCCGTGGAGGTGCCCCGTGCTGGGTCCCGTGATTCTCGCCGCGTCACGCAGCGACAAGATGCGCCGTTTCATCTCGGCAGCCCCGGGCACGAAGCAGGTCGTCGACCGGTTCATCGCCGGTGAGTCGGTCGAGCAGGTCGTCCCGATCATCGAGGACGCCACCGGCAAGGGCCTCGAAGTCACCCTCGACGTGGTCGGCGAGGACATCACCACCCCCGAGCAGGCCGCCGCCGCGCGCGACGCCTACCTGGAGCTCATCGGCCGCCTCAAGGAGCTCGGCCTGGGAACGAAGGCGGAGATGTCCGTCAAGCTCTCCATGTTCGGCCAGTCCCTCCCGTCGCCCGCCACCACCCTCAACGGAGAGCCCTTCGGGCTCGCCCCCGCATTCCCCGGGGGCCACGAGCTGGCCCTCGCCAACGTCCGCCCGGTCGTCGAGGCCGCCGCCGCGATCGGCACCACGGTCACCCTGGACGCCGAGGACCACACCACCCTCGACTCGATGTTCGCCATCCACGAGGAGCTGCGGAAGGACCACCCGCAGACCGGATGCGTCATCCAGGCCTACCTGTTCCGCACCGAGGATGACGCCCGCCGCCTGGCCGACGCCGGCAGCCGCGTGCGCATCGTCAAGGGCGCCTACAAGGAGCCCGCCTCCGTCGCGTACCAGGACAAGGCCGAGATCGACAAGGCGTACGTCCGCATCCTCAGGACGCTGATGGAGGGCGAGGGCTACCCGATGATCGGGTCCCACGACCCCCGCCTGATCGCCATCGCCCAGGAACTGGGCCGCAAGGCCGGCCGCAAGCTCGACGAGTACGAGTTCCAGATGCTGTACGGCATTCGCAGCGACGAGCACATCCGGCTCGCGGCCGAGGGCCACCGCATGCGTGTCTACACCGCGTACGGCACCGACTGGTACGGCTACTTCATGCGCCGCCTCGCGGAGAAGCCGGCCAACCTTCTGTTCTTCGGCCGCTCCATCCTCACCAAGGGGTGAGCGGCGGTTGTCGCCCCCCAGGCGCATCCTGGGAGGCGACAACCACCGCCCGCCGCCCGGCTGAGCCGGACCCGTTCCGCGCTGCCTCCCGAAGGAGCTACGGAAACACCGTGACTCCGCCCCTTGAGGCTTCTCAGTCACCCGCCGAAGCGAGCTTGTGACGGTCAAGCCCTGACCGCCGCGCAATATACGTACAGGACTTCAGTTCCTCCCGGCTGAGGTCGGCAATTCACTCGGAAGAGGTAACTCATGGACGCCGTGACCCAGGTCCCCGCCCCCGTCAATGAGCCGGTGCACAGCTACGCCCCCGGCTCCCCGGAGCGCGCCCGCCTGGAGGCGAAGCTCAAGGAGCTCAGCCAGAACCCGATCGACCTGCCGATGACCATCGGCGGGGAGAAGCGGATGGGTGGCGGTGAGCGCTTCGACGTCGTCCAGCCGCACAACCACAAGGCCGTCATCGGCACGTACGCCGGCGCCACCGAGCAGGACGCCCAGGACGCGGTCGACGCCGCCCTCGCCGCCGCCCCGGCCTGGCGCGCGATGGCCTTCGACGACCGCGCCGCCATCATCCTGCGCGCCGCCGAGCTGCTCTCCGGCCCCTGGCGCGAGACGCTGGCCGCCTCCACGATGCTCGGCCAGGGCAAGACCGCCCAGCAGGCCGAGATCGACTGCCCCTGTGAGCTCGTCGACTTCTGGCGCTTCAACGTGCACTACGCGCGCCAGATCCTGGCCGAGCAGCCCCCGGCTAACTCCGCCGGTGTGTGGAACCGCATGGACCACCGCCCGCTGGAGGGCTTCGTCTACGCGATCACGCCGTTCAACTTCTCGGCCATCGCGGCCAACCTGCCCACCGCCCCGGCCCTCATGGGCAACGTGGTGGTCTGGAAGCCGTCCCCGACCCAGACCCACGCCGCCGTGCTGCTGATGCAGCTCCTCGAGGAGGCCGGTCTGCCCAAGGGCGTCATCAACCTGGTGACCGGCGACGGCATCGCCGTCTCCGAGGTGGCCCTGAACCACCGCGACCTGGCCGGTATCCACTTCACCGGCTCGACCCCCACCTTCCAGCACCTGTGGAAGACGGTCGGCAACAACATCGCCAACTACCGCACCTACCCGCGGCTCGTCGGCGAGACCGGCGGCAAGGACTTCGTCGTCGCCCACCCGTCGGCCGACCACGCCGTCCTGAAGACCGCGCTGACCCGTGGATCCTTCGAGTACCAGGGCCAGAAGTGCTCGGCGTCCTCGCGCGCCTACGTCCCGGCCTCCATCTGGAACTCCGGTTTCAAGGAGAAGTTCGCGGCCGAGGTCGACTCCATCACCATGGGCGACGTCACCGATCTGTCGCACTTCATGGGCGCCGTCATCGACGACCGCTCGTTCGCGAAGAACAAGGCCGCCATCGACCGCGCCGCGGCCGACCCGGCGTGCACGATCATCGCGGGCGGCACGTACGACGACTCGGTGGGCTACTTCGTCCGCCCGACCGTCATCGAGTGCAGCGACCCCGAGAACGAGGTCTTCACGACCGAGTACTTCGGCCCGATCCTCGCGGTCCACGTCTACGAGGACGACAAGTTCGACGAGATGCTGGAGCAGATGGAGTCGGTCTCCGACTACGCCCTGACCGGTGCCGTCATCGCGAACGACCGAGCCGCGGCCGCGTACACGATGGAGAAGCTGCGGTACGCCGCGGGCAACTTCTACATCAACGACAAGTCGACCGGCGCCGTCGTCGGCCAGCAGCCGTTCGGCGGCGGCCGTGCCTCGGGTACGAACGACAAGGCGGGCGCCCCGCAGAACCTCCAGCGCTGGACCCTGACCCGGGCCATCAAGGAGACGCTGGTCCCGCCGACCGAGTACACCTACCCCCACCAGGGCTGACCGCCCAGGGGGCCGCCCTGGTGGCCCCCGCCCCGAACTCCGCCTCCCGACCGGTTCCCCTGCCGGCCGGGAGGCGGTTTCCATTTCCGCCCTCGGCGGTTCAGCCCCAGCCGTGCACGATCAGCGCCAGCCCCGCCGCGAACCCGCCGCCCAGCAGCACCAGGTAGTGGCCGTACCGGCGGCGGTGGCGGCGCAGCAGCAGGCCGAAGCCGGCGAAGGCCAGGCCCACCGTCAGCGTGCGGGAGCCCCGGGCCGCCGCCGACGCGGTGAGCCAGTCGAGCGCGGGGACGTCGGCGCGTCCCGCCTCGGCGCCGTACACCTTGAACGGGATGCCGTTCCACGGCTGGTGGCGCACGGCGGAGGCACCCTCCAGGGCCAGCTCGTGCCGGACCTCCGCCCGCATCCGGTCCGTCGTCAGCGGCGCCGGCAGGTGCACGCCGGCCGAGGCCAGGTGCAGCGCCAGCAGACCGCCCGCCAGGCTGCCGGCCAGTGCGCCCAGGGACATCTTCAGCGCCGCGCGCGGCACCGCCACGCACACGACGCCCAGCAGCAGCTCCGGCATCAGCGGCCAGCTCAGCGCCTCCGCGAACGCCCAGCAGAACGCCAGGGGCACACCCCAGCGCGAGGTGACGACCGCCGCGACCCTGCGGCGCGTCGCGGAGTCCCTCAGCGGCTCGGCGGACGTACGCGCATGCAGCGCCACCACCGCGTCGCGGGCCTCCTCCGGGGAGACGGCCGACGGCAGCGGTTCACCGATCGTCACCCGGACCAGCGACGAACGCAGGCGCCCGTGCTTGGGCAGCAACCGGTCCGTGCCCGCGATCCCGACCGGCACGACCGGCACCCCCGCCTCCTCGGCCAGGACCAGCGCGCCCCGGTGGAAGGAGCCCAGTGCGCCGTCCTTGGCCCGGGTGCCCTCGGGGAACAGCACGACCGCGCGGCCCGCCCGCAGTTCACCGGCCATCGTGAGCAGGTCCTCCATGCCGCCGCCGCCCCGCCGCACCGGGAAGCCGGCCGCGAGCCTGCGGCAGATCCGGCGCCGCCACGGGGAGGCGAACCAGTAGTCGGCCGCTGCCCCGATCGCCGGGCTGTGCCGGGCGTCGAGCGCCGCGAGGAGTGCCGCGGTGTCCGCGTGCGAGGAGTGGTTGGCGACCACCACACAGCCGCCGCGCGGCAGCCGGCCACGCCGCTCGACCCCGCCGGTGAGGCTCAGCACGCCCCACCACAGGCCGCGCCGGAGCGCGGCGGCGACACGGGAACGGCGCGGGAGCACGGCTCGGGCCGGGATGTTCAGGAGCGTACTCATCAGGTCATCACCGTCGCCAGGAGAAGGGCCACCAGCAGGGAGTCGATCCGGTCGAGCAGGCCGCCGAAGCCGGGCAGCCAGCTGCCCGCGTCCTTGACCCCCGACTCGCGCTTGACCATGGACTCGATCAGGTCGCCGAGTACACAGCCGCCGATCACGGCCGCCCACAGCGGGAGGCTGAACTCGCCGAGCACCAGCAGGAGTACGGCCGTCGCGACGGCCGCGCCGAGCACGCCCGCCCAGGTCTTGTTGGGGGAGAGCGGCGACAGCGGCCGGGCGAGCGCGCCGCGCCGGCCCAGCGCCGTGCCCCCGCACCAGGCGCCGACATCGCCGAGCGCCACCGCCAGGCCCACCGCCACAGCCGTGTCGCCGAGCGACACCAGACCGGTCAGCGCGACGGGGATCCACAGCAGCCCGAAGGCGGTGCGGGCCGTGCGGGTGAAGCCCGTCCGGTCGTCCCCGGCCAGCACCGACGGCAGCGCGGCCGCGACCAGCAGCAGCGCCGCCGCCCGCAGGTCCAGGAGGTGCGGAGCCAGCCAGGCCAGCGCCGGGAGGGCGACCGCGGCCGCCGCCAGCACCACGTGGTCGCCACGTCGCAGCCCCGCCATCCGGACGAACTCGCTCACAGCGATCACCCCGAGCCCGGCGGCCAGGGCGTACGCACCGCCGCCGCCCAGGAAGTACGCGCCCAGGAAGACCGGCGCGACCAGCGCCCAGGTCCGCCACCGCCTGCGCAGTTCGGCCCGCATCCGCACCTTCGAGGGAAGGACCGCGACCGCGACCCCGCCCGCCCCCAGCACACCCGCGACCAGCGGAACCGCCCGCGCGGCCGCCTCCTCGGCGATCAGTACGGCGCTCATGCCAGCTCCCTCCACAGCCCGGCCAGCCGGAGCGCCGCCGTGAGTAGCGAGCCGACGGCGATCACGATCAGTACCGGTACGCTCCAGCCGCTCGCCGCGGCGACCACGACCAGCAGGCAGCGTTCGGTCTTGCCGACCGGTCCGCCGTTGCGCCGGGGCGCACCGGCCGCGGCGCCGGCCAGCGACACCCAGGACGGCAGCGTCGCCGCGAGCGCGGTGACGGCCACCAGCCAGAGAGGGGCGAGGGCCAGGAAACCGGTCAGTACGACCAGGTCCGCGACCCGGTCGCCGAGCTCGTTGAGCACCGCACCGCGCTTGGTCGTGCGGCCCGTGTCGCGGGCCAGCGCCCCGTCCAGGTTGGCGAAGGCGAGCCGGGCCGCGAGAAGTGCGGCGACCGGCAGGGCGGCGGGGCCGGCGGGCAGCCAGGCCAGTGCGGCGGCCCCGCCGGCAGCGGCGACGACGCCGGCCGCGGTGAGGGTGTCGGGCGACACCTCACGGCGGACCAGCGAGGCGCGGACACCGGAGAGCCGGTTCGCGTACCAGGGCTTGAGAGCGTAGAGGCCGTTCATGGGTGCAACTGTCGTGCGTCGCACGCTTCTTCGACACGGGCCGGGTACTCAAATGGCGGCTGAGTACCCGGTGGGTGCGGCAGAGGCGTACCGCCTACTCGCCCGTACGGATCAGCATCTTGCCGGTGTTCTCGCCCCGTAGCATTCCCAGGAAGCCGTCCACGGTCCGCTCGAAGCCGTCGACGACGGTGACGTCCGGGGTGATCCGGCCGCTCTGCAGATGCGGGACGAGCAGTTCCTCCAACTCGGCCTGTGCGGCGGTGTGGTTGCGCACCATGACACCTTCGAGCCGCAGGCTCTTCTCCACCATGTCGAAGAGGTTGCGCGGGGCAGCCGGTGGCCGGCCCGCCGAGTGGTACTGGGCGATCGCGCCGACCCAGGCGATGCGGCCGTGCTCGCGGAGCGCCGATATCGCGGCCTCCAGATGGTCCCCGCCCACGTTGTCGACGGCGACGTCGATCCCGGCCGGGGCCGCCATCGCCAGCAGTTCGCCGACCGGCCCGTCGTGGTAGTCGAAGGCCGCGTCGAAGCCGAGGTCGCCCGTCAGCCGGGCGGCCTTCGCCGCCGAGCCCGCGCTGCCGACGATCCGGCCGGCGCCGAGGAGCCGGGCGATCCGGCCCACCGCGGTGCCGACCCCGCCCGCGGCGGCGGAGACGAACAGGTCCTGGCCCGCCTTGAACTCCAGCGTGCGGGTGAGCGCGACGTACGCGGTCAGCCCGGTCCCGCCGAGGATCGACAGGTACGCGGTCAGCGGCACCCCTTCGTACGACGGGAGCCTGCGGGTGCCGGGGGCCCCGGCCGTGACCAGGGCGTGGGTGCGCCAGCCGTGCCGGTGGAGGACCAGGTCGCCTTCGGTGAGGCCGGGGTCGCGGGAGGCGACGACCCGGCCGAGCGCGCGGCCCTCCAGCGGGGTGTTCAGCTCCCAGCCGCCGTCCATCTCCTCGCGGTGGTACGGGTCCACGGAGAGGAGGACGTTCTCGACGAGGGCCTCGCCCGGGCCGGGAACGGGAAGCGCGGTTTCGACCATGGAGAAGAGGTCAGGGGTGGGGAACCCCGAGGGGCGGGCGGTCAGGTGGAAGGTGCGGGCCGTGCGCGTCGTCGTCATGGCAGTGACCGTAGGAAGGAATCGATCGGCCCGGCAGGGGGTTGCGTCCATGGAAAGGCCGTTTCCATGAACGGTGTTCATGGCATGAGGGGGACTCACACGATGACCGATCTGACCCCGCACGAGCTGCGGATCATCGTCGCGGTCGAGAACACCGGCAGCTTCTCGAGTGCCGCGACGGCGCTGGACATGACGCAGTCTGCCGTCTCCCACGCGATCCGGACCAGCGAGGGCAGGATCGGGGCCGTGCTCTTCGACCGCGGCCGGAAGGGTGCCCGGCCCACGGCGGCGGGCACGAGCGCCGTCGCGCATGCCCGTCGTGTGCTGCGGCTGCTGGAGGTCATGGGCGCCGAGGCGCGCGCCGCGGCGGCCGGACCGGAGGGGTCCGGCGTTCTGGCGGGTCCCTTGCGCATCGCCGCCTTCCGCAGCGCGGCGCTCCATCTGCTGCCGCCCGCCCTGGAACGGCTCACGGCCCGCCACCCGGGGATCGAGCCGAGGGTGCGGGTGGTCCGGGAAGTGGGGCGGGGGACGGCGGGCGAGGTCCTGGACGGGCGCGCCGATCTGGGGATCGCGACGATCGGGGTGAGTTCCCCCGTACCGAAGGAACTGGTCGGGGGAGTGCTGCGGGAGGAGGAGTACGCGCTGGTGCACCCGGCCGGTCATCCGGCGCCCCGGACCCTCCCGCTGCTCGACTGGGCGGAGAGCTGCACCTCGTACACCCGCGAGTGGTGGGCCGCGCAGGACTGGATCCCGCGGGCGACGATGGAGGCGGAGGACGACGGAGCGGTGCTCTCGATGGTGTCCCGTGGTCTCGGTATGGCGATCATGCCGGAACTGTCACTCGAAGGAGCACCGGACACGGTCGCGATCACCGCTCTCGGACCGGAGCGGCCGACGCGCTCGGTGGGCTATGTCACCACCCCTGAGCTGGCACGATCGCTCTCCGTGCGGGCGCTCATCAGGGAGCTGAGAGTGAGCGCGGGGTGAGCGGGCGTAAACCTCCGTCTCAGATAGTAGGAAGTCCGAGTAATTGTGGAGACAGACCGGCGCGGCTGCCTTAGCTTTGTAGAAGCCGAACGTCTCGCTAGATCAAGCGACTGGCGGTCGTGAGCGCGCGCCCCCGAAGCAGGCAACCCCTGCGGCGCCTGCTCCCCGCCCCTTCCGGCACCTCGAAATCCCTGATCTCGACATCACGTTCACGATTTTTCGATCTCGAAATCCTCGCGATCTCAAGGAGTCGATCCACCATGGCCGAGACCACTGTCCGCCGCCGCGTCCGTCACACCCACCGCCCGACCGAGTCGGAGCGGCAGAACGCCGCCGCCGCCCTGCAGCGTGCACTCGACCGCAGGGACAACGGCGGCTCCACCGGTCACTGAACCGGGGGCGCCCTTCAGCCGGCCGCGCTCAGCCGCGGCTGATCTCGAAGTGGTCGATGCGCTCGCCGGACTCGGCGAGCGCGGTGACCTTCATCCGCGCGTTCTTCCCGGGCTCCACCTCCACAGCGAGGAACGAGAAGCCCGTGTAGCGCACCCGCGACCACTCCACGGTCTCGACGGCCTTACCGCCGCCCTTGACCACGTGGTACGTGTCCACGCTCTCGAGGTCGGTGACGTGACCCTCGTAGCTGTCGGGCGCCGGGAAGTTGTACAGCGCCTTGCCCGCGCCGCCCGCCGTGACGTACACGATGCCGTCCCGCGTCGGGTCGGTGCGCTCACCGATCGGCACCTCGCGCTGCACCGCGTTCCTCAGGATCGCGTCGGTGCGCTCGTAGACGTGGTTGTGCCCGTTGATGACCAGGTCCACCTGGTGCTTCTCGAAGAGCGGTACCCAGGCGTCCCGCACCCCGCCGTCCGAGGCGTGCGCGTTGGTCGTGGAGAAGGCGCAGTGGTGGAAGAAGACCACCAGGAAATCGATGTCGTGGCGCGCCCGCAGCTCGCCCAGGCGCCGGTCCAGCCAGCGCGTCTGCTTGCCGCCGCTGATGCCGAAGTTGGCGGGGATCTCGTACGAGACGTCGTTCGCGTCGAGCGCGATCACGCCGACGTTGCCGTGCACGAAGGAGTACGCCCCGGGCTGGTTCACCGGGTCCGGCCCGTTGTCCGGCAGGGTCCAGCGGGCGTTCTGGCCGCCGTAGCCGTCGGGCGAGTACCAGGCCTCCATGTCGTGGTTGCCGGTCGTCACCATCCACGGCACGGTCTTGGAGACCGTCTCGGTCTGCGCCAGGAACTGGTCCCAGGTGCGCGCGTCATAGGTGTCGCTGGTCTGGCCGGAGCCCGACGGGTCGGCGTAGCAGATGTCGCCCGCGTGCAGGTGGAAGGCGGGGTTCTGGCCCAGGATCAGCTGGTCGTTGCCGAGCGCGTGGTAGCTGACGCCCTGGTCGCCGAAGGCGGTGAAGGTGAACTTCCCGGCGCGCGAGGGCGCGGTGGTGAAGGTGCCGAGCGTGCCGAGGTTGCGGGTGTCGGCCGGGTCGAAGCCGTCGTGGCCGACGCCGTAGTAGTACGTGGTGCCGGGCTTCAGCCGCTCCAGGGCCGCGTGCACGTAGTACTGCTCGGCGGCCGCGATCTTCCCGTCGTTCAGCAGCGGCGTGGTGAGGTGGCGCACCTCGGCGTCGATCTTCCGGCTCAGCGCCCACGGCTTGAGGCCGATGCGGATGTACGGGCGGCGCACCGCGAAGGGGACCTGCCAGGAGACCGTCATCCGCGTCTTCGGGTCGGAGCCGTAGGCCAGGTGCCGGCCGAACGGCGCGACGAGCGAACCGTCCACCCGGGTGGTGCTGTGCGAAGTGAGCACCGACGGTGCCGCGTTCGCGGGGGAGGAGACGAGCGAGGTGCCGAGGCCGGCCACGGCGGCGGTCGCCACGCCCGTACGCAGCACGCCGCGTCGCGTCAGCCGGGTGCGCAGGTAGTCGTGCTGCTCGGCCATGCTCATGCGGTCGGCGAGCTTCTCGGGGATTCCGAAACGGGGGATGTCCATGGGCGACAACCTCCACCCGTTCCCTGACGCCATTCCGTCGGGTAGGTGAACGGTACACGTACAGCTCCCCATGTGTCCGTATAGTGGACGCGACATGTCATGGGGTGGGACGCGCAGTATCGTGCCGGACATGGCTCCCAGCATCAATCTCGCAGTGATCCCCGGCGACGGTATCGGCCAGGAGGTCGTGACCCAGGGGCTCAAGGTCCTCAACGCTGTTCTCCCGCAGGATGTGAAGCTGGAGACCAAGGAGTACGACCTCGGCGCCCAGCGCTGGCACCGCACCGGTGAAACCCTCCCGGACGCGGAGCTGGAGGCCCTCAAGGGTCACGACGCCATCCTGCTCGGTGCGATCGGCGACCCGTCCGTGCCCTCCGGCGTTCTGGAGCGCGGGCTGCTGCTGAAGCTGCGCTTCGCCTTCGACCACTTCATCAACCTGCGGCCGTCGAAGCTGTTCCCGAACACGGCGACCCCGCTGGCCGGCAGCCCGGAGATCGACTTCGTCGTCGTCCGTGAGGGCACCGAGGGTCCGTACACCGGCAACGGCGGTTCGCTGCGCACCGGTACGGAGCACGAGGTCGCCACCGAGGTCAGCCTCAACACGGCCTTCGGCGTCGAGCGCGTCGTCCGCGACGCCTTCGAGCGGGCCGCCGCCCGCCCGCGCAAGAAGCTGACGCTGGTCCACAAGAACAACGTCCTCGTCTACGCGGGCCACCTGTGGAAGAACACCTTCGACAAGGTCGCGGCCGAGTACCCCCAGGTCACCACCGACTACCTGCACGTCGACGCCGCGACGATCTTCTTCGTCACGCAGCCGGAGCGCTTCGACGTCATCGTCACCGACAACCTCTTCGGCGACATCCTCACCGACCTCGCCGCCGCCATCTCCGGCGGCATCGGTCTGGCCGCCTCCGGCAACATCAACCCGACGGGCGCCTTCCCGTCGATGTTCGAGCCGGTCCACGGCACTGCCCCCGACATCGCGGGCCAGGGCAAGGCCGACCCGACCGCCACGATCCTCTCCGTCGCCCTCCTGCTGCGCCACCTCGGCTACGAGGCCGAGGCCGTGCGCATCGAGGACGCCGTCTCCGCCGACCTCGCGGAGCGCGACGGTACGGCCCGCAGCACCGACGAGATCGGCGACGCGCTCGCGGTACGCGTAGCGGGCTGATCCGACGACTCCCTTACGAAGCCGCCGGGTCGCACACGCACCCGGCGGCTTCTCCTGTGCGGCCCCGGGTGTCACCATCGAACCCTGGACCGCATTCACGCCATTTCGTGCACGGCCTCCCACGAGAGATAATCGAACGGGACCGTGGCCTGCCGCGAAGCTCGGACGTCCTAGCACCTGTCCGACAGGAGCTGACGTGAGCGTGGTCCTACACACACAAAACCGGTGAAGGACACGCACTCATGACGACGCCCACGATCGAGCTCAAGCCCTCCTCGAACCCGCTGTCCGACGCGGAGCGCGAGGCGATCCTGGTCAAGCCCGGCTTCGGCCGCCACTTCACCGATCACATGGTGACGATCAAGTGGACCGAAGGCCGCGGCTGGCACGACGCCCAGCTCGTCCCGTACGCGCCGCTGTCGATCGACCCCGCCAACATGACGCTGCACTACGGCCAGGAGATCTTCGAGGGGCTCAAGGCCTACCGCCAGCCCGACGGCACGGTCGCCACCTTCCGCCCCGAGGCCAACGCCGAGCGCTTCCAGTCGTCCGCCCGCCGCCTCGCCATGCCGGAGCTGCCCGTCGAGACGTTCGTCGCTGCCTGCGACGCGCTCGTCCAGCAGGACGCGGCCTGGGTCCCGGCCCACGGCGGCGAGGAGTCGCTGTACCTGCGCCCGTTCATGATCGCGACCGAGGTCGGGCTCGGCGTCCGGCCCGCCAACGAGTACCTCTTCCTGGTCATCGCCTCGCCGGCCGGCGCGTACTTCCCCGGTGGTGTGAAGCCCGTCTCCATCTGGCTCTCCGAGGACCGCGTCCGCGCCGTCCCCGGCGGCATGGGCGACGCCAAGACCGGCGGCAACTACGCCGCGTCCCTCCTCGCCCAGGCCGAGGCCGCCGCCAAGGGCTGCGACCAGGTCGCCTACCTCGACGCCGTCGAGCACAGGTGGGTCGAGGAGCTCGGCGGGATGAACCTGTACTTCGTGTACGGGAACAAGATCGTCACCCCCGCCCTGACCGGCTCCCTGCTCGCGGGCATCACCCGTGACTCGCTGCTCAGGCTCGCCGCGGACCTCGGCTACGAGCCCGAGGAGAGCCGCGTCTCCATCGACCAGTGGCGCGACGACAGCGCGAACGGCACCCTCACCGAGGTCTTCGCCTGCGGCACCGCCGCCGTCATCACCCCCGTCGGCACCGTGAAGAGCGCGGGCGGCAAGTGGACCGAGGGCGACGGCACGCCGGGCCCGGTCACCCTCCGGCTGCGCGAGCGCCTGCTGGACATCCAGCGCGGCGTCGCCGAGGACACCCACGGCTGGATGCACCCGCTCGGCTAGCCGATCCACGTACCCGCAGAAGGCCGCGTCCGCAGGGCGCGGCCTTTTTGTGCGGGAAGACTTGGAGTGTCACTCGAACCCAACTGCCAAGGGTTCCGTTTCTGCATGCCCCCTGGTTAGAGTGCTGCTCTAACCAGGAGGTGCGACGACGTGCGACTGACCCCGACCGAGCGCGACCGGCTGCTGCTCTTCGGCGCCGCCGAACTGGCCCGCGCCCGCCGGGCCCGCGGCCTGAGGCTCAACGTCCCCGAGGCCACCGCCCTGATCGCGGACACCGTCTGCGAGGCCGCCCGCGACGGGCGCCGGCTCGCCGAGGCGATCGAGGCGGCGCGTCGGGTGCTGGGCCCGGACGACGTGCTGCCCGGGGTCGCCGACGTCGTCACCGAGGTCCATGTGGAGGCCGTCTTCGACGACGGATCGCGGCTCGCCGTGGTCTCCCGGCCCCTGGGCGCAGGCCTCGGCGACGAAGCGCCCGGCGCGATCGTGCCGGGCCCCGCCACACCGGAGCCCGAGCCCGCGGTACGGCTGGGCGTCCGGAACACCGCGACCGTCCCGGTCTCCGTGACCTCGCACTTCCACTTCTTCGAGGCCAACCCGCGGCTCGACTTCGACCGGGCGGCGGGGTACGGGATGCGGCTGTCCGTACCCGCGGGCTCCTCCGTCCGCTTCGGGCCGGGGGAGCACGTCGAGGTGGGCCTCGTACCCATCGGCGGCGACCGTGTCGCGATCGGCTTCGCCGGGCTGGTCGACGGCCCCCTCGACGAACCCGGCGCCCGCGAGGAAGCGCTGCGACGCGCGGCCGCCTGCGGATACCTGGGGGCCGCACGATGAGCATCGACCCGTACGAGTACGCCGCCGTGCACGGCCCGCGAGCCGGCGACCGGGTCCGGCTCGGCGACTCCGGGCTGACCGTCAGGGTCGAGTCCGACGCCCAGAAGCCCGGCGACGAGTTCCTCGCCGGATTCGGCAAGACCGCCCGCGACGGCCTCCACCTCAAGGCCGCCGCCGTCCGGGAGACCTGCGACGTGGTGATCAGCAACGTACTGGTCATCGACGCCGTGCAGGGCGTCCGCAAGGTGTCGATCGGCATCCGCGAGGGCCGGATCTCCGCGATCGGCAGAGCCGGGAACCCGGACACCCTCGACGGGGTGGACGTCGTCGTCGGCACGGGCACCTCCATCGTGTCCGGCGAGGGCATGATCGCCACCGCCGGTGCCGTCGACACCCATGTCCACCTGCTCTCGCCGCGGATCATGGAGGCCTCGCTCGCCTCCGGCGTCACCACGGTCATCGGCCAGGAGTTCGGCCCCGTCTGGGGCGTCGGCGTCAACTCGCCGTGGGCCCTGCGCCACGCCTTCAACGCCTTCGACGCCTGGCCGGTCAACATCGGCTTCCTGGGCCGCGGTTCCTCCTCCCACGAGGCGCCGCTCGTCGAGGCGCTCGCCGAGGGCGGGGCCTGCGGCTTCAAGGTCCACGAGGACATGGGCGCCCACACCCGCGCCCTGGACACCGCGCTGCGCGTCGCCGAGGAGTACGACGTCCAGGTGGCCCTGCACAGCGACGGGCTGAACGAATGCCTGTCGGTCGAGGACACCCTGAGCGTCCTGGAGGGGCGCACCATCCACGCCTTCCACATCGAGGGCTGCGGCGGCGGACACGTCCCCAACGTCCTGAAGATGGCCGGCGTGCCGAACGTCATCGGCTCCTCGACCAACCCGACCCTGCCCTTCGGCCGGGACGCGGTCGCCGAGCACTACGGGATGATCGTCTCCGTACACGACCTGAAAACGGACCTGCCGGGCGACGCCGCCATGGCCCGCGACCGGATCAGAGCCGGCACGATGGGCGCCGAGGACGTGCTGCACGACCTCGGGGCTATCGGCATCACCTCCTCCGACGCCCAGGGCATGGGTCGGGCCGGCGAGACAGTCCGCCGCACCTTCGCCATGGCCGGGAAGATGAAGGCCGAACTCGGCCCGATGGAGGGCGACGGGCCGGGCGACGACAACGCCCGGGTGCTGCGCTACATGGCCAAGCTCACCATCAACCCCGCCATCGCCCACGGCCTCGCGCACGAGATCGGCTCCATCGAGACCGGGAAGCTCGCCGACATCGTGCTGTGGCGGCCCGAGTTCTTCGGCGCGAAGCCGCAACTGGTCCTCAAGTCCGGCTTCCCCGCCTACGGCGTCACCGGCGACCCCAGCGCCGCCACCGACACCTGCGAACCCCTCGTCCTCGGCCCGCAGTTCGGCGCGTACGGGGCGACCGCCGCCGATCTCTCGGTCGCCTTCGTCTCGCAGGCCGCCACCCAGCTGGGGGCGGACGCCATGCCGACCCGCAGACGACGCGTCGGCGTCCGGGGTACACGCGGCATCGGCCCCGCCGACCTGCGCCTCAACTCCCGTACCGGAACGGTCGACGTGGACGGACGCAGCGGTCTCGTCACCCTGGACGGTGACCCGCTCAGCTCCGCACCCGCCGACTCGGTCTCCCTCAACCGGCTCTACTTCCTGTAAGGACCCGTGCTCCCGTGACCTTCCGCATGCCGCCCGAATGGGCCCCGCACGAACGCACCTGGATGGCCTGGCCCGGCCCCAACCCCACCTTCGCCTCCGCCGCCGAACTCGACGAGGCCAGTAGCGCCTGGGCCGCCGTCGCCCACGCCGTCCGCCGCTTCGAACCCGTCACGATGGTCGTCGGCCCCGGCCAGGAGGAGGGTGCCCGCGCCCTGCTCGGCCCGGAGATCGAGCTGGCGGTGCGCCCGCTCGACGACGCCTGGATGCGCGACATCGGCCCCACCTTCGTCACCGACGGCCACGAACTGGCCGCAGTCGACTGGACCTTCAACGGCTGGGGCGCCCAGGACTGGGCCCGCTGGGACCACGACCGGCACATCGCCCGCTCCGTCGCCGAACTCGCCGGAGTCCCCGTGCACAGCTCGCCGCTCGTCAACGAGGGCGGCGCGATCCACGTCGACGGCGAGGGCACCGTCCTGCTCACGGAGACCGTCCAGCTCGGCAGGGAACGCAACCCCGGCTGGAGCCGCGCGGACGTCGAGGCCGAGGTCCACGCGCGCCTCGGCACCCGGAAGGCCATCTGGCTGCCCCGCGGCCTGTCCGGCGACTACGGCACGTACGGCACGCTCGGCCATGTCGACATCGTCGCCGCCTTCGCCCGCCCCGGCACCGTCGTCGTCCACGTCCAGCCGGACCCGACCCACCCGGACCACGAGATCAGCCGGGAGACCGTCCGCATCCTGCGCGCCGCCACCGACGCGAAGGGGCGGCCGCTGGAGGTCGTGGAGGTCCTGGCGCCCACCGTGCTGCGGGCCGGCGGGGAGTGGGTCGACTACTCCTACATCAACCACTACCTCTGCAACGGCGGGGTCGTCCTGTGCGCCTTCGGCGACCCGCGCGACGAGCTCGCCGCCGGGATTTTCCGCCGCCTCTTCCCCGGCCGTACGGTGACACTCGTCGACGCCCGCGCGATCTTCGCCGGGGGCGGCGGCATCCACTGCATCACCCAGCAACAGCCCAAGGTCTGAACCGTGCCCTCCGCCCCGCGCAGCCGCAACACCGCCCCGCCCCGTGAGGACGTGCTCGCCGCCGTCATGGCCACCGTCGCCGAACGCGGCCTCGACGGCCTCACGATGGCCGCTCTCGGCCGGGAGGTCGGCATGAGCAGCGGCCACCTCCTCTACTACTTCCGCACCAAGGACGAACTGCTGCTCCAGACCCTCGAATGGAGCGAGAGCCGGCTCGGGGCCGAGCGGCACCGGCTGCTGTCCCGGCCGACGACGGTCCGCGAACGCCTCGACGCGTACATCGCCCTCTACCTCCCCGCCGGTCACCGCGACCCGCACTGGACGCTCTGGCTGGAGGTCTGGAACCGCTCGCGCGGCGCCGCCGACGACGCACGCGCCCGGCAGGCCGCGATCGAGGCGGCATGGCACCGCGACCTGGTGGCACTGCTCGCCGAGGGCGGCTCGCGCGGGGAGTTCCACCGGGTCGACGCCGAGCGCTTCGCCACCCGGCTGCGGGCCCTGCTGGACGGCTTCAGCGTCCATGTGGCGGTCGGCCTCCCCGGCACATCCCGGGACCAAGTCCTGCAAAGTGCCGCCGAGTTCATCGACGAGACGCTGACCGCTCCCACGGGTCTCACCCTTCCGTGAACGCAACGCACGTAAGTACGCGCGATCGTTGCGCCCTGCACCCTTGTTGGGGTTCCGGTGGTTCGGGCACGGTGGCCGACCATGGGACGAGAGCAGTGGAAGAAAATCTGGGTCGGCTCGGCCGGCAACATGGTCGAGTGGTTCGACTGGTTCGTGTACGCGACCTTCGCGGTGTACTTCGCGGATTCGTTCTTCCCCGAAGGCAACGAGACCGCCAACCTCATGAACACCATGGGCATCTTCGCCGTCGGCTTCTTCATGCGGCCGGTCGGCGGCTGGCTGCTCGGCAGGATCGGTGACCGCAAGGGCCGCAAGGCCGCGCTCACCCTGACCGTCACCCTCATGTCGGCCTCCGCGGTCCTCATCGCGATCGCCCCGACCTACGACGTCGCCGGGTACGGCGGCGTCGCCGTGCTGATGGTGGCCCGGCTGCTCCAGGGACTGTCCGTCGGCGGTGAGTACGCGGCCAGCGCCACCTACCTCACCGAGGCCTCCGCGCCCGAGAAGCGCGGCTTCGCCTCCAGCTTCCAGTACGTGTCCATGACCGCCGGACAGCTCGTCGGTCTCGGCCTCCAGATCCTCCTGCAGCGCAACATGTCCGAGGCGGCGCTGCACAGCTGGGGCTGGCGCATCCCGTTCGTCGTCGGCGCGCTCGGCGCGGGCATCGTCTTCTACCTGCGCCGCTCCATGCTGGAGACCGAGGTGTACGCGGAGTCCGGCGCCGCCGAGCAGCAGGACCGCGGCACGATGAAGGTGCTGTGGCAGCACCGGCGCGAGGCGTTCCTCGTGATGGCGCTGACCATGGGCGGGACCGTCGCCTACTACACGTACACGACCTACCTCACGAAGTTCCTCTCCAAGAGCGCCGGCATGGAGAAGTCCACCGCCTCGCTCGTCAGCTTCTGCGCGCTGTTCGTCTTCATGTGCATCCAGCCGCTGGCCGGGATGCTGTCCGACCGGATCGGCCGCCGTCCGCTGCTCATCACCTTCGCGATCGGCTCGACCTTCCTGACCGTGCCGATCATGACGATGCTGCGGCACGCGGACACCTTCTGGCCCGCCCTCGGCCTCGCGCTGCTCGCGCTGGTCGTGATCACCGGCTACACCTCCATCAACGCCTGCGTGAAGGCCGAGCTCTTCCCGACCGGCATCCGCGCCCTGGGCGTCGGACTCTCGTACGCCGTCGCCAACGCGCTCTTCGGCGGCACCGCCGAGTACGTGGCGCTGTGGTTCAAGAACGCCGGCGCCGAGTCCGGCTTCTACTGGTACGTGGCCGGGTGCGCCGCGGTCTCGCTGGTCGTCTACCTGACGATGCGCGAGACCCGGGACATCGACCTGAACCGGGTCGCCGCCGTGCGGGCCGGGGAGAAGGCGTCGCCGGCCGGAGCGACGAGCGTCACGCCCGCATCCTGAGACGGGGCGGGGCACGGAAGCGGTCCTGTGCCAGACTGCTTCCGTGTCCTCGTTCGTCATGATTATTGGCAACAGGCGCGCCGGTCCGCAGTGATCGTCCCGTACCACCACGTACGGCACGGCCATCGTGCCCCAGACCCGCGCGCAGACCTCTCGCACCCGCGAGGGGTTTTTTGTTTTCCGGCCCTCACCACCGGCCGGGACGAGGCACGCGGGATGATGGGGGCAAGTGGAGTCAGATCGTCCGGATCCACTCATCCGACAGGAGTCAGACCAGCATGACCACCAAGGCCAAGCCCACCGACGACAGTTTCCATGTCTTCGACACCACGCTGCGCGACGGTGCCCAGCGTGAAGGCATCAACCTGACGGTCGCGGACAAGCTGACCATCGCCCGGCACCTGGACGATTTCGGCGTCGGTTTCATCGAGGGCGGCTGGCCGGGCGCCAACCCCCGCGACACCGAGTTCTTCGCCCGCGCGCGCCAGGAGATCGAGTTCAGGAACGCCGAGCTGGTCGCCTTCGGCGCGACCCGCAGGGCCGGCGGCAAGGCGGCCGAGGACCCGCAGGTCAAGGCGCTGCTGGAGTCGGGTGCCCCGGTGATCACG
The DNA here is from genome assembly GCF_044458665.1 of Streptomyces sp. NPDC050422. Classification (NCBI taxonomy): domain Bacteria; kingdom Bacillati; phylum Actinomycetota; class Actinomycetes; order Kitasatosporales; family Streptomycetaceae; genus Streptomyces; species Streptomyces sp. NPDC050422. The sequence continues at coordinate 103,691 of NZ_JBITIE010000010.1, forward strand.
CTGGTCGCCAAGTCGCACGACCGCCATGTCGAGCTCGCCCTGCGCACCACGCTGGAGGAGAACCTGGAGATGGTGCGCGACACCGTCTCCCACCTGGTCGCCCAGGGGCGCAGGGTCTTCGTCGACTGCGAGCACTTCTTCGACGGCTACCGTGCCAACGCCGAGTACGCCAAGGCCGTCGTCCGGGCCGCGTCGGACGCCGGCGCCGACGTCGTCATCCTCTGCGACACCAACGGCGGGATGCTCCCGGCCCAGGTCCAGGCCGTCGTCGCCACCGTCCTGGCCGACACGGGCGCCCGCCTCGGCATCCACGCCCAGGACGACACCGGCTGCGCCGTCGCCAACACCCTGGCCGCCGTCGACGCGGGTGCCACGCACGTCCAGTGCACCGCCAACGGCTACGGCGAGCGGGTCGGCAACGCCAACCTCTTCCCCGTCGTCGCCGCGCTGGAGCTCAAGTACGGCATGACCGTCCTGCCCGAGGGCGCGCTCGCCGACATGACCCGCGTCTCGCACGCCATCGCCGAGGTCGTCAACCTCACGCCCTCCACCCACCAGCCGTACGTCGGCGTCTCGGCGTTCGCGCACAAGGCCGGGCTACACGCCTCCGCGATCAAGGTCGACCCGGACCTGTACCAGCACATCGACCCCGCGCTGGTCGGCAACACCATGCGGATGCTCGTCTCCGACATGGCGGGTCGCGCCTCCATCGAGCTCAAGAGCGTGGAGCTCGGCATCGACCTCGGCGGCGACCGCGAGCTCATCGGCCGCGTCGTCGAGCGCGTCAAGGAGCGTGAGCTCCGGGGCTACACCTACGAGGCCGCCGACGCCTCCTTCGAACTGCTGCTGCGCGCCGAGGCCGAGGGCAGGCCCCGCCGCTACTTCCGCGTGGAGTCCTGGCGGGCGATCGTCGAGGACCGCCCCGACGGCACCCACGCCAACGAGGCGACCGTGAAGCTCTGGGCCAAGGGCGAGCGCATCGTCGCCACCGCCGAGGGCAACGGCCCGGTCAACGCGCTCGACCGGGCGCTGCGCGTCGCCCTGGAACGGATCTACCCGCAGCTCGCCAAGCTGGAGCTGGTGGACTACAAGGTCCGCATCCTGGAGGGCCGCACCGGCACCGAGTCCACCACCCGCGTCCTGATCACCACGGGTGACGGCAAGGGCGACTGGGCGACCGTGGGGGTCGCCGAGAACGTCATCGCCGCGTCCTGGCAGGCACTGGAGGACGCGTACACCTTCGGGCTGCTGCGCGCGGGGATCGAGCCGACGGAGTAACGCGGACGGACACGTCCGGATCGCGGGCCGGCTCTCCGGCCCGCGGTCCAGGTGTGTGCGCCTGCTACCGAAGCCGTCGCGCGGGCCGCCGTTCCGGCCTGCCGCCGCCGGGGGCCGAATGGCCGCCGGCTCCGCCCGGTCACGGATGTCGTCGACGGAGGCCGGCCCGCCCTCCCGGTCCGGGTCGCGGATCCAGGCTCGTGTGCGAGCGAGAAGCGGGCGGGGCGGACTCCCGCCCGGGGCGTGCCGTCGTACGCGCGGCCGTGGCGAGGCAGGTCCACCGAGGCCGCCCACCGGATCGCTTACGGACAGGACCCCGCGGAGGCCCGCATCGCCTGGGCCGCTTTGTGTGTTCAGGATGTGAACGCAAGTGTCGTGCAGACCCGTTGCGGAAATGGGTACGGACCAATCTCGACGTGAAGTATTGACGGCCCTGTTCCAGCGAGGTTAACTCACGCCACCAACGCCGGTACCGGTTCCGGAACCGGTTGCGGTACCGGTTCCACGGCTGCTCGTTCGCTCTGTCCCGTTGTGTCCTGGAGGCCCCGATGCGTGTCACCATCGCTGATGTCGCCCGCGAGGCCGGCGTCAGCAAGACGACCGTGTCCCGGGTCATCAACACGAAGGGCGAAGTGGACGGTTCGACGGCCGCCCGTGTTCGTGAAGTGATCGCACAGCTCGGCTACGTACCCAGCTCGGGCGCCGTCGGTCTGGCCCGCGGCAGCAGCCGTACGGTCGGCATGCTGGTGCCCTCGCTGACCTGGCCGTGGATGGGCGAGGTGCTTCAGGGCGTCGTCGACACCGTCGAGGCCGCCGACTACGGGCTGTTGCTCTTCACCTGCAACCGCGGGGCCGAGTCCGTGCAGCGCTTCACCAGCCAGGTGTCGGCGCGCGCCTTCGACGGACTGGTCGTCGTCGAACCCGAGAACACCCTCGACCACCTCACCTCACTGCACCGCGCCGGCCTGCCGATCGTGCTGATCGACGATCGCGGCCACCACCCCGAATTCCCCTCCGTCGTGACCACCAACCACGAAGGAGGCGCGTCGGCAGCCCGCCATCTGCGGGACGCCGGCCGCACCAGGCCCCTGGTCATCACGGGCCCCCAGGACTTCGGCTGCGTACGCGACCGGCTAACGGGGTTCGTCTCCGTCCTGCCCACCGACCTCGTCCACCGCGGAGACTTCACCGAGCGTTGCGGCCGCGAGGCCGTGGAGCAACTCCTCGCCTCCGGCGTCGAGTTCGACTCGGTCTTCGCGCACAACGACATCACCGCGGCAGGCGTGCTGCGGGCGCTGCGCGCCGCGGGGCGCTCCGTGCCCGGCGACATCGCGGTGGTCGGTTTCGACGACATCCCGATGGCCGAGCACACCGAACCGCCCCTGACCACCGTGCGCCAGCCCACCCGGCAGATGGGTGAGACGGCCGCACGGATGCTCCTCTCCCACCTCGGCGGCACGCCCGTACCCGACGCACCGCTCGTGCTGCCCACCGAACTGGTCGTGCGCCACTCGGCGCCCGTGGGGGGTGGCTGACGAGTGAGGGCGGCGTCGCGGCGTCCGGCACGCACGCTCGCGGCGTTGCCGAAACGCCCACGTGGCTCCGCCACGAGGGCGCTCCGGCGCCTTGCGATCGCACGCACCGGACGCCGCTCCTTCACCCGCCCTCACTCGTCAGCCACCCCCTAGCGCTGCGGGCCCCGGCCCGCACGCACCCGTACCACCAGCACTGCCTGTACCGCCCGCACGCACCCGTACCGCCCGTAGCCGGCGCGCCGAGCGCTGCCCGTTTCCGGATCTCCCAGACCCGCCAGTCCCTCCTGGAGTCGCCATGTCCGCACGCCGTCACCACACGCTCAGAGCGGTCGCGCTCGCCACCGCTGTGGTCGCGCTCGCCGCCGGATGCTCGTCAGCCAACTCGAACCGCGACAAGAGCGGCAGTGGCGCTTCGGGCGTCCTGAACATCGGCAAGCCGGACGGGCCGCAGACGAACAACAGCAACCCGTTCCTGGCCACTTCGGCGGGCGCCACCCTCGGCTACCGCTTCATGATCTACGAGCCGCTGGCGATGGTGAGCCAGATCCGGCCCGCCGACAAGCCCGACCCGTGGCTGGCGACGGAGTGGAAGTGGGACCTGAACTTCACCAAGGTCACCTTCACCCTGAACGACAAGGCCAAGTGGGCCGACGGCAAGCCGCTGACCGCCGAGGACGTCGCGTTCACCTTCAACCTGCTGAAGAAGCACCCGGCGCTCAACGGCGACGGCATCGCGTTCGGCGGCGTCGAGGTCCAGGGCAAGAAGGTCGTCCTGACCTTCGACGACTCGCAGTACGTCAACCAGAACAAGATCCTCCAGCAGTTCATCGTGCCCAAGCACATCTGGGAAGGCGTCAAGAGCCCGGAGACCTGGCCCAACCGCACGCCCGTCGGCTCGGGCCCGTACAAGCTGAAGACGTTCACTCCGCAGACCACCACGCTGACCGCCACGCCCACCTACTGGAAGGGCGCGACGAAGGTCAAGGAGCTGCGCTACAGCACCTACAACGACAACAGCGCCGCCACCACCGCGCTGGCCAGCGGCAAGCTGGAGTGGTCGTTCGTCTTCATGCCGAACTACAAGCAGCTGTTCATCTCCAAGGACCCCAAGAACCACAAACTGTGGTTCCCCTCCGGGCTCGGCATCCACGGCCTGTGGTTCAACACCGCCCGCAAGCCGTTCGACAACCCGGCGCTGCGCAAGGCCATGGCGATGGTCGTCGACCGCAACGCGATCTACACCCAGGCCGAGGCGACGCTCTACCCGGAGATCACCAACCCGACCGGCATCCCGCTGCCCGCCGGTGAGTCCTTCCTCGCGCCCGAGTACAAGAGCGCGACCACGAAGCCGGACGTCGAGGGCGCCAAGAAGGTCCTGGAGGAGGCCGGCTTCACGCTCAGCGGCGGCGTGCTGAAGGACCCGGGCGGCAAGGCCGTGAAGCTCACCTTCACCGACCCGGCCGGCTGGAACGACTACATCACCGGCCTCGCGATCATCAAGGACAACATCAAGAAGATCGGTATCGAGGCCAAGGTCAAGACACAGACCGCCGACGCCTGGACCGCCGACGTGGCCAACGGCAACTTCGACGCCACCCTGCACTGGACCAACAGCGGCGCGACCCCGTACGACATGTACCAGAACATCATGGACGGCGCGCTGCTCCAGCCCATCGGCAAGCCCTCCCAGCTCGGCAACTTCGGCCGCTTCAAGAACACCGAGGCGACCGAGGCGCTCAAGGACTTCGCCGGCGCGACCACCGACACCGCCCGGACCGCCGCGATGAACACACTGCAGAAGATCATGGTCGAGCAGGCGCCGATGATCCCGACCGCGGCCGCGCCCATCGGGGCCGAGTACTCCACGAAGAACTGGGTGGGCTGGCCCACCGAGGCCGACCCGTACGCCGACCCGCAGCACACGCAGCGCTCCGCGCTGGAAGTCGTGCTGAAGCTCAAGCCGTCCAAGTAGGGCCGTCGGCCTCAGACCCAGGGATCCAGGTACCGGCCATGTCTGACCAGACCGAGAAGAACCACGTCGTGCTCGAAGCACGCGGAGTCACCAAACACTTCGCCGTCCGGCGCACCGGCCGCGACCTCGTCGCGGGCAAGCGCCGCAGCGTCCACGCCGTCGACGACGTCTCGCTGCAACTGCGGCGCGGCACCGTCACGGCACTGGTGGGGGAGTCGGGCTCCGGGAAGTCCACCGTCGCCAGGCTGCTCGCCCAGCTGTATCCGCTCACCGAGGGCGAGATCCACCTGGACGGACAGGCGGTGAAGGCCGGACGTGGCCGGTCCTTCCGCAGTTACGTACGCCGGGTCCAGCTCATCTTCCAGGACCCGTTCGCCTCGCTGAACCCCGTGCACACCGTGCGCTACCACCTCACCCGCGCCCTGAAGATCCACGGCCGGGCGGGCAACGGAGAGGCGGAACTCGAAGAGAACCTGACCGCTCTGCTGAACCGCGTCCAGCTGACTCCTCCTCATCAGTACCTGGACAAGTTCCCGCACGAGCTGTCGGGAGGTCAGCGCCAGCGCGTGGCCATCGCCCGCGCGCTCGGCGCCGACCCCCAGGTCCTCCTCGCCGACGAGCCCGTCTCGATGCTGGACGTCTCGATCCGGCTCGGGGTGCTCAACCTGCTGGCGGACCTCAAGGACCGCATGCACCTCGCGATCCTCTACATCACCCACGACATCGCGTCCGCCCGCTACTTCGCGGACTCCACGCTGGTGATGTACGCCGGCCGGATCGTCGAGGGCGGTGACAGCGAGACCGTCACCCAGCACCCCGCGCACCCCTACACCCAGCTGTTGATCGCCTCGGCGCCCGACCCGGACCGGGTGGCCGACGAGGAGGAGCAGGAGGAGACCGGCAGCGGCGAGCCCCCCTCGCTCATCGACCCGCCGGCCGGCTGCCGCTTCCACCCCCGCTGCCCCAAGGCGATGGAGCGCTGCCGCACCGAACTGCCGCCCCGCTTCGACCTGGCCGACGGCCAGTGGGCCGCCTGCTGGCTGTACGACTCGGCCACCGGCGACGCGACCACCACCGACGACCACGAGAAGGAGGCTGCGAAGTGAAGTTCCTGCTCCAACGGCTCGCCTTCTACCTGGTCACCGCGTGGGCCGCGATCACCATCAACTTCCTCATCCCGCGGATGATGCCCGGCGACCCGGTGCAGTCCCTCATGGCCCGCTTCCAGGGACAGCTGGACACCAATGCCATCGCCTCGCTCCAGGCCCTCTTCGGCCTGGACAAGCACCAGTCGATCTGGCAGCAGTACGTCGACTACTGGGCGCATCTGCTCGACGGCGACCTCGGGCTGTCCTTCACCTTCTTCCCGACCCCGGTGAGCGAGGTCATCGCCCAGTCGCTGCCGTGGACGCTCGCGCTCGTCGGCATCACCACGCTGATCAGCTTCGTGCTCGGCACCGGCATCGGGGTCTTCACCGGCTGGCGGCGCGGCTCCTGGATGGACAGCCTGCTGCCCGTCACCACGTTCATCTCGGCGATCCCGTACTTCTGGCTCGGCCTCATCGCCATCTCGCTGTTCGCCGTGAAGTGGCCGCTCTTCCCGGCCGCCGGCGGCTACGACAACTCGCTGGTGCCCGCCTTCGACTGGCCGTTCATCTCCAGCGCGCTCTACCACGGGGCGCTGCCCGGCCTCACGATCGTGCTCAGCGCCGTCGCCGGCTGGATCCTCGGCATGCGCAACATGATGGTGACGGTGTCGAGCGAGGACTACGTCATGGTCGCCCAGGCCAAGGGGCTCTCCGAGCGCCGGGTGATGTTCGGGTACGCCGCCCGCAACGCGATCCTCCCCAACATCTCCGGCTTCGCCCTCTCGCTGGGCTTCATCGTCGGCGGCACGCTCCTGGTGGAGATGGTCTTCTCCTACCCGGGCATCGGCTACCAGCTCTTCCAGGGCGTGGGAGCCAAGGACTACCCCCTCATGCAGGGCGTCTTCCTGATCATCACGCTCTCCGTCCTCGCGGCGAACCTCCTCGCCGACGTGCTCTACATGGTCCTCGACCCCCGTACCCGAAGGGAGGCCTAGTGCCTCTCGTCCAGAGCAGGCCGGGCTCGCGGGGTCTGGCACGCACATCTGCGGCGTTGTCGTCAATCACCACGGCTCCGCCGTGCCTCAATCCTCCGCCTCGCAGCTGCACGCACCAGACCCCGCTCCCTGTCCGGCCTGCTCCGAACGAGAGGCACTAGCTCATGGCCGTCACCGCCACCGAAGTCGCCGTACTCGACGCGACCGAGACCCCCGCAGCGAGCAAGCGCAGGTTCCGCTTCCTGCGCGGCCGCAAGACCGTCGTCGGGCTCTGCATCCTGCTCTTCTTCATGCTGATCGCCGTCATCGGCCCGTGGATCGCCCCGTACGACCCCGACACGATGAGCAGCGAACTGCTCCAGCCGCCCTCCGGATCCCACTGGTTCGGCACCACGCAGACCGGTCAGGACGTGCTCTCGCAGATCCTGGTCGGCACCCGCGGCGTCCTCGTCGTCGGATTCATCGCCGGCATCATCGCCACGATCCTCTCCGTGCTGATCGGCGTCAGCGCAGGCTTCCTCGGCGGCACCGCCGACGAGGTGCTCTCGCTGCTCTCCAACGTCTTCCTGGTGATCCCCGGACTGCCGCTGATCATCATCATCGCCAGCTTCGTCTCCGACACGGGCGACCTCCTGATCGCGGCCGTCATCGCCCTCACCTCGTGGGCCTGGGGCGCCCGGGTGCTCCGCGCCCAGACGCTCTCGCTGCGCCGCAGGGACTACGTCGAGGCGGCCCGCGCCACCGGTGAGTCGACCTGGCGGATCATCTTCTTCGAGGTGATGCCGAACCTGACCGCCGTCATCGCCTCCGGTTTCGTCGGCACCGTCATCTTCGCGATCCTCTCCGAGATCACGCTCGCCTTCATCGGCGTCGCCGACATCTCCAACTGGAACTGGGGGACCGTCCTTTTCTGGGCGCAGTCCAACCAGGCACTGGCCCAGGGCGCCTGGTGGTGGTTCGTCCCGGCCGGGCTCTGCATCGCACTGCTCGGCATGTCGCTCGCCCTCATCAACTTCGGCATCGACGAGTTCGTCAACCCGCGCCTGCGCACCGAGACCGGCGGCTCCCGGAAGGTCCGGATGCGCGTCGGCTTCACCCCCGTGGCCCGTACCGGCACGTCCAAGAAGGAGCCCCGCCCATGAGCGAGCCCGTCCTTACCATCAGCGGCCTCAACGTGGACTACGGGACCGGCGCCGACGCCGTACACGCGCTGCGCGACATCGACCTCACCCTGCACCGCGGCGAAGTCCTCGGCCTCGCGGGCGAGTCGGGCTCCGGCAAGTCGACCCTGGCCTACGCCGTCACCCGGCTGCTCTCCCCGCCCGGCGTGATCACCGGCGGCGAGGTCCACTACCACCGGCCGGGCGGCGAGGTGCTCGACCTGCTCACCCTGTCGGCGCCCGAACTGCGCGCCTTCCGCTGGCAGGAGCTGTCGATCGTCTTCCAGGGCGCGATGAACTCCCTCAACCCGGTGCACACGGTCCACAGCCAGCTCACCGACGTACTCCAGGCCCACCGCCCGGAGATGAAGAAGAGCGAACGGACGGCGCGGGCCGAGGAGCTGCTCAACCTGGTCGGCATCTCCGCCGACCGGCTCGGCGCCTACCCGCACCAGCTCTCCGGCGGCATGCGCCAGCGCGTGATGATCGCGATGGCCCTCGCCCTGGAGCCCGAGATCGTCATCATGGACGAGCCCACGACCGCACTCGACGTCGTCATGCAGCGCCAGATCCTGCGCCGGCTGGTCGAGCTCCGCGAGGAACTCGGCTTCTCCGTCGTCTTCATCACGCATGACATCTCCCTCCTCATCGAGTTCTCCGACCGCATCGCGATCATGTACGGCGGCCGGATCGTCGAGGAGGCCGGAGCGTCCGACATCTACCGCGACCCCCGCCACCCGTACAGCGACGGACTGCTGCACTCCTTCCCCGCGCTGCACGGCCCCCGCCGCGAACTCAGCGGCATCCCGGGCTCGCCCCCGCACCTGTCCGCGATGCCGGCCGGCTGCGCCTTCCACCCCCGCTGCGGCAAGAAGGTCGCGGGCTGCGACACCCACGTCCCGGTGCTCGCGGCGCCGGACGGAGGCGACGGCTCCCGCTCGGTGGCCTGCTGGCTCCACAAGGAAGCCCCGGCCGCCGCCCGCTCGTAGCGCCGCCGTACGCCACGCACACCACAGGAGAACCATGAACCTCGTCACCTCCCAGGCCTACGCCCGCGAGCTCGCCGCCCGGGCCGTACCCGGTCTGCCCGCCGACTTCCGCTGGGGCGTCGCCACAGCCGCCTACCAGATCGAGGGAGCGGCGGCCGAGGACGGCAGAACACCGTCGATCTGGGACACGTACTGCAGGGTGCCGGGCATGGTCGTCCGCGGCGAGAACGGCGACGTGGCCTGTGACCACTACCACCGGATGCCCGAGGACGTCTCGCTGATCGCCGGCCTGGGCGTCGACACGTACCGCTTCTCGCTGGCCTGGCCCCGCATCCAGCCCGGCGGGCGGGGCCCCGCCAACGCGAAGGGCCTGGACTTCTACAAGCGCCTGGTCGACGAGCTGGAGGACAAGGGCGTCACCCCGTGGATCACGCTCTACCACTGGGACCTCCCGCAGGAGCTGGAGGACGCGGGCGGCTGGCCGGCCCGCGACACCGCCTACCGCTTCGCCGAGTACGCCGCCCTCGCCTACGACGCCCTGGGCGACCGGGTGAAGCACTGGACCACGCTGAACGAGCCGTGGTGCTCGGCGATGCTCGGTTACGCGTACGGCAACCAGGCCCCCGGCCGGAAGGACTTCGGCGAGGCGATCCACGCGGTCCACCACCTGCTCCTGGGCCACGGCCTCGCCTCGCAGTACCTGCGCGAACAGTCCGCCGCACGCGGCAACGAACTCGAACTCGGCATCACCCTCAACCTGGGCACCGCCACCCCCGAGACCGACAGCCACGAGGACGCCGAGGCCTGCCGCCGCGCCGACGGACTCGGCGCCCGCCTCTACCTGGACCCCGTCGTCAAGGGCGCCTACCCCGAGGACATCGTCACCGACCTCGCCGCCCAGGGCATCGAACTCCCCGTCCAGGAAGGCGACCTGGCGGCCATCTCCACCCCGCTCGACGTCCTCGGCGTCAACTTCTACCGGGGCTCGCTCTTCTCCGGCGTCACCGAGGACGGCGCGACGACCGACACCGACGGCCTGCCCGTCACCCGCGTCGTCGAGCGTGACCTGCCGCGCACCGCCATGGACTGGGAGATCACCCCCACTGCCCTCACCGACCTGCTGGTCCGGCTGGAGAAGGACTACGGCCTCCCGACGGTCATCACCGAGAACGGTGCCGCGTTCGACGACACCGTCTCCGCGGACGGCGAGATCCACGACGCCGACCGCACCACGTATCTCGCCGACCACATCGCCGCCGTCGCCGACGCCCGCGCCCAAGGGGCCGACGTCCGGGGCTACTTCGCCTGGTCGCTGATGGACAACTTCGAGTGGTCCTACGGCTACGACAAGCGCTTCGGCATCGTCCGCGTGGACTACGACACGCAAGGCCGGACGCTCAAGGACAGCGCCAAGTGGTACCGCGACACCATCCGCCTCACCCGCGGCGCGTAGCCGCCCCACCCGCACTCCCGTACCCCTCGCCGCAGCAACCGTACGAAGGAGCCGCACATGCCACCACGCACCCGTCGCCGGGCGAGACCCGCGACCGCCGCACTGGCCGCCGCCACCGTCCTGGCCGGCCTGCTCGCCGGGGCCGTCCCCAGCGCGGCGGCGCCCGTCGCGGCCGACGAACCGGCCCCCGTCGCCATCGACCGGTTCGAGGGCGAGGTCCCGTTCGCGACCCAGCCCGCCGAGGGCATCTTCACCTGGGGCGGCGACGCCGACGACCCGCCCACCCTGTCCCTGAAGGAACGCGCGGATGCCCCCGAGGGCGCCAAGGTCCTCGAAGGCACCTACGACATCAGCGGCTACGGCGGCCTCAGCCACGACTACGCCGCCGACCAGCCGGCCCACGACTGGTCCGCCCACAAGGGCATCCGCTTCTGGTGGTACGGACAGAACACCGCGCCCCTGCCCCCCGGTTCGGGCAAGAAGATCAGCTTCGAGATCAAGGACGGCGGCGCCAACGGCGAGGCCTCCGAGCTCTGGACCACCTCCTTCACCGACGACTGGGAGGGCTGGCACCAGGTCGAGATTCCGTTCGCCGACTTCACCTACCGCGGCGACTACCAGCCCGTCGGCGGCATCGACCAGGTGCTCGGACTCGACGAGATGTGGGGCTACGCCCTCACCCTGCCGCCGGGCGCCCCCGGCTCCTTCGCCATCGACGGCATGGAGCTGTACGGGAAGGCCGACGCCGCCCTGAAGGCGAGCGTCGTCACCGACGCTGCCGTGCACCCCGTCAAGCAGGGCGAGACCGCCGACATCGGCCTCTCCGTCGCCACCACCGGTTCGCTCCCGCTGGAGGAGCCCGTCACCGTCGCGTACGAGACCAAGGGCGGCAGCGGCGGGTCCGGCACCGACTACACCCCGGTCAGCGGCACGTACACCTTCCCCGCGGGGACCGCCTCCGGCGCCACGCACCGCGTCTTGGTCACCACGAAGAAGATCGCCGGCGCCGCCTCCGCGAAGACGGTCCCGCTCGAACTCACCGTCACCGGCGCCAAGCCGCCGAAGGAGAACCCGCAGGTCGTCATCGACGCCCACGGGCTGCCCTACCAGAACCCGAAACTGCCGGTGAAGAAGCGGGTCGCCGACCTGCTCGCCCGGATGTCGCCCGCCGAGAAGGCCGGCCAGATGACGCAGGCGGAGCGCAACGCGCTCTCCTCGCAGGGTGACATCGCCACGTACGACCTCGGCTCGCTGCTCTCCGGCGGCGGCTCCGTCCCCACGCCCAACACCCCTGCGGCGTGGGCCAAGATGGTCGACGCCTACCAGCTGCGCGCCCAGGCGACCCGCTTCCAGATCCCGCTGATCTACGGCGTGGACGCGGTGCACGGCCACAACAACGTGATCGGCTCGACGATCATGCCGCACAACGTCGGCCTCGGTGCGACCCGTGACCCGAAGACGGTCGAGAAGACCGGCGCCGTCACCGCGAACGAGGTGCGCGCCACCGGCATCCCGTGGGACTTCGCCCCCTGCCTCTGCGTCTCGCGCGACGACCGCTGGGGCCGCGCCTACGAGGCGTACGGGGAGGACCCGGCACTCGTGGAGTCCCTGGAGACCGTGATCCAGGGCATGCAGGGTGCGGCCTCCGGCAAGGACCTGGACCGCAACGACAAGGTGCTGGCCACCGCCAAGCACTACGTCGGCGACGGCGGTACGGAGTACGGCTCCTCGACCACCGGCTCGTACCCCATCGACCAGGGCGTCACGAAGGTCACCCGGCAGGAGCTCGAAGCGGTGCACCTCGCCCCGTTCACCGAGGCCGTCAAGCGCGGGGTCGGCACGGTCATGCCGTCGTACTCCTCGCTCGACATCCTCGGGGACGACGAGGGCCCGGTGAAGATGCACGCCAACGCCGAGATGATCAACGGTGTACTGAAGGACCGGATGGGCTTCGACGGCTTCGTCATCAGCGACTGGCAGGCGATCGACCAGATCCCCGGCGACTACGCGAGCGACGTCCGCACCTCCGTCAACGCCGGACTCGACATGATCATGGTGCCGACGGCGTACAAGGACTTCACGAAGACGCTCCAGGACGAGGTCACCGCGGGCCGCATCACGCAGGCCCGGATCGACGACGCCGTCACCCGCATCCTGACGCAGAAGTTCAAGCTGGGCCTGTTCGAGAAGCCGTACGCCGACACGTCCAACCTCGACAAGGTCGGCTCGGCCGAACACCGTGCCGTGGCCCGCGAGGCCGCCGCCAAGTCCCAGGTGCTGCTGAAGAACGACGGCGGCGTCCTGCCGCTGAAGTCCGCACAGAAGGTGTACGTCGCCGGCTCCAACGCCGACGACATCGGAAACCAGGCCGGCGGCTGGACCGTCAGCTGGCAGGGCTCGTCCGGCAACATCACCCCGGGCACCACGATCCTGTCGGCCATGAAGAAGGACGCGGCCTCGGTCACGTACTCCAAGGACGCATCGGCCGCCACGGACGGTTACGACGTCGGCGTCGTGGTCGTCGGAGAGACCCCGTACGCGGAGGGCATCGGCGACGTCGGCAACGGCCACGACCTGGAGCTGTCCGCCGCCGACAAGGCAGCGGTCGACAAGGTCTGCGCCGCGATGAAGTGCGCCGTCCTGATCGTCTCGGGCCGCCCCCAGCTCATCGGCGACCGGCTCGGCGACATCGACGCCCTGGTGGCCTCCTGGCTGCCGGGCACCGAGGGCGACGGTGTGGCCGACGTGCTCTTCGGCAAGCGGGCCTTCACCGGGCAGCTGCCGGTCACCTGGCCGAAGTCCGTGTCGCAGCTGCCGATCAACGTGGGCGACGCGGCATACGACCCGCAGTTCCCGTACGGCTGGGGCCTCACCACCCTGAAGAAGCCCCCGGCCGGCGGCGAGCTCACGCTCGGCGCACTCGCGCTGGCCGCCCAGGTCGCGGAGAGGACAGGCCTCGGCCGGACGGACGTGGGCCGCACCATCGTCGGCCAGGCCCGGCTGCTGGTCCAGCAGAAGACCGGCGGGAAGCTGACGGAAGCGGTCTCCAAGCCGTTCGCCGACGCCGACCACCTGCTGCTCACCGGTGACCTGACCGGTGCGGTGGCCAAGCTGAGGGCGGCGTACCGGGCCGTCTGAGGCGCGAGCGCGGCGGGTGGGCGGCGAAGGTGCCGCCCCCCCGCCCGCCACGCATTTCTCACCCGTCTGGGTTAGCGTCGAAGTATGCGGAACAGAGCGTTCCCAGCCTTCCTGGTCCCGGCATTCCTGGCGGGGCTCCTCCTCCTGCTGTCGGCGGCCGCCCTGCTCCTGGCCCCCGCCGCTCCCGCCGCTCCCGCCGCACCGGCCGTACCGGCCGCCACCGGCGCCTCCACCGTCGACGAGGTCGCCCAGGCCCTGCGCAAGAGCCCGGTGTACGTCGATCCGGCAGCGGCCTCCCAGCTCTCCCGGAACCAGGCAGCCGCCCTGACGAAGAAGATCAAGGACGCCGACAAGCCGGTCTTCGTGGCCGTGCTGCCGCAGAGCTCCGCCTTCCCCGCGGACAGCGTGCTGCGCACCCTGCGCACGGACACCGGGATCACCGGCGTCTACGCGATCCGCCTCGGCGACGGCTTCAACGCGGGCGCCGATCCACAGGTGATGTCGCGGCAGGCGGTCCAGAACCTCACCGCTGCCGTGAAGACCCCCGGCGCGGACACGTCCGCCGCCACCCAGCTGAACGCCTTCGTCGACCGTGCCGTGGAGCAGGCCCGGGGCCACGCCCCCGGCTCCTGGGGCGGCGGCAACTCCTCCCGCACCGGCTCGGCCGCTCCCGGGCTGATCGCGATCGGCGCGGTGGTGGTCCTCGGCGGCGCGGGGGCGTACACGATCGTGCGCCGCAACCGGAAGCGCAAGGAGGCCGAGGAGCAGGCCGCCCTGGACAAGCTCCGGGTCGTCGTCGACGAGGACATCACGGCCTACGGGGAGACCCTGGACCGGCTCGACTTCCACCCCGCGGAGCCGGGCGCCGACGACACGATGCGCGCCGACTACGAAAGCGCGCTCGACTCCTACGAGACCGCCAAGTCCCGTATGGCCCAGGCCCGGCACCCCTCGGACGTGCGCGGAGTCACCCAGGCCCTCGAGGACGGGCGCTACTCGCTCGCGGTCCTGGAGGCCCGCCGCGGCGGTGGCGAGCTCCCCGCCCGCCGCCCGCCCTGCTTCTTCGACCCGCGCCACGGCCCCTCGGTCGCCGACGTCCGCTGGACCCCCTCGGGCGGCACGGCCCGCGAGGTCCCGGTCTGCGGCGCCGACGAGGTACGGCTGCAGCGCGGCGAGGACCCGATGAGCCGCACCGTCGACGTGGGCGACGGCAGCCGCCGCCCGTACTGGGAGGCCGGCCCGGCCTACGGCCCGTGGGCGGGCGGCTACTTCGGCGGCGGCCTGCTCCCGGGACTGCTGGTCGGCACCATGCTCGGCTCGATGCTCTCGACCCCGGCGTACGCGGCGGAGTACGGCGGAGGCGACTTCGGCGGTGGTGACTTCTCCGGCGGCGACGTCTCCGGCTCCGACTTCGACTCGTCCGGGTTCGGCGGGGGCGGTTTCGGCGACGGGGGAGGCGGCGGGTTCGGTGACGGCGGAGGCTTCGGTGGTGGAGGCGACTTCGGGGGCGGAAGCTTCTAGGGCGTGTTTCGAAAGTCCCGCCTGCCGGGCGGCGTCTGGCACTTCCCCGAGCTCTCGGCTTCGCTCGAGCAGGGGAGACCCCATTGCTCGCGGCGTTGCCGAAAAGCCCTGGTAGCTCCGCTACGAGGACTTCCCGGCGCCTTGCGATCGCACGCACCAGACGCCGCCCGGCCCGCCCGCCGGGCGGACGGCGCTACTTTCGAAACACGCCCTAGGACATTCGTCGATGACTTCCGGGCCGCGTGGCAGTCTCTCTTCCCGTACACCTGATCTGCAGCCGAGGAGCACGTCACATGCGCATCGTCATCAGCGAGTTCATCAGCCTGGACGGCGTCGTACAGGCGCCGGGCGGTGCCGAGGAGGACACGGACGGCGGCTTCACCCACGGAGGCTGGTCGCACCCGTTCTTCGACCCGGAGGTCGTGGGCGGATCCTTCAGCGACTCGATGAACGGGGCCGAAGCTCTCCTGTTCGGCCGCCGCACCTGGCAGACGATGGCCGGGGCATGGCCCGAGCGGGCCGGTGATCCGTTCGCCGACCGGATGAACGCGATCGAGAAGTACGTCGTGACCGGCACCCTGGGCGACGACGAACTGACGTGGAACAACACGGAGCGCATCCCCGGCGAGAAGTTCGCCTCCCGCATCCAGGAACTGCGCGAGAAGGACGGCGGCGACCTGCTGGTGATGGGCAGCCCCACGCTCGTACGCAGCCTGCTGAGCGAGGGGCTCGTCGACGAACTCCGGCTCGTGATCATGCCGGTGCTGCTCGGCGGCGGAAAGTCGATCTTCCCTGAGGACGGCGGGCTGCGCACGCTGGAACTGGTCTCGCACGCCACGAGTGACGCGGGCGTGCAGGTGTGCACGTACCGGACGGTGGCGAAGGCGTAGGCGTAGGAGGGGTGCGGGGCCACGGCCCCGCACCCCTCACGACGCGGGCCTCGGGTCAGCGGCGGCCGGCGTGGTCGCGCTCGAAGGCGGCGAAGGCCGTCTCCTGACGCCACTGCGTCGCGGCCTTCGGGTTGTCGGCGAGATAGCGGGCACAGCGGGCGCCCGGGTGAGCACTGCCGGGCCGGCTGTCGGCGCAGGCAGGGACAGCCCGGTAGCCGGAGGGGGCGGAACCGGCGGCCCACAGGCTGCGGCCGTCACGGAACGCGTACTCCAGCGAGGCGCGCGCCAGGTCCTTCAGCTCGGTGTAGGAGAGGCTGTACGTCCGGGCGGCGTACTGGTACTCATGGCTGACGTTGATCCGCGAGACGCCCGGGTCGTCGGTGGACAGGACGACCGGCACGCCGTAGCGGCGGTAGGCGTTGAACGGGTGGTCGGCTCCCGCGATGCCGAGGATCTGCTTGTTGCTGGAGAACGGCACCTCGACCGCGACCTGGCGCCGCGCCATGGTCCGGGCGAGCTGCCGCCAGTCGTCCTCGTGGACCAGGTCGACGCCGTGCCCGATGCGTTCGGCTCCGGCGACGAGGACGGCCTCGCGGATGTGGAAGGTCAGGTCCTCGGGCTTGACGAGACCGGGAGCCAGCTCGCCGGCGTGCAGGGTGAGGTGGGCGCCCGGGTACTGGCCGCGCAGGTACTTCAGCATCCGCATCTGGAGGCTGTAGTTGCTGAGCGCGCTCTCCCCGTCCTCGGGCTGTACGAGGTTGACGGCGACGAACCTCGGATCGCGCTCCGCCAGCCGCATGCCGACCGCCATCTGCGTGAACACCCGTGCCGGGGAGCTGCCCCGGGAGACCTGGGAGATCCAGCGGACGGGCAGCCGGCAGCCCGGGTCGGGGCGCTTCGTGCCGCAGTGCGCGGTCGCCCGGAACTGGGCGTTGGCGTCGTCGGCCTCCCGCACCGCCTCGTTCACGACCCGGTCGAGCTGCCCGCCGGCCAGGAGCTTGCGGTGCAACGCCGCCAGGTCGGCGTCGTAACCCACCGCGTCGGCAAGCTTCTTGGAGCTGTCCGACGCCGGGGTGACCATCGTCTCCAGGTAGAACTGGTTCTGCTCCACCACGGTGTTGGCCACATTGGCCAGCAGTTTGCCCCGGTCGGACGTCGCCAGGCCGAACTTGCCGAACGTGTCGAAGAAGTGGTCGTGCCCGGACTCGTCGGCCGGGAAGTCCTGCATGGACCAGGCCCGGACGATTCTCTGCCGGAATCGGCTGTCCGTCCGCGCGTCGGCGGCGGGCCGCGTGCCGGGACCGCAGGGCGGCGCGACGGCCGTCATTGTCGCGTCGATGCACAGGCCCTTCTCGCCCGCGAGCCTGATCAGGTACTCGGTGGTGACCGCACCCGACAGGTGGTTGTGGAGGTCGCCCCCCTTGGGCAGGGCGGCGAAGAAGGCCTTCAGCCTCCCGGGCCGGCCCTGCAGCGAATCGAGGTACGCGGCGGTCCTGCGCTCGGACGCGGTCACGGCACGGGGTGAGGAGAATCCTGCCGCCTGCGGCGTCACGTCGGCCGACGGTGCGGCCGCCGCCGGGGTCGCCGGGAGCAGGGTCAGCACGGCGAGTGAGCCGAGCCCGGCGATGAAGGGGGACTTGGGACGGCGTGCCGTCCGGTTGGTTGAGATCACGGCTCGAATGATCGCGCCCGGGAGGTGACTTATCCCGCAAACCACCTCTACAGGACGGAACGTCCACTCGATCGAGTGCGGGACCGGTTGGCCGTCGGTGGTCAACGGTTCGTACGGTGACCGTGTCTTCAGTGCACGCCACGCCAACGAACGGGGAATCAGGTGTCCGCTTACGTCATCGTCAACGTCGATGTGCTCGACGAGGAGGCCGGCCTGGCCTATGCCGCCGCCGCCCGGAAGACCATCCTCGGCCACGGCGGCCGCTACCTGGTCGCGGGCCCCACGCCCGAGGCCGTCGAAGGCAGCTGGGACTCCTCCCGGTTCATGGTCATCGAGTTTCCCGACATGGACCGGATCCGGCAGTGGTACGACTCTCCCGAGTACCGGAGTGCCCGGGAGATACGTGAGGGCAAAGCCCGGGTGGGGATGCTGTTCGTCGACGGCGCGCCGCCGGAGGGCTTCCGCCTCCCGCCTGATGAGTAGCCGGCCCGTCAGACGCCACCTCACTGGATTGTGACCATGCCGGACGCACTCTCATCCATGCCGGAGCCCGGCAGCGCCGCCGACGTCGTCCGCACGTGGAACGCTCGCGCCGACCGCTATCTCCGGCTGTTCCGCGACGAGTTGGACGGCAAGCCCTTCGACCGCGAGATGCTCCGCGCGTTCGCCGGGCGAGTCGGCGAGGGCGGCAGGGTGTACGACGCCGGGTGCGGGCCCTGCGGCCATGTGACGGAACTGCTGGCCGTCCGTGGTCTCGACGTCCTGGGTATCGACCTCTCACCGCGCTGCGTCGCCCTCGCGCGGCAGGAGAAGCCCGGCTGTCGATTTGCGGTCATGGACCAGCGGGACATCGCGGAGGAGCGGCTGGACGGGCTGGTCTCGTACTACTCGCTCCACGATCAGCCCAAGAGGGACCTGGCCACCACGCTCACCTCGTGGGCTGCGGTACTCCGCCCCGGCGGGCAGCTGCTGATCGTGGCCAAGGAAGGGAGCGGCGACGAGGTGATCAATGATCCGCTCGGCGGTGATCTGCGCGTCTACTGGGCGGAGTTCACGGCGTACGAGCTCCGCACGGCGGCCGGGGACGCCGGCTTCCGCGTCGACGACTGCACGGTTCGCGAGGCGTACGACGACGAGATCCCGACCCGCCGCATCCATCTGGCGGCGACGCGCGGCGCGGCCTGAGCCCGAAGGGTCCACAGCTCAGGTGGCGTGCGCCGCGGTGAACCGTTCGACGGTGTCCCAGAGCTCGCCCTCGCGCTGGGGGTCGTAGGACTCCTCCGACGACCGGGTCGCACGGGTGCGGTCGACATAGGACCCGGTCGGCGCCTGGGTCGTACCGAGGACGACGTCGGCGAGGTAGCGCCCGGCTGCACGGCGGCCGGTCGCGAAGGGGGTGAGGGCCATGACCGGCAGGATGCGGCGCATCGCGAACCGGGAGGCGGGGCCCGCGTTCCGGGTGAGGCCGGTGCCGGGGACGAACCCCGGGTTGTAGGCCACGGCGTCGATCCCGGCCGGCAGCCGGCGTGCGTACGCGTGAACCAGATAGATCGCGGCCAGCTTGCTCGTGGAGTACGCGGTACGCCCACCGGCCACGGTGTCCGGCCGGGGGAAGGCGCCCGGACGGGCGAGGACGTCCGGGGACTTCCACGCCGGACCGGGCACCATGCCCATGTTGTGCTTGAAGTCCCCGAAGTGGGTGTCGCTGGCGGTGATCACGATCCGGGCGGGAGCCACGAACCGGTCCTGGAGCAGGCGGACGAACAGGTGGTTGGCGAGCACGTTGATCGTGAACGTCGACTCGAACCCGTCGGGCCCCTCGGTCATCGCGTTCGTGTACTGCGTGCCCGCGTTGCCCACGAAGCCGCGCAGCGGCGGCAGCTCACCCCGATCCAGCCGCCCGCGGATCTCGGTGGCGGCCGACCGGACGCTGTCCAGCGAGCCGAGGTCCGCCGAGACGTACGAGACCGTGTGTCCGCCCTCCCTCAGCTCCGCGGCCAGCGGCGCGCCGGAGGATCCGCGGGCTACGACGAGGAGGTGCGCGTCGGGCGACCGGCGCAGGATGTGCGCTGCGGCGACGCGGCCGAGGCCGCGGCTCGCGCCCGTCATCACGATGGTGTGGCGCATGGGAGGCCCCTTTGCTGGTCAGCCGATGTGCGCCCGGGACCGGGCGCATCACCACGGTCGCCTCTCACGACGGCGCCAACCAGTGCCGTCCTCGTCACTAGGACCGGCAGTACCCAGGCTCGCCGGGCGTCGAGCGGCGACAATGGACCCATGGCTGCTCCCCGCTCCACCTTCGGTGCACTCCTGCGTGCCTGGCGCGACCGCCTCCCCCCGGCCGACGCCGGCCTCACCGCGGCGGCCGGCCGCCGCGCCCCGGGGCTGCGCCGCGAGGAGCTCGCGCAGCTGGCCGGGCTCTCGGTCGACTACGTTCTGCGCCTGGAGCAGTCACGCGCGAAGAATCCCTCGGCCCAGGTCGTAGGCGCCCTCTCCCGGGCCCTTCAGCTGTCCCGGCCCGAGCGCGACCGGCTGTACCGCAGCGCCGGACTGCTTCCGCCGCAGGACGGCACGGTCAGCACCCATGTACCCCCGGGGATCCAGCGGCTGGCCGCGCGCCTGGGCGACGTCCCGATCGGGTTGTTCACCGCCGACTGGACCCTGGTGTGGTGGAACACCCTGTGGAGCGCCCTGCACGGCGACCCCGCCGCTCTCCCGGCTGCTGAACGGAACCTCGCGCGCGCCCTGTTCGGCCACGGCGCCGCGCGTGCCTCGCTGTATCCCATCCGGTCCGAGCGCGGACAGGAGGCCGTCGAGACGTCGATCGTCGCCGACCTCAAGGACGCCGTGTCCCGCTACCCGGCGGACCGCGGGCTGGATCGTCTCGTACAGGGCCTCCGGGAGGAATCCGAGGTCTTCGCCCGTCACTGGGCCACGCAGACGGCGGCCGCCCAGCACGTCAGCGACCGCAAGACGATCCGGCATCCGGAGATCGGCGGCATCCTGCTGGACTGCGACGTCCTGGTCGTTCCGGGCGCGGACCTGCGCATGGTCACCTACACGGCGGCGTCCGGGAGCAGCGACGAGGGCAAGCTCGACCTCCTGCGCGTCACAGGCGGCCGTCCCGCCAGCGCACGCCCCTGACAGTTCCCCTGGCCGTCCGGTCCACCGGTTCATCCGAGGTGGGACGCGAGCGCGGTCCGCAACCGCTCGTAGGTCGCAGCCAGTCGGCGCAGCCCGTCCGCCGCGACCCGGTCGTCGCCCGTGACCACGGGGTGCTGGAGGCTGCCGACCAGCCGCGCCTGCCCGGCCGCGACGGACGCCGCTGCGGACAGCCCCAGCGAGTCCAGGCAGTGCGCGGCGTCGGAGAGCCGGCGGGCGCCGACCCGGATCGCGAAGTGCGCCAGGAAGCCGCGCATCCGTGCGTCGAGCCCCGCCTCTGCGAGGTCGGCCAGCGCCTCCACCCCGGCGGCGCCCCCGAGCGTCCCCGCCGGCACCGGCCGGTCGTGGCGCCCCGCCAGCCACCGCTCGGCGGCGGGCAGCGACGCCCGCAGAGCGTCCTCGGCCGAGACCTGCCGTTCCTGGACGAAGCCGGCGCGCATCACGTACGGGGCATCGGTGTACCCGACCGCCTTCGCCTCCCACGCAACGAGGAAGTCCGCGACGGGCAGCGTCGTGAAGGGATGACCATGCGGGTCATGGAAGACCACTGTGCCGCCGTCGACCTCCAGCACGGCCACGAAGTGGTCGCCGCCATCGGTGGTGGGTGTGCCCGGCTGGTGAAGGAGTAGCCCCATGTCGACGGGACCGACCAGCACGGGGCCACGAGCGGCCGCCGCCCGCAGCCGCTCCTCGGCAACCTCGGCCGTACCACCGGCGGTACGTGCGCAGCGCGCGCCGAGCAGGGTGATGGCCGCGTCCAGGCCGTGATCCGGGTCCCAGCCGTACGGGTCGAACAGCGGAAGCGTGCCGCCGAGCAACTCGAACCCGAACGGCGAACCGGTCAGTACCTCGATGACAGCCGGGGGCGGGGCCGACTCGCCGACGACCATGGCGAGGGAGTTGGCGTAACAGTAGGGGCCGGAGCCGATGAAGTGCGTCACTGGTGTCCTGTCTTCTTCGGTTCGGTGAGGAAGCGAGGGGCGGGGCGGCGGCAGCCCCGTGAGCGCGGAGAAGCCCGGGGGCGGGCACGCCCGACATCGAGTTCAGACCTTGACGCGGTGTGAGGGTCAAGCCCGTCGTACGGCCCTGGATGCGTTGGCCGCAGGCCTGTGCGGACGCTCGGCGTCGCGACCGAGTGCACAGGGGGCCCGTCAGTCCGGAAAATTTCTTTCAAGCGCAGGTCGTTTGCACAGCTCACCAGGACGCAGGTAGGTCTAGACCACTAACGAAAGGTGAAAGCTATTTACCGCACGGGCGCACCTGTGGCTCACTATGTCGTGTCCCCGACAACTTGACGCGCGTAGACCGTCGTGGAATCACATCCCCCCACAAGCAGGAGGCCACCGTGTTCCCCCGGAGCATCTCCCTCAGGTCCACCCAGAAGAGACTCACCGTGGCTGGTGTCGTCGGCACGAGCGCAGCGCTGCTGCTCGGCCTGATGTCCGGCACCGCGTCGGCGACGCCCGTGCCGGACAACCCCGTGCCGTACGGCCAGGGGCACATGGGCGTCGGATACATCCAGGACGGCAAGGACTTCAAGCCCGACACCCGCCAACTGCACCTCGGGGCCCAGTCGGACGCCAGCCTCAAGGCGAACCCCGAGGGCATCGACGTCTCCGGCTGGCAGGGGAGCATCAACTGGAGCTCGGTCCGCAGTGCGGGCATCGAGTTCTCCTGGATGAAGGCGACCGAGGGACTGACGTACAAGGACTCGACGTTCAGCGCCAACTACGTGAACGCCTACAACGCGGGCGTGATCCGGGGCGCTTACCACTTCGCGCGGCCGGACGTCTCCGGTGGCGCCGCGCAGGCTGACTTCTTCGCGAGCAATGGTGGCGCCTGGTCCCGCGACAACCTCACGCTCCCCGGCGTGCTGGACATCGAGGGCAGCTGCTACGGCTACTCCCAGGCGAGCATGCGGCAGTGGGTCCTCGACTTCTACAACACGTACAAGGCCCGCACGGGTCGTGACGTCGTGATCTACACGAGCCCGAGCTGGTGGAACACCTGCACCGGTGGCTGGAGCGGCATGTCCGCCCTCACCCCGCTGTGGGTCGCGCACTGGACCTCCGCCGCCAACCCCACCATTCCGGCGGGCTTCCCGTCCTGGACGGTCTGGCAGTACAGCGCCACCGGCTCGGTGAGCGGAGTCGCGGGCGACGTCGACCGCGACCGCTTCAACGGTGACCGCTCCCGCCTGCTGGCGCTGGCCAACAACACCGCGTGACGGTGGGTGCCGGACCACGGTGACCCTTCCGGGGCGTGGCTTCCGCACGAGGGTGCGCGGGCCGGAGAGGCTGTACCCGGCTGCTCCGGCCCGCCACCCTCCCGAGGTCCGGCCCGGCTCCACGACAGTTCACGAAGGAGCAAGTCAGTCATGAGCTCGACACCACCTCTCAGCAGGCGCGGCGCCCTGATCGCCGGAGCTGCGGCCCTGGCCGGGCTGGGACCGGCGGCGACCGCTTCGGAAGCCGCCGTGCGTATGCCGGAGGGCTCACGCCCCCGGGCCGCCGCCCTGACCCCGCAGCAGCGCGCCGCGCAGTGCGTCATCCACTCCTACCCAGGACTCACGCCCCCCGCCTCCCTGATGAACGCCATCGCGGAGGGCCGCACGGCCGGCGTCATCTTCTTCGGGGAGAACGTCGAGGACCTGAGCCAGATCGAGAGCGTCATCCAGTCGATGAACGCGGCGCACGCCTCGTCCCCCGTGAAGGCCCCGCTGCTCCTGATGACCGACCAGGAAGGCGGCCTGGTCCGCCGCCTGCCCGGTGAGCCCGTGATGTCCGCGAAGGAGGTCGGCGCCGCCACCGACCCGCACCAGTGGGCCGACTTCACCGGCAGCGGTGCGGGCATGAACCTCGCGGGCATCGGCATGAACGTCAACCTCGCACCGGTCCTCGACGTCTACCGCAAGGACGGCGACTTCACCGACCAGTACGAGCGCTCGTACAGCAAGTCAGCAGCAGCCGTGGCCAGTTGCGGTGCGGCCTTCATCGCCGCCCAGCAGGGCGCCGGTGTCGCCGCCACCGCCAAGCACTTCCCCGGCCTCGGCCCCGCATCCGCGAGCCAGAACACGGATCTCCGATCCGTCACCCTCACCACGTCTGCGGCCACCCTCCGCGGTGTGGACGAGGTGCCGTACCGGGATGCCATCGCCGCCGGTGCCAAGCTCGTCATGCTGTCCTGGGCCATCTACACCGCCCTGGACTCCAGCCGCCCCGCCGGCCTGTCCCCGGCCGTCGTCGGCGAGCTGCGTAACCGGCTCGGCTACACCGGCGTCACGATCACCGACGGCCTGGAAGCCGGTGCCCTCCAGTCCTTCGGCAGTACGTCGCAGCGTGCCGTCACGGCCGCCTCCGCGGGCATGGACCTCTTGCTCTGCTCGTCCCGCAGCGTCTCGCAGGGAGACGAGGCGGTGACCGCGCTGAGCGACGCCCTGGCGTCCGGCAAGCTCGACGGCACGGCTTTCGACGCCGCGGCGGCACGCGTCAGCGCTCTGCGCGTCGGGCTGTGACGAGCGGGCGTCTACCTTGCGGCCACGAGGAACGCGGACCAGGCGTGCGGGGGGACGGTGAGGACGGGGCCGTCGGTGACCTTGGAGTCGCGGATGTGCACGGCGGCGGGGTGGGCGGCGACCTCGCGCCGATCGACGCGAAGCCGTGGTTCTGGACCAGGACCACGACGTACTGCTCTGCGTGAGTGAGCTCGCCACCAACGCATTCGTCCACGGGGTGCCGCCGGGGCGTGGATTTCGGATGCATCTGTACTGGGAGCGGGGTGACGGCCGGCTCCGTATCGAGATGCATGACAGCGGCGACGGCGAGGTCCCGGTCGCCCGGCACTGTCCGCCCGGCGCCGAAAGCGGGCGCGCACTGCTGCTGGTTTCGGCGCTTGCCGATGCGTGGGGCGTGGATGAGCAGAGTCCCGGCAAGGTCGTCTGGTGCGAATTTGCCGCTTCGGCAAGGATCTTTGCCGAATAAGAGCCCAGCGCGCACCATCTTCCCCAGATGGAGGTGTTTCGCATGAGCGACATGACGCAGACGTACGACGTGGTGGTGATCGGTGGCGGGGCCGCCGGCCTGAGCGGGGCGCTGTCCCTGGGGCGGGCCCGGCGTTCGGTGCTGGTGATCGACGCGGGCAGCCCGCGCAACGCACCCGCGTCCCACGTGCACAACTACCTCGGCCGCGAGGGCACCCCGCCCTCGGAGCTGGCGGCCATCGGCCGCAAGGAGGTGGCCCAGTACGGGGTCGACATCGTCGAGGGCGAGGTCACTGCGGCTGAGAAGCTGCCGGGCGGGGCCGGATTCCGGGTCGTGCAGGGGGACGGGACCGCTGTCACGGCGCGTCGCCTCCTCGTCACCACGGGGCTCGTCGACGAGCTGCCGCCGATCCCCGGCCTGGCCGAGCGCTGGGGGCAGGACGTGTTGCACTGCCCGTACTGCCACGGCTGGGAGGTCCGGGACGCGGCGATCGGCATCGTGGCGCTGACGCCGATGGCTGTGCACCAGGCGCTGCTCTGGCGGCAGTGGAGCGCCGACGTCACCCTGTTCCTCCACAACGCGCCCGAGCCGGGCGACGAGGAGTACGAGCAGCTGGCGGCGCGGGGCATCGCCGTGGTGGACGGGGAGGTGGCCGGGCTGGAGGCGAGCGGCGACCGTCTGACCGGGGTGCGGCTGGCCGGTGGCCGGGTCGTCCCGCGCGAGGCCGTCGTGGTCCAGCCGCGGTTCACGGCGCGCTCCGGGGTGCTCGACGGGCTCGGTCTGCACGCCACGCCGCTGGAGATGGGCGGTCACACCCTCGGCACATACATCGCGGCCGACCCGATGGGGGCGACGGAGGTGCCGGGTGTGTGGGTGGCCGGTAACGTCGCCAGTCTGATGGAACAGGTCATCGGCTCCGCCGCGGCGGGCCTGAAGGCGGGCTCCGCCATCAACGCCGACCTCGTCGCCGAGGACACCCGCCGCGCGGTCGAGGCCCGCCGCGCCCCCTTCTCGGCGGAGGCCGAGCGCCAGGTCTGCGAGAAGACCCTCGGAAACCGCCGGCACGGACTGCAGGAGACACGATGACCAACGACAGCGCCGCCGCCTCCGATGCCGAACTCTGGGACGAGCGCTACCGCGAGAGTCACCGGATCTGGAGCGGCAACCCCAACACCGCCCTCGTCCGCGAGGTGGAGGACCTGAGCCCCGGGCGCGCTCTGGACCTCGGGTGCGGTGAGGGGGCCGACGCGGTGTGGCTCGCCCGGTGGGGCTGGCAGGTCACCGCCACCGACATCTCGCGCGTCGCCCTGGACCGGGCCGCCGAGCACGCGGCCGAGGCGGGGGTCGCCGACCGTGTCGACTGGCAGTTCCACGACCTCGGGGTGTCCTTCCCCGAGGGGGAGTACGACCTGGTCTCCGCGCAGTTCCTGCACTCCATGGGCGACCTGCCGCGCGAGCAGATCCTGCGCCGTGCCGCCGCCGCGGTTGCCCCCGGGGGCGTGCTCCTGATCGTCGGCCACGCCGGCTTCCCGGCCTGGGAGCACAACCATGCGGACATGGAGCTCCCGACCACGGTCGAGGTGCTCGCCTCCCTCGAACTTCCCGAGGGGGAATGGGACGTGCTGGTCAGCGCGGAGCACGAGCGCATTCAGAACGACCCGGACGGGAACCCCACCACCCGTACGGACAACGCGCTGAAGGTCCGCCGGCGCTGACCGGCGGGGGTGCGGTGGTTTGAGGGCCCTCAGAGCCCACCCCGTGCCAAGCGTCGCCTTGTTCGCGTTCGTCTTGGACAAAGAGGCTGCGCCATCTTGAAGTGGCTGGTCAGCAGGGTGGTGCGGCCGCGTTTCCGGCTGCTCCTACTGGTCGCGGGCGGCGGTCCGGGGCGTAGATCGCCTGGCAGGGCGGTTGTGCCGATGAGTTCACCGTCGTCGAACGGTCTACCCAGCGACACGACCGTTCTCGACAGGAGTGCCATGTCCACGATCCAGCCAGTGATCATCACTGCCGACCAGGACGTCCTGCTCGGCTTCTATACGAAGTTGTTCGGCGCCGAGGAGATCTTCCGGGTACCGGCGGAAGGCCCGGCCTTCTACCTCGGCTTGCGCATCGGCGACACCGACCTCGGCCTGGTGGCCAAGACGGACCCGGGGACCGGGGCAGCACCGCGGATCCTGCTCAGCATCGGTGTCGACGACGTCGACGAGACGCTCGGCCGGGTGACGGCGCTGGGCGGCTCGGTCCGCGGCCGCCCCAACGACATGCCGTGGGGGCAGCGCGTCGCCCACATCCAGGACCCCGACGGCAACCCGGTGAACCTCACCCAGCCGATCCCGGCTCAATGACGCCGTTCCAGGTGCAGGCCGGCCGGCTGTCCAGCACGGCCGCGTCGGCACGGCCCCGCGGGCTTCCCGGAGCCGTCAGGCCGGGGTAGAACCGCCGTCAACTGGATGGCGTCCGCGGAGCGCGCCAACGACGGCCGTCCGCTGAGCGAGGGGGCGGACGACATCGGCTCCGCCGACCGCGCGGCGACCCCGCACGACAGCAGCATCCCCGCCCAGACCGCGATCACCTGCGCGGACTCCAGCCTGCGCCCCGGCTTCGAACATCTCGACAGGGACGAGGCCCGCGTCAAAGCCGCCTCACCCGTCTTCGGCGCGGCCTGGTCCACCGGCGTCTACCTCTGTTACGACTGGCACACCGTCCCCGGGGCCGGGGTGCGGCCCTGCGCTGATCGGCGACGATCACACGGCCGGCCTCTTCTCGTGCGGGCCTGGTCCGCTTACGGAGCGGGTTCGTGGACGACCATGGTGGTCGGGCACTCGGTGGCCAGGTTCTGGAGCTTGGGCATCCACTGCGTCGAGTCCTCGTCGGCTTTGGACCTGTTGGACTTCGCGGTGACGCCGATGAGAGTGAGTGGGGAGCCCTGGTCGTTCGCGTGTGCTTCCCGCCGGAGAGGGCCGGGGCCGGGTCACTCCGCACGCCGAGCAGGGCATCGACACCTCCACCACGGAAGGCCGCGCCGTGGACGGCGTGGCCGTTGTGACCGACCATGGGGTAGGGCGTCGTTCAGGTCACGTACTGACCTATAGGCCTTCTAACGTGTTCCTTGACCGGCTGATCAGGAACAACAGGAGGCAGAGATCATGACCGTCAGCGAGACCACCACCCAGGACGTCGCCGATGCCCCGGCCCTCACCGGCGAGCGCGCCGATCTGCTGGAAATGCTCGCCAAGCACCGGCACTTCCTCCGCTTCACCACCCGTGACCTCACCGACGAGCAGGCCGGGTTGCGCTCCACAGTGAGCGAGTTGTGTCTGGGGGGTCTCATCAAGCACGTCACCGGCGCCGAACGGAGCTGGGCCGGCTTCATCGTGAACGGCCCGTCGTCCATGCTCGACTTCACCGCGATGACCGACGCCGACTGGGCCCAGCGGGCCGGTCAGATGCGGATGCTGCCCGGCGAGACGCTGGCCGGTGTGCTGGACGACTACGCCGAGGCCGCCCGTCTGACCGACGAACTGATCGCCACCCTGCCCGACCTGAACGCCACCCAGCCGCTGCCGAAGGCTCCGTGGTTCGAGGGCACCGCGCACTGGTCGGCGCGCCGGGTGCTGATGCACATCATGACCGAGACCGCGCAGCACGCCGGTCACGCCGACATCATCCGGGAGTCGATCGACGGCGCCAAGAGCATGGGCTGACTCCCGGCCCCAGCGGGAACACCTCAGAAGGTCACCACGGTACGACGCCGTTGTCGTCGAACTGCTGACCAGTGGGACCGTCGTCGGGCAGGGCAGCCAACCGGATGGCGATCGCCGCGCCCTGCTCAGGGGGCTGAGTCCCGCTGAACGCGTTGAGGCCGGTGGCCACGTAGCCGGGGCAGGCGTTGTTGATCAGGATGCCGGTGCCGCTCAGCTCCTTGGCGTACTGGATGGTGACGGCGTTGAGGTAGGTCTTCGTCGGCGCGTACGCCCCGCTGACGCCTCCGAGGTCGACGCCGGGCGTGGTCTGCAGGGCCAGCGAGCCGACGTGGCTGGACTGGTTGACGATCCGCGGGTGCGCCGAGTCGCGCAGCAGCGGCAGCATCGCGTTGGTGACCCGGATGACGCCGATGACGTTCGTCTCCACCAGCCGCCGCACAGTCTCCAGGTCCATGGTGGTGGGCTCTTCCGGCCGCCCACCGCTCGCGACGCCGGCGTTGTTGATCAGCACGTCGAGGCGTCCGGCTCGCTCATCGAGCAGCTGTGCCGCAGCGGCCACGCTCTCGTCGTCGGTCACGTCCAGGGGCACGCCGAACGCGTCGGCACCTGACGCGCGCAGTTTCGCCACGGCGTCCGTCCTGCGCCGCTCGTCCCGGGCGCCGACACCGACGCTCCAGCCCAGTGCGCCGAGCCCGGCCGCGATCTCGTAGCCGATTCCCTTGTTCGCGCCGGTGACCAGCGCGATTGTCTTCTCGCTCATGACGTCGAGCATGGCTGCGCGGCGACCGGACACCAACACCATCTCGGTGGTGCACCGATACCCGAACGGCATCGATCGTCCGTTCGTCTGCGTACTGTGCAGTTATGGAGCTACGCGAATTGCGGTACTTCGTTGCCCTCGCCGAAGAACTGCACTTCGGCAGGGCTGCGCAGCGCCTGGAGATATCCCAGCCGCCGCTGTCCCGCGCGATCGCCCGGCTCGAACGCCGGCTCGGAGTCACGCTGCTGGAGCGCACCAGCCGCAAGGTCACGCTCACCGAGTCCGGATCCGTGCTGCTGTCCGAGGCGCGCACCATCCTCGGTGCGGTGGCCGCGGCCGAGCGGCGTACCCAGCAGGCCGCGCAACAGCGTCCGCGTCTCGTCCTCGCCGTGAAATCCGGTACCGGGGGCGAGTTCCTGGCCAAGCTGCTCGATGCCTACCGCTTGGATCCCGGCGCGGCCACCGTCGATCTGATGCTCTGCGAGGCGCATCAACCACAGGAATTGCTGATGTGCGGGCAGGCCGACGTGGCTCTGCTGCACCTGCCGTTCGACTCGACGGCCGGACTCGACACCGAAACCCTGTACACCGAGGGCCAGGTGGCGATCCTGCCCGCCTCTCACCCGCTCGTCGGCCGGTCTCGAGTCCGGGTGGCCGAGGTCTCCGCATTGGCGGAACTTCCGATGGCTCGCTGGCCCGGTCCCGGTGGCAGCTATCCGGAGGGACCAGGGGTCGAGGTACGGAACCTGACCCAGCTCTTCCAGCTGATCGCGCTGGGGCACACCACGGTGATCCTGCCCGAGTCCGCCGGCACGGACCTGCGCCGTGATCTTGTCGCGGTGCCGGTTCCGGATGCTCCACCTGTGACGACGGTGATCGGTTGGCCGTCACAGAGCCGCGTGCGGGCGGTCGCCGACCTGGTCCGCTTGGCAACGTGCCTCTGACTGACGGTTGTTCGGCCGGCCGATGGGCTGAGGTACCCGGTCTCTCAGTCGAAACGCAGCGCGGGTAGCTGCGAGGGGATTCGTTGCGCAGCCTCAGGAGCTCCTTCCACTGCCGGGCGTGGTCAGCCGCCAACAGCGGTTCGGGCACGTCGGCACGCCGCACCGCGAGACTGACCCCGCACTCTCCCTGCTCAGCTGATGGATCCGGTGAGCCCCGTCGTACCAGACGCTGGTGTTGTCCCGGTTCCCGCATACCCGGCACGTCAGCGCGGGAGTCCCACCCCACGGACGCTGCCCGCCCTCCGCGCACGGACCGTACGTCACTTCGACTCAAGGCCTCGGCGAGGCCGTGTTCTTCACGATCGACCCTTGGGAGGAGGGCGGGGAGCGAGAAGCGGTCTTCGATCTCCGGCATGTAGGTTCTCGCCATGACCGAGGAATGGCGGATGGACCGGATCGGAACTGCTCTGAGGGGCGAGAACCCCACCGTCCTGCGGCGGTTGACGTCGGGATTCGCGGTGATCGGGGACGTTCAGTTCCTGCCGGGATACTCGGTTCTTCTCGTGGACCAACCGGATGTGCAGCGCCTGTCCGACCTGCCGAAGGCGAAGCGGCTGTCGTTCCTGGCCGACATGGACCGGCTCGGTGAAGCGGTTGAGCGGGCCTGTCGGCGGCTGGATCCGGCATTCCGGCGGGTGAATCTGGAGATCCTGGGGAACACGGACCCGTTCCTGCACGCGCATGTGTGGCCGCGGTTCGCGTGGGAGCCGGCCGACGCGGTGGGTGCTCCGGTGTGGCTCTATCCGCGTGCACGGTGGAGCGACGAGCAGTTCAGGCTCGGTCCGCAGCACGACGTTCTGCGGGAAGCGATCGGCAGCGAACTCGACCACTTGTCCGATGTACCTTCGCGGGCGCCCGAGGGCCGAGCGTAGCTCCGGGCCGGCCGGCGTGAGCCTCCGGAGGCCGGCGGTCAGAACAGTTCCTCCTCCGGCTCCGCCTCGTCCCGGACCGTCAGCCCCGCCACCCACAGCGGCATCAGCCAGTGCGCGACGAACACCGTGGCCAGGACGGGGAGGAGCAGGGTTTCCGCCTCGGCCCGCCCGGTCCAGTCCCCGCCGGCGACGACGCCGAGGGCGATCGCGAGGAGCAGCGTGGTGAGGCGGTGGGCCCGGGCTCGCACTCGGTCCCGCTCCGCCACCTGGCGCTCGTCCAGGACGGGCGTTCGCAGTTCGAGCAGGCCGCGGGTGGCGCCGTTGATCGCGCCGGTGGCCACGCACCACGGGAGGACCATGGCGAGCAGGGCGAAGGCGGGCCAGCGCTGGTCGCTCGCGTACGCGCCGATGCCCGTGGCCAGACCGGCCGCCGTGAGCGTCACGTGGGCCGCGACGGCTGTGCGGCGGCGCGCGGCCGTCGCGTACAGCGCGCTCGCCCGGCGGTCGTTCATGACGGCGAACATGCGCCGGTCGTGGCGTGTGGGGGCCGACATGTCTGTGCTGGTCATTGCTTCCTCCCGTAGACCTCGTCCGTGAGCGGGCGGAACGGCCGGAGGGAGAACAGTGCCTCCACCGGCAGTTCGAAGAACTCGGCGATGCGCAGAGCCAGGTCGAGGCTCGGGTTGTACTGCCCGCGCTCGATGTAGCCGATGGTCTGGTAGTGGACGCCGACCGCCTCGGCCAGCGCCTGTCGCGACACCTTGCGTTCCGCGCGCACCATCGCCAACCTGTTGTGCACCTGCTCGCTCATGTATAAGAAGTACTACATTAACGAGCAGGGTCGCAAGGCGGAAACGCCGAGCGCCCGCCGTCCTCCCCGCAGGGGGTGGAAGGCGGGCGCGCTCGGTGCGGGGTGTCCCGGGGGGGTCAGGCCTGCGGTGCGGCAGCCTTGATCGCGGAGATGTCGAAGTTCAGCTTGACCTTGTCGCTGACCATCACGCCGCCGGTCTCCAGCGCCGCGTTCCACGTCAGGCCCCAGTCGGAGCGCAGGATGTCCGCGCTGCCCTCGAAGCCGACGCGCTCGTTGCCGTACACGTCCGTCGCGGAGCCGTTGAACTCCAGGTCGATGGCGAGCGGGCGGGTGACGTCCTTGATCGTGAGGTCACCGGTGACGCGGTACGTGTCGCCGCCGAGCTGCTCCGCGGCCGTCGAGCGGAAGGTCATGAGGGGGAACTTCTCGGCATCGAAGAAGTCGCCGCTGACGAGGTGGCCGTCGCGGTCGGCGATGCCGGTGTCCACGCTGGCGATCTTGACGTCGATCGAGGCTGCGGAGTTGGCCGGGTTGCTGCCGTCCAGCTTCAGGCTGCCCTCGTGCTCACCGAAGGAGCCGCGCACATTGGTGACCATCGCGTGACGGACGGTGAAGCCGATGCTGCTGTGGGCCGGGTCGATCGCGTAGTCGCCGGTGAGGGCGGCCAGGGCCGGGTCGACGGCGACGGTGGTGGCGGGGGCGTCGTTGTTCTTGCGGTTGAACAGAGCCATGGCTCCTCCTCGGGGACGTGATCGAGCGGGGCTCGAAGTAGTTGTTTAACCTTCAACGAGATTTACTGTAGACCCATTTTGTTCAAAGTTCAACATCTGCGACCCCGACTGTTACGGAAGGGGGCGGGGTGGCGGCTCGGGGAGGGGGTGTATGTGCGCGACCGGCGCCGCAGGCCCTCTGGCGGACGCGCGTAGAACTCGGGCAATATCCTCCATGCCCCATTGTCATGCACAGGAGGAGTTCCCCCATGGTGTCCCGTATGACGCTGCGCCCCGTCCTGACCGCTCTCGCCCTCGTCCTCGGCGTCCTCTTCGCCCCCGGAATCGGCGTCGTCGCCGGTACGACGGACGCCTACGCCGTCACCAAGCTCACCCACAGCCAGGCGACCTCCAGGTTCAGCTCGTCGGGCGTCACATGGTCGTCCTCCGGTGGCTGCTCCAACCGCAACGTCTCCACCTGCACCTCGTTCGACCAGCTCAACCTGGCGACCGCCCAGGGCGCCCAGACCCTCAAGAGCGCCACGGGCTGCGCGCTCAACATCACCGGCGGCACCGAGACCGGGCACGCCAGTGGTACGTACTCGCACTGGAACGGCTACAAGCTCGACTTCGGCAAGACGACCTGTCTCACCAACTACGTCCACGGAGTGTTCAGTTACATCGGTCTGCGCGGCGACGGCGCGCCCCAGTACAAGTCGGGCTCCGGCAACGTCTACGCGGACGAGGGCAACCACTGGGACGTGACGTTCTACAACTGCGGCGGCTGCTGACCGCTTTCGCGCCCATGCGTGACGGCCTCCCCGCCCGTCCCTTCAGTTCTAGTGGTCGTTGCAACACCCCGGATGAAGGGGTGCGATGGACTTCGAGATCCGGGAGGGCCGGAGTAAGCCGAGCGGGAAGAGGCTGGTCCGAGAGCGGGCTGCATACTTCCAGCTCATGGAGCAGGGCTACAGCACGCGAGAAGCTGCGCGGATCATCGGAATCAACCTCCGGCCGCTCCATCGGCGCCCGCTACACGGAGCGCACCGGCCGGCGGCTGACCGCCCGCGAGGTCGCGGGGGCGGCGGAGCGCGGTGACGAGGACGCCCTCGCGGTGTACCGGGCCGCCGGTGCCGGCATCGCACGGGCGATCGTGATGACTGCGGGCGTC
The DNA here is from genome assembly GCF_044458665.1 of Streptomyces sp. NPDC050422. Lineage (NCBI taxonomy): Bacteria > Bacillati > Actinomycetota > Actinomycetes > Kitasatosporales > Streptomycetaceae > Streptomyces > Streptomyces sp. NPDC050422. Next base: position 137,556 of record NZ_JBITIE010000010.1, read on the forward strand.
GTCGACATCACGACGGTGGACGTGGGCGGCGGGGTCAGCCACGCCTGGTCGCTGCTGAGCCCGGTCGTCGTCGCGTCGCCGGCCGCCGAACCGCCGGTGAGCGGTCACCCCGTCCGGCTGGTCAGGTCCGGCCTGGGCGCCGACGCCGTACCGGTCGGCGCCGCGGCAAGGGCACGGCAGGAGCTCGCAGTGGGTTCCCCGGCCTGATCCGGCCCGCGCCCGCGGCGCATGGGTGCGGCGTCGTCGTGCCCCCGTCCTGGAACCCAGGACGGGGGCACACGCATGTCCGAACGGACTCAGGACCCCACGGCCACCGTGAAGCGCCTCGGGTTGCCGTCGTTGGCGGCGCCCGAGACGTCGGGCTCGCCTTCGGGGCGTACGTCGTCGTAGGGGAAGGCGTAGCCGATCGGGCTGTTGGCGTGGACGATGCGCGACCAGTGGTTGGTCACCGCGCCCTGGTAGTAGTCGGCCACCGTGGTGCCGTTGGGCTGGTCGGGGTGGCTGAGCATGATGGAGCGGTTGAAGCCGGCCGCGAGTCGGGCCAGCAGGCCCTTCTTGTCGTCGGAGTCCGCCGGGTTGTTGGTGAACGGTCCGTGGTTGCAGGTGAAGATGTCCTTGGAGACGGGCTTGGTGAAGGTGTGCCCGCCGTTGAACGTCAGGGTGTCGCCGCTGACCCGCCCGGTGAAGACACCGCGTCCGCCCTGGAGGTCGATCCGCAGGTCGGTCGAGCGGTACTTCTCCCAGACCTCGTCGATCTGCGCGGTGAACAGGTCGCGGAACGGCATCTGGTCCGGCCGGTCGAAGAACGGGGCCATCAGGTTCTGCGGGGAGATGACCCGCAGCACGCTGCCGTCCGAGCCGCGCGTCACCAACTGGTCCCACGGCTGACCGTCTGCGGCGGCCTGGGCGGTGAGGCCGTCGGCGATCCGCTGCACGGCGCCGTCGGGCAGCGGGGCCACCGTGTGGGTGGCGTCGCCCTCCAGCTTCAGGCCGATGGGCAGTGCCGTCACCAGGTCGACGTAGCTGATGTTCGCGTACAGCTGCTGCGGGTTGAAGGTGAACTCGCAGAACGACCAGGTGCGCCCGTAGTTCGCGTCCGTGGACGTGGCGAAGGCCGGCTCGACCAGGGCCGGGCCCGGGTTGAGGTAGAAGTCCAGGGTGTCGTCGCGGACGAAGTAGACCCGGGCGCCGTACATCTGTGGCAGCGTCAGGACGACCGGGGCGCCGCCCGCGGCGTTCAGCGGGATGGCGCAGTCGACCGGGAGGGGGGTCTGCGGCGCGGCGGGGGAGTCGGGGCGGTAGACGCTGCCGTCCGGCCGCAGCAGCACCCAGCGGTCCGTTCCCTGCTCATGACCGGTGACGTAGGCGTTGACCCGGCCGGGCAGCGAGCGGTTCTCCAGGGCCAGTTCGCAGGTCGCGGCGGACGCCGAGGCGTTCGGACTCAGCGCGCTTCCCCAGAGGGGGTAGGAGAGCGCGGTCGCGGAGGCGGCGACGCCGCCGGAGAGGAACATTCTGCGCGAAATCATCAGGCGACTCCGGGTGTGTGGGGGGCCGCGGACGGGGTCGTGATGCGGGGAGTGTGGAACGGGGGCGTCCGCGGTGCGCACCACTCTTGCGACGGTCGGGACAGCCGTCAAGACTTGTGACTGAGAGCGCTCTCAGAAGAAAGAAGTCTTCACAACTCTACGCAGGTGAACGGTATTTGGCGGGACCGTCAGCGAGCGGCTCGAGGTTCCGTGATCAGGAACTGAACGCTGCAGCCGCCCTGACCTGCGCACGCGCACTTGGACTTACGCGGCACGGTTGTTGGACTGGAGAGGCCCTCGGAGCCGTACGTCGTTGACGGTGTCACGACACGGCGACTACGCAGTGCACATGTCGCCAAGATTTACTTCGGTGGGCGCCGCAGCCGCCGCCTCAGCAGCCGTCCTGGCTCTGGCCGGGACCGCCCTGCCCGCCTCAGCCGCCGCCCCCGCCTCCGCCGCGGCCGAATCCGCCGTCCCCGCGGACGCCCCCGTCATCGGATCGGCGCAGCTCGCCGTCGCCGTCGCCGACGACTTCCCGCGCGTCCTCACGTACACCGACCGCGCCACCGGGGCCCAGCTGTCCGGCAGCACCCGGCCGGTCACCGCCGTCACGCTCAACGGCACGGCCCACCCGGTGCGGCTCAAGGGCGCCCCCGAGATCACCGCGTCGGCCGCCCGCTACACGCTCGTCTTCGCCGATCTGCCCGGGATCGAGATCGACGCCACGCTCTCCATCTCCGGACGCGCCACCACCTTCAAGGTGACGGCCGTCCGTGACACCGAGGCGTTCCGGGTCGGCACGATCGACATCCCCGGCCACGACCTCGTCTCCGTCGCGAGCACCGACACCGGGGCCGCCACCGCCTTCACCAAGCTCGACCCCGACTCGACGAAGACCGCCGACGTCTTCGCGAAGGTCACCGGCGACACGAAGGCCGACGCCGCGCCGGTCGGTGGCACCTACGCGATCGTCAACACCGGGTCGCTCGCGGCCGCCGTCGAGTCCAACTCCTCGTACGACAAGCCCTCCGGTGCCACCGGCGGCGACGACGCCCGCTTCTGGCACCAGGCCCGCAAGGCCGACGACGGCTCCACCCGCGTCGGCGTCTGGTCCGGCCAGTGGACCTACCGCGGCGACGGGGCGCCGAAGCCTTCGATCGGGGAGAACCTGCCCTGGGCGAAGGTCGTCGTCACGCCCGACGCCAACGGCGACAAGACCGTCGACTGGCAGGACGGCGCCGTCGCCTTCCGCTCCATCGGCGTGGTCGCGCCGGGCAGCAAGGACACCGCGGACCGGGTGATCACCCACATCCCGTTCAACTTCGCCAGCCAGGCCACCCACCCCTTCCTGCGCACGCTCGACGACGTCAAGCGGATCTCCCTGTCCACGGACGGCCTCGGCCAGCTCGCGCTGCTCAAGGGGTACGCCTCCGAGGGCCACGACTCCGCCCACCCCGACTACGGCGGCAACTACAACAAGCGCGCCGGGGGGCTGAAGGACCTCAACGAGCTCCTGAAGGACGGCAAGAAGTGGGGCGCCACCTTCGGCGTCCACGTCAACGCCACCGAGGCATACCCCGAGGCGAAGGCGTTCGACGAGAACCTCGTCGACAAGTCGAAGCCCGGCTGGAACTGGCTCAACCAGAGCTACTACATCGACCAGCGCCGCGACATCAACAGCGGTGACCTGGCCAAGCGCTTCCAGCAGCTGCGGGACGAGACGAACAGCAACCTCAGCATGCTGTACATCGACGTCTACTACACGCACGGCTGGATCGCCGACAAGACCCTCCAGTCCCTCCAGACGCAGGGCTGGAACGTCTCCAGCGAATGGGCCGACAAGTTCGAGCGGGGCTCGCTCTGGTCGCACTGGGCCAACGACCTCGACTACGGCGGCGCCACCAACAAGGGTCTCAACTCGCAGATCATCCGGTTCATCCGCAACGGTGAGAAGGACGTCTGGAACAACGACCCGGTACTCGGCCAGACCGCTATCGACGAGTTCGAGGGCTGGACCGGCGAGACCGACTGGAACTCCTTCTACGACAACGTCTGGCAGCGCAACCTGCCCGCCAAGTACCTCCAGCAGCAGAAGATCACCCGCTGGGACGGCAACGACATCACGTTCACCGGCGGGGTGAGCGGCACGGTCGAGGACGGGAAGCGCACCTTCTACGACCACGGCCGCAAGGTCCTCAGCGGCACCGACTACCTGCTGCCGTGGGACGGCGGCAAGAAGCTGTACCACTACAGCGAGTCCGGCGGTACGAGCACCTGGGCGGTGCCCTCCACCGGCACGTACACGGTCTACGAGCTCACGGACAACGGCCGGGTGAAGACCGGCACCGTCCGTCCCGTCGAGGGGAAGATCACGCTGAAGGCGGAGGCCGGGCAGCCCTACGTCCTCTACCCGGCCAAGGCGCCGAAGGCAGCCGACGCCAAGTGGGGCCAAGGCACCCTCGTCGACGACCCCGGCTTCAACGACAGCAAGCTGGCCGCCTGGTCGAAGACCGGCACCGCCGCCCGCGACACCGACGGCCAGGGCCGCAACAGTGCGAAGCTGTCCGGCACCGGCACGGCGGCGCTCTCCCAGACCATGGCCGGACTGAAGCCCGGCGCCCGCTACACCGCGTCCGCGCTCATCGAGGTCCAGCCCGGCAAGACCCGGCACACCACGCTGTCGGCCGGCGGGAAGTCCGTCGCCGTGGACCGCTCCACCGCGAAGGACTACGTCGCCGCGTCCGACTGGCACGGCACGTACTTCCAGCGCGCGAAGGTGAACTTCACCGCACCGGCCAACGGGCGCACCACCCTGCGGATCGAGGCCGCCGGCGGCAGCGCGGCGACCGTCCGCGCCGATGACGTGCGCCTCGTCGCCAACGCCCCCGCCACCAAGGAGAACACCGTCGTCCACGAGGACTTCGAGGACGTCGACCAGGGCTGGGGCCCCTTCCTCAAGGGCGACGCGGGCGGCGCCACCGACCCCCGCACCAGCATCTCCCAGCTGCACGCCCCGTACACCCAGGCCGGCTGGAACGGGAAGCTCGTCGACGACGTGCTCGGCGGCAAGGAGTCCCTCAAGGCCCACGAGGAGAACACCGGGCTCGTCTACCGGACCGCCCCCTGGACCGTCCCGATGACGGACGGACACCGCTACAAGGTCGAGTACGACTACCAGTCCAGCCACGCCGGCGCCTACGAATGGGTCGACGGCTACGACCGGATCACCGCGGACGGCGCGCCCGACTCGGTCGAGACCCGGACCACCGCGATCGGTGCCCAGCACACCACCGCTCACTTCAGCGAGACCGTCACGGCGGGCTGCGGCGACGCCTGGACCGGGCTGCGCAAGCGCGGCGACGCGCCCGACGGCGCGGACTTCGTCCTCGACGGCTTCACCGTGACCGACCTGGGCGCGGCCCCCGCCGGTGAGCAGGCCGCCTGCGGCACGCTCACCCTCGACCCCGCCGCCGAGACCCTGGAGCCGGGCACGGCCAACACCGTGAAGGCGAGCTTCACCAACTACGAGGCCACCGCGGCCACCGGCGTCTCGGTCGGCCTCACCCTCCCCGAGGGCTGGAAGGCCGAGCCCGCCGGAGTCGTCACCTTCGACTCGGTCGCGGCTGGTGCGAAGGTCACCGCGAGCTGGCAGGTCACCCCGCCGGTGGATGCCAAGTACCAGACGTACGGCCTGAGTTCCGAGGCGTCCTACACGGTCGGCGGTGCGCGGCGGACGCTCGGCGCGCAGACGTCGGTGCGGACCCTGCCGCCGCCGCCCACCACGGACAGCTGGGCCAGTGACCTGGACTGGACCGCCGCCACGAACGGCTGGGGACCGGTCGAACGCGACCTCTCCAACGGCGAGACCGGCACCGGCGACGGCACCGCGCTGACCATCGGCGGCGCGGTGTACGCCAAGGGTCTCGGCAGCCACGCACCGGCGAGCATCCGCTACTACCTGGGCGGGAAGTGCACCTCCTTCACCGCCGAGGTGGGCGTGGACGACGTGCAGAAGAGCGCGGGCAGCGTGCAGTTCTCCGTGAAGGCAGACGGTACGGAGAAGGTGAAGTCGCCGGTCCTCAAGGCCGCCGACACCGCCTGGTCGCTGACGGCGGACGTCACCGGCGCGAAGTACGTCGAGCTGATCGCCGGTGACGGCGGCGACGGCAACGGCAACGACCACGCCGACTGGGGCAGCGCCCGCTTCCACTGCGGAAGCTGAACGGCTCCATGAGGGGAAGGGGGAGGGCCGGCATCGGTCCGCCCCCTTCCCCGTCGCAGTAAGCGCGTGCTAGACCAACCCTCGTCCGGTCTAAACCACTTGCCCACCGGAGGTAGCCCCGTGTCACTCCTGCCCGCCTGGTCCCGCCGTGCCTTCCTCGCCACCGGCAGTGCCACCGCACTGGGTCTGGCGCTCCCCTCGACGGCACGCGCGGCGCAGGACGAGTTCGAGACGCTCCGGCTGCGCTGGAACGACCTGTCGCTCGGTACCGGATACGACCCCGCCACCGAGCCGTACGCCGCCAAGCTGGCCGAGACCGGTGAACTCGCCGCGGAATTCCGCTCGACGATGGCCCCCGCCGCCGACTCCCTCTGGGCCGGGCACACCTTCGACCCGCCGTCCGGCATCACCTGGAGCTACAACCGGCTGTGGACGATGACCCAGGCGTACGCCCAGCAGGGCACCGGCCACACCGGGGACGCGGGCCTCCTCGCCGACATCCTCCGCGGCCTGGACCACCTCTCCGCGACGGTCTACAACCCGGCCACGGCCCGGTACGGGAACTGGTGGGAGTGGCAGATCGGCAGCCCGCGCCTGCTCATGGACATCGTTGCCGTCCTGCGCCCCCATCTGGGCGAGGAACGCGTCGCCGACGCCTGCGCCGCCGTCGACCACTTCATCCCCGACACCATGCTCACGGACTACAGCGGCACCTCCACCGGGGCCAACCGGGTCGACCTCTGCCGCTCCGTAGCCCTGCGCGGCATCCTCGGCCGGGACGCCGCGAAGACCGCGCTCGCGCGCGACGCCCTGTCGCCCGTCTTCCCGTACGTGACGAGGGGCGACGGCCTCTACGCCGACGGGTCGTTCGTCCAGCACACCTGGGTCGCCTACTCGGGCACGTACGGCCAGGTCATGCTCGACGGCCTCGGCCGGCTCTTCGCGCTGCTGGCCGGATCCACCTGGGAGGTCACCGACCCGGGCCGGCAGATCATCCTCGACAGCGTCGAACACGCCTACGCGCCGCTCATCCACGACGGCCTGATGATGGACAGCGTCAACGGCCGCGCCATCAGCCGGGGGCTCCTCAAGAGTGACGAGCGCCGGATCATGCGCAGCGACCACTTCCACGGCCAGGGCCTGATCGCCGCCGTCGCGCTGCTCGCGGGCGGCGCGTCCGCCGCCGAACGCGACCGGTGGAACGGCATGGTCAAGGGCTGGATCGAACGGGACACCGTCAGCCCGATCCTCGCCGCCCCGCAGTTCGGCGTCGCCGACCTGTCCCGGCTGCAGGCGGCAGCGGAAGCCCCCGTTCCCGCCGCGCCCGAACCCGTCGGCCACACCCTGTTCGCCGCCATGGACCGGGCCGTGCACCGCCGCCCCGGCTGGGTCGCGAACCTCTCCATGGCATCGGAGCGGATCAGCGCGTACGAGTGCGGCAACGGCGAGAATCCGCGCGGCTGGCACACCGGGGCCGGAATGCTCTACTGGTGGCAGGGCGAGAACGGCGGCGGCCAGTACACCGACTGGTTCTGGCCCACCGTCGACTGGTACCGGCTGCCCGGCACCACCGTCTCCACCAAGCACCTCGCCGACCGGGCCGGCGGCGAATGGGGCGAACCCCGCCCGGCCGTCCAGTGGGTCGGCGGGGCGCACGACGGCGAGTTCGCCGCCGTCGGACAGCATGTGAAGGGTCTCGGCTCCACCCTGGAGGCCCGCAAGTCCTGGTTCTGTGCGGCGGACGCGGTCATCTGCCTCGGCGCGGGCATCACCGCCGCCGACGGGGTCCCCGTGGAGACCGTCGTCGACAACCGCAATCTGGGTCCGGACGCGCGGCAGACCCTCACCGTCGACGACCGCGAACGCCCCCGCTGGGCCCATCTGGAGGGGCACGGCGGCTGGGTGCTGCCCGGTGGCGCCGCCCTGCACACCCTGCGCGAGGCCAGGACCGGTGCCTGGTCCGACATCAACACCACCAGCTCCACCGAGCAGCAGACCCGCCACTGGCAGACGCTCTGGCTCGACCACGGCACCGACCCGGTCGATGCCGCGTACCTCTACCTCCTGATGCCCGGCGCCTCCCCGCGCACCGTCGCCGCCCGCGCGGCCGACAAACACTGGCTGACGGTGCTCGCCAACACCGCCGCCGCCCAGGCCGTCGCCGTGCGCTCGCTCGGGCTGACCGCCGCCAATTTCTGGCAGCCGGGCACCGCCGGACGGCTCTCCTCCACCGGGCCGGCCAGTGTTCTCGTACGGGAGGGCCGGAGCACGACGGCCGTCCGGGTCAGCGGACCCGACCGGAGCGGCGCGCCGTTCGAAGTGGTCTGGGACCGGCCGGTGCGCGAGGTCGTCTCGGCCGACCCGGGCATCGAGGTCCGGGCCATCGGCCGACGGCTCGTGCTGGGCGTGGACCCGGGGACGTCGGGGGCCACCCTGCGGTGCGACGTCCGGTAACCCGTTGGGCCGGACTGTGCGCGGAGTCTGGGAACGATGGCTGTTGCACGCGTACTCTCAAGCGGTATGGGGGAGTTGAGAGCGGACTGGCGGCTCCGGTTACGCCGGGGCGGTGCGGACGGACCCGTGTGCGGGGCCGGGGTGCTCCTCACCCAGGACCGGGTGCTGACGTGCGCCCACGTCGTCGGCGGACCGGACACCCCGATGTGGGTGGAGTTCGCCGAGAGCCCCGGCATCCCGCCCGTCGGCGCCCGGGTGGCCCCGGGCGGCTGGCTGCCCGGCCTCGACGGGGCCGACGGTGAGGACATCGCCGTGCTCGCCCTGGACAGCCCGCGCCCGCAGGCGGCGCCCGCGCCGCTGGGACGGCGGCTGGAGCGGGGCGGCGAGGTGTGGATCGGTGGATACGCCCAGAGCTTCGACGACGGGATGTGGCTGAGCGGCCGCATCGGCGGACTGCACGGCGACTGGGTGCAGCTCGACGCCGGGACCGACGCCGACGTGGTGCGCCCCGGGTTCAGCGGCGCCGCCGTCCAGACCCGGGGCGTGCGGCCGGGGACGGAGGAGGTCGTCGGCCTGATCGTCAGCCGGAGCGCCGATCCGGGGCCCGCCCCGCCCACCGGGAACCACCTGGCGTTCTCGTACATGATCCCCGTCGACCGCATCGCCGCCCTCGTGCCGCTCGTCGCCGAACTGAGCGGCCCGGACGGCTGGGACGGGGACCTGGAGCGGCGGCTGCGGCACTGGTTCGCGGGCGGCGAGGAGCCCGCGGTGCGGTTCGGCGTCGTGGCACGCGGCACCGGCCGCGACCGGGCCCTCCAGCACCAGCTCCACCGGGCCCACCTCGTCTGCCGGGGCGGCGTCACCCGGCCCGGGGAACTCGTCGACACCCTCGTGGCGCAGCTGCGGCCGCCCCGGTACCAGCGCAACGCCTACCGCGACTGGCTGCTGGAGGGCGGCGACGCCCCGGACCGCTCGGACGGCGGCAGGCCCGCCGGATCGGGCCCGGTGCTGGCCGTGATCGGGCTGGACGAGGATCCCGACCCGGTCGCCCTGGTGCCGCTGCTGGCGCGCGTACGCACCCTCGGATTCCGGCTGCTGGTCATCTACCGCCACGCCGACGGCGCCGGCCTGGCCGAGGTGGCGCGGCAGTTGCTGGTGCCCGCCCTGGAGGAGCGGGCGGAGGTGCTGGTGCGCCGGGTCGAGCGTGTCGAGCGGGAGCGGACCGGGCTGCGGGGCATGGTGAGCTCCGCCTCGCTGGTCCCGCGCCCCGCGGTCGACGCGGCGGCCCGCCGCCACCGGCTGGGGGAACTGAAACTGCTGGCCGACCCGCAGGACCAGCTGGCGGAACTGAAACAGCTGTTACGGGAGTTACGTGACGACCTCGGCGGGGTGAACGGACCCGGGCGGCCGGAGCAGCCCGCTCTGCCCGGCCCGAGGACCGGACGCGGCCCTGCGGAGCGCCGATGAGGATCCCGTGTCCGCACCGCCGCTTCACCGGAGCCCCCTGCGAGGGCGCCGTCCAGCAGACCGGCTACTGCGACACCTGCGGCCGCGAGGAGGGCGCGCCCGGACTGCCGCCGCTGCCCACCGCCCCCGAGCGGCACGGACCCGCCGGACTGCTCGAACTGCCGCTGCTCGACCCGGGCAGCCCGGCGGAGCGCCTCGCCGCGGCCGAGCAGCCGGTGCGCATCGTGATGACGTGCTCGGCCGAGGCGTGCCACACCTCGTTCGTCCCGCCGCACACGGCGTCCCCGCCACCGGACGAGGGGTACTGCCCACAGTGCGGGGCCCCGTACTCGTACCGCCCCGAACTGACGAAGGACGGGCCCCCGCTCCAGGACCAGTACCGCATCCGCGGCCCGATCGCCCACGGCGGCCAGGGCTGGGTCTACCTGGCGGAGGACACCCACCTGGAGGACTTCGTCGCGGTCAAGGGCCTCCTCAACCGGTACGCGGAACGCGGCGCCGCCCAGGCCGGTGAGGAACGCCGCAGCCTGGTCGCCATCCGGCACGAACGCATCGTCCAGATCCGCGACTTCGTCAGCACCCGCAACGCGGACGGCACCGTCTCCGGCGGCTACATCGTCATGGAGGACGTCGGCGACCGCACCCTGACGGCCGTCGTCGAATCGACCCGCCAGGGCGCCTTCGTCCTCGACATCGAGCACGTCATCACCTACGGCTGCCAGATCCTGGAGGCCCTCGCCCATCTGCACGACATGGGCTTCCTGTACGGCGACATGAAGCCGTCCAACGTCATTCACCACCTCGACGGCATCAAGGTCATCGACCTCGGCGGGGTCCGCAAGGCGGGGGCCACCGACCCGCCGCCCGTCATCACGCCGTGGTTCGCCGCACCCGAGACGGACGGGACGGGCCCGCTCACCGTCGCCCACGACGTGCACACGGTCGGGGTGACCCTGGCCGAACTGGCCGGCTGGGCCGTCGGCGACGACGTGCCGGGGCTCGGCATCAGCTCCTTCCGGCTGGTCGTGGAGCGGGCCACGGCCCATGACCCGGAGCGCCGGTTCGGCTCCGCCGAGGACATGGCCGGCCAACTGCGCGGGGTGCTGCGCGAGATCCGGGCCCTGCGCGGCAAGCGCGACCAGCCCGAACCCTCCGCCTATTTCACCCCCTCCACCGAACTGCTCGGCGCGCGCCTGGGCTCGGTGCCCGACTACGCGCACTGGCTGCACCGCCCGCTGTACGACCGCCGGGACACACCCCGGTCGCCCGCGCTCGACCCCGGGCTGCCCACCCCGACCGAGATCGCCCGCAGACTGCCGGTGCCCCGGCCCTATCCGCGGGACCCGCAGGCCGCCCGGTTCGGCGTCAGCAGCTACGACCCGGGACAGCCGCTGCCCCAGCCGGCCCACGGGGAGCGGTCGGTGGAGATCTGCCTGCACAACGCCCGGCTGCTGCTCGGCCAGGACGGCGACGAACCACTCGCCGCAGCCCGGGAGCAGGTGCAGGCCGCCGCCGCGATCCCGGGCCCGGGGCCTGTCCGGCAGTGGCGGCTGAGCTGGCACTGGGGTCTCGTCGCGCTGCGCAGCGCCGATGTGCTGGACGACCGGCAGCCGATGCTCGAAGCGGCCCTGGAGCACTTCTCCGCCGTGCACCGGGCCCTGCCGGGCGAGTACGCGGCCAAGCTGGCGCTGGCCTACTGCGCGGAACAGTTGGGCGACGACCGGCCGGCCGCGGCGGGCCCCTCCGCGTACGAACTCTTCCGGGCCGTGCACGCCCGCAACCCCTCGCACGTCGGCGCGGCCCTCGGGCTGGCCAGAATCGCCCTCGCGCGCGGCGACCGGGCCGCGGCCACCGAGGTCCTCGACCTGGTGCCGGACGAGTCGCGGGACCACACCGTCGCCCGGATCGCCGCCCTCCGTATCAGGGCGGCCCGGCTCGCGACGGGGGAGCGGCCCCTGCCCGACGAGGCGGAGATCGACGCCTGTCTGGCCGCCCTCGCACCCGAGCCGGGCATCCCGTCCCCGGTGGTCGCGGGCGACGAGGCGGCCTGGCTGCTGCGGACCGAGCTGTACGAGTGGAAGCTCGACGCCGTCCGCGCCGCGGGCCGGGTTCCGTTGCCCCGGGGCGGCCTGCTGCGGATCGGGCTGCCGCCCCCGGCCGTACCGGGGGAGCGGGCGGTGCGGGAGGACCTGGAGCAGTGCTACCGCTGGCTGGCCCGGCAGCGGCAGGGACCGGCCGAGTACGAACGGCTGATCGACCTGTCCCACGGGGTCCGCCCGCAGACCCGCTTCTGACCGCCGGTGCCGGTGGCCGCTCACGACAGCCGCGCCCCCGTCCCGTAACCCTGGAGGCAGTCCATGGGTGTCACCGCCCCCTCGGCCGGGCTGGAGTTCAGGGTGTCCCTGGACGTCCGGCGCGACCAGCAGCCGCACCACGACGCCCGGATCGACGCCCATCTGCGGGTCAAGGCCGTCGGCGTCGGCCCCCGCGACGAGGTGCCCGCCGTCCAACTCGCCGTCGTCATCGCGCTGGACGTCGCCGCCGGACGCCGGGAGGCCGCGGCCGCCGCCCTCGCCGCCACGCTGCGCGCCCTGCCCGACGGGGTCTCCTTCGCCGTCCTGGGCGGCGTCGACGAGAGCGGGGAGCCGACCCGCTGCTACCCGCTGCGCGGCCGGTGGGCGGTGGCCGACACGATGGAGAAGCGCCGCGCCGCGTTCAGTGCGGGCCGGATCGTCCCGGCCGACGGCGACCGGCCGCCGCCCGGGTATCCGGCCTGGCTCGCGGCCGCCCGCGCGCTGTTCGCCGAGCGCCCGCTGCCGCTGCGCCACCTGCTGCTGATCACCGACGGCAGCGGCGGGGACCCGGCGGACGACGCCGGAACGGACGGGGGCGGCGGTGCGCTGCGGGAGGAACTCGCCGCCTGCGGAGGCACGTTCACCGCAGACGTGCTGGCGGTCGGCGGCGACTGGGGCCCCGCGCCGCTGCTCGCCGTCGTCGAGTCCCTGCACGGCGCCGCGGAGCACGCCCCCGACCGGTTCGCCCCCGCGGTCGCCGGGGCGCTGCGACGGCTGCGCCGGGTCCGCAGCCCCGAACTGCCCGTCGTGGTGAGCGCGCGCCCGGCGGTGCGCGCGGTCGAACTGACCGAGACCGCCCCCCGCCAGCAACGGCTCGAACCCGCGCCCCGCCGGGAGGAACAGGCTCAGGAGCCGTACCGGACCCGCTTCCCCACCCACCAGTGGGAGCCGGGGACCCGCGACTACCTCCTCACCGTGCACGCCGACGCGAGCACCGACCCGCTCGGCGTGCTGCTGCAACTGGCCACCGTCTCCGTCGGGGACGCCACCACCGCGCTGCTGGTGCGCTGGCTGCCGCCCGGAGTCGCCGTGGGCGCGGGGGCCACCGGCGGCGGGGGCGGCACGGTCCAGGCGATGAACGCCGCCACCCAGATGCGGACCGCTCTCAAACGCGGGTACGCCGCACTCGACGCGATGAGCCGTGACGAGGCCGAGCGGCAGTTCGGCCTCGCGGTCCGGCTCGCCACCGAGATCGGCGCCGCCTGGGTCCTCCAGGACGTGCGCGGGCTGGCCGACATCGTCGACGGCCCACGCGGACTGGTCAGGGTCGGCCCGACCGTCGACCGCGGGACCGTACGCCGGGCGCAGCTGCACGTCGCCTCGGGACACGGTCTGGAACTGCCCGGCCACACCACGGGGAAGCCGGTGAAGTGCCCGCACTGCCGCCATCTCGCCGGGCCTCGCGCCCGGTACTGCATCGCCTGTGGAAGGAGCCTGTGATGCCCTCACCGACCCGGTGGACGCGTGCCTTCCGGGCCGGCCGCCGCACCCGCTCGCGCACCAGGCGGCTGCTGGAACGGCACCTGGCCGTCATGGTGGTGACCGCGCTCGTCTCGATGACGGCCCTGCTCGTCTCCTACCGCGAGGTGCAGAACTCCGCGGGCGAGATGCGTACCCGCGGCGCCCCCGCCGTCCAGGGCGTCGCCGCCACCCAGCTCGCCCTGCTCCTCGCCCACCAGGAGGCGAAGAGTTCGCTCGCCAACGGGATCGACGAGGTGGTCGGCGCCGGAGCGCGGTACGAGAACCAGCTGGCGGCCGCCGACCAGGGCCTGTCCCGGCTCTCCGACGTACAGATCGACGGGGAACGCGGCCGAGGCGTCCTCAACACGGTCAACGGCGTGCTGACCTCGTACAGCAGTTCCATCACTCCCGGCGCCGTCAAGTACGTGCACGACGACCTGATGCAGCAGGAGAAGTTCGAGGAGGCCAGAACCCTCCTCGACCGGCCGGGCACCGGGGTCGTGCCGCGCCTGGACGTCCTCCAGGAGCACCAGATGCGGCGCGTGGACCGGGTCAGTTCCCTCGGAACGCTTCAGCGGGCCGGCTGGGCCGTCGCCGAACTGGGCCTGCTGATCCTGGCGCTGACCTGCCTCAGCGCCCTGTGGGTGCTGCGCACCCGCTGCGGCCGCAGCCAGGACCCGTGGCTGCTGGCGGCGCTGCTGGTGACCGTCGTACTCGCCGTCGTCCCGCTGTGGGCCACCGTCCACACCCAGGAGCGGCTGGACACCGTCCGCCACCGGCTGGTCGCGATCGAGCAACGGGCCCACGACCACACGAACCTGACCGACTCCCAGACGTTCGTCATCGACAACTCCACCGCCCTGCGCGGCCGGCTGGCCGCCCGGAACTGGCAGAGCTGGACGTACTACGGGGCGTTGGGCGGCGCCGCGCTGATCGTCCTGCTGCCGGCCGCCGGTATCTGCCGGCGCCTCAACGCCGACTACTGGAGGACCGGATGATCCCGCACGCCCGGGCGTTCCTGCTCGTCCTGGCCCTGTTCATGACCGCGGCCGGCTGCGGACTCGCGGCGCCAGGCGGCAGCGACGCGGAACCGGAGGTGACGATCCTCGGCCCGTGGACCGACGCGCAGGAGCAGCGGTTCAAGGACGTCCTGGACGGGTTCGGGATCCCGTACACCTACCAGGGCACCGCCGCGACCCGCGAGGTGCTGCTCGCCGAGGTCCAGGCCGGCGACCCGCCCGACATCGCGATCCTGCCGGGCGTCGGCGAACTCGTCGAGTACGCGGACGAGGGCAGGCTGCGCACCCTGAAGGGGCTGTACGAGCCCGAGGAGTACGGCAATCCGTGGCAGCCCGAGGCACAGGGCGCCACCGAGGATCTTTGGGTACCGCTCAAGGCCGACCTCAAGTCCATCGTCTGGTACCGCGACGGCGCGGTCCCGGGCCGCAGCCCCGCGCCGCTGGCCTCGTGGTGCATCGGCATGGGTGACGACGGCGCGTCCGGCTGGCCCGGGAGCGACTGGATCGAGGACCTCATCCTCCAGCGCGCGGGCCCGGTGCTGTACGCGCGCTGGGCGACCGGTGACATGAAGTGGACGGACGCCCCGGTCGCCGACGCCTGGACCGCCTGGGCCGGGATGCTCGCCCAGGACCCGGACCGGTCCGGCCACATGCTGCTGGCCGACCATCGGGGACCGGCCGGGGGCCACGGACTGCTCTTCGGCGGCGGCTGCGACCTGGAGCACCAGGGCTCCTTCGCCCGCGCCTTCTACGGCGACCGGAAGGACCGGGCGGCCTTCGTGGACTCGGCGCCGCTGCTGCCCGGCGGCCCTTATACGGTGAAGGCCCACGAGGTGTCGGCCGACTTCGCGGCGCTCTTCGGCCGGAGCGGGGCGGCCCGCGAGATGATGCGGCGGCTCGCCTCCCGGGAAGCCCAGGAGGAGTGGGGCCGCACGGGCGGGGTGTTCTCGGCCAACGCAGCCGTCCCGCCCAAGAAGGGTACGGTCGACAAGCAGGTGAGCCGTCGCTTCACGGACCAGCGGGTGCCGCTCTGCCTGGATGCGTCGGACGTCATGCCGGCGGCGGTGCGGGACGCCTTCTACGAGGCCGTACTGCTCACGATGGCGCACCCCGCGGAGCCGGTACGGTCGAGGCTGGCGGACATCCAGAAGGTCCAGGACGCGCAGCCCACGAGCGCCCGCCGGCTGACCGGGGTGTGCGGCAGACCACAGTGAACCTTTGTGGAACTCCCACAAACGAGGACGGGTACGGGCTGGTACTTCGCCTGCATGGCCCAAGGCTTCTGTCAGGCTCCACCAGGAAACCGGGCAGGAGACTGTACGGAGTCGACGGCAGGGTTTTCCAGGTCTGGTTCGTAGGGTCGATACATGACCGTTGTGGACGAAACCCAGGGTGAGCCGAGCGATACCCGTGGCCGTGTGGCGGAACTGCTGGCGCTGCGCGAGCAGGCCCGGCGGGGACCGAGTGACCGGGCGACCGAGGCACAGCACGCCAAGGGCAAGCTGACGGCGCGTGAGCGCATCGAGCTGCTCGTGGACCCTGGTTCGTTCAAGGAGGTCGAGCAGCTGCGCCGGCACCGGGCGACCGGCTTCGGCCTGGAGGAGAAGAAGCCCTACACCGACGGTGTCATCACCGGCTGGGGCACGGTCGACGGCCGCACGGTCTTCGTCTACGCACACGACTTCCGGATCTTCGGCGGCGCACTGGGCGAGGCCCACGCCACGAAGATCCACAAGATCATGGACATGGCCATCTCGGCCGGTGCCCCGCTGGTCTCGCTGAACGACGGCGCCGGCGCCCGTATCCAGGAGGGCGTCTCGGCGCTCGCCGGTTACGGCGGCATCTTCCAGCGCAACACCCGGGCCTCCGGTGTCATCCCGCAGATCAGCGTGATGCTCGGCCCGTGCGCGGGCGGCGCGGCCTACAGCCCCGCCCTCACGGACTTCGTCTTCATGGTCCGCGAGACCTCGCAGATGTTCATCACCGGACCGGACGTCGTCAAGGCGGTCACCGGCGAGGAGATCACGCAGAACGGCCTCGGCGGCGCCGATGTGCACGCCGAGACCTCGGGCGTCGCGCACTTCGCGTACGACGACGAGGAGACCTGCATCGCCGAGGTCCGCTACCTGATCGGGATGCTGCCCTCGAACAACCGGGAGAACCCGCCCGCCGCGCCGAGCGACGACCCGGCCGACCGGCGCGGCGACGTCCTGCTGGACCTGGTCCCGGCCGACGGCAACCGCCCGTACGACATGCACAAGGTCATCGAGGAGCTCGTCGACGACGGCGACTACCTGGAGATCCACGAGCGCTGGGCCCGCAACATCATCTGCGCCCTGGCCCGGCTGGACGGCCAGGTCGTCGGCATCGTCGCCAACCAGCCGCAGGCCCTGGCCGGTGTCCTGGACATCGAGGCGAGCGAGAAGGCCGCCAGGTTCGTTCAGATGTGTGATGCCTTCAACATCCCCATCGTCACTCTTCTGGACGTACCCGGCTTCCTGCCCGGCGTCGATCAGGAGCACGGTGGAATCATCCGGCACGGCGCGAAGCTGCTCTACGCGTACTGCAACGCGACGGTGCCGAGGATCTCACTGATCCTGCGCAAGGCCTACGGCGGTGCGTACATCGTGATGGACAGCCAGTCCATCGGGGCGGACCTCACCTACGCCTGGCCGACCAACGAGATCGCGGTGATGGGCGCCGAAGGTGCCGCCAACGTCATCTTCCGCCGACAGATCGCCGACGCCGAGGACCCGGAGGCCATGCGGACCCGCATGGTCAAGGAGTACAAGGCCGAACTGATGCACCCGTACTACGCCGCCGAGCGCGGCCTGGTCGACGATGTCATCGACCCTGCCGAGACCCGCGAGGTCCTGATCGCCTCGCTCGCGATGCTCCGGTCCAAGCACGCCGACCTGCCGTCCCGCAAGCACGGCAACCCCCCGCAGTAGTCCGCGGCCCCGCAGCAACCCTGCAAGGCCCCCGCGAAGACCTGCCGAGTAGACGGAGAGACATCCATGAGCACTGCCACCGAGTCCGTGCTGCGCGTCGAGAAGGGTCTGGCAGACCCCGAGGAGCTGGCCGCCATAACGGCGGTCCTGCTCGCCCGCGCCGCCTCCCAGCCCGCCGACGCCCCCGTGCGCCTCGGCCGCGACACCGCGGGCTGGCGCCGCCTGGAACGCACCCCGGGCTTCCGCGCCCCGCACAGCTGGCAGGGCTGACGTTTCGAGCTCAGTCCTGATGCGGCCACACCGACACGGTGTGGCCGCATCAGCCATTCCCGGCCAGATAAGCTCCGCGGGTCACAGCCCGGCCGCATCGAGCCCGTCGAGGGGGCACCTCCCATGCCCTTGGGGCTATGGGGGAGATTGAGGACAAAGAACGGCCGAAGGCCGGGCGCACCACGGAAAAGGCCCCGTACTCCCCACCAGGGGAGTACGGGGCCTCACGTACATCCGGGCCCGAAAGGGCCCAAGGGCCTACCGCAGGCGAGCCATCAGCGCATGCTCCACCAACGTGATCAGCGCACTCTTCGCATCCGCCCGATGCCGCGCATCCGTGACCAGAATCGGGGTGTCGGGTCCGATCTGGAGGGCTTCGCGGACTTCGTCGGGGGTGTAGGGCTGGTGTCCGTCGAAGCCGTTGAGGGCGATGACGAAGGGGAGGCCGCTGTTCTCGAAGTAGTCGACGGCGGGGAAGCAGTCGGCGAGGCGGCGGGTGTCGACGAGGACGACGGCGCCGATGGCGCCGCGTACGAGGTCGTCCCACATGAACCAGAATCGGTCCTGTCCGGGGGTACCGAAGAGGTACAGGATCAGGTCCTGGTCCAGGGTGATGCGGCCGAAGTCCATGGCCACCGTCGTGGTGGTCTTGTCCCCGGTGTGCGTCAGGTCGTCGATGCCCGCCGAGGCGGACGTCATCACGGCTTCGGTACGCAGCGGATTGATCTCCGAAACGGCACCGACAAACGTGGTCTTACCCACGCCGAAGCCCCCTGCCACCACGATCTTCGCCGAGGTAGTGGAGCGGGCCGCTCCGCCGCTAGAGCTTGCGAAGTCCACTGAGCACCCTTTCGAGCAGTGTCACATCTGGCTGGCCGCCGGCGGACTCGTCGCCGCCGGGCTGGTGGATAGCGACGAGTCCGGCCTCAGCCAGGTCGGCTACGAGGATCCGGGCAACGCCGAGCGGAATCGAGAGCAAGGCCGAGATCTCGGCCACCGACTTGATCTCGATGCACAGCCGGCAGATCCGCTGGTGCTCGGGCAACTGCCCTTGCAACCGGGACGGATCAGCCGTCGTACTGACCAACGCCTCAATGGCGAGTTGGTAGCGCGGTCGGGTCCGTCCACCGGTCATGGCGTACGGACGAACGAGCGGATTGTGCGCCGCGGGCGCGGCCGGCTCGGGGGCCCGCCGCGGCTGCACCGGCTGAATGCGGGGCTGCTGCTGCGGGGAGTCGTACCGGTGCGGGCGCTGCGGCCGGTGGGGCTGCTGCGGCTGCTGCGGCTGCTGGGGCCAGTCCGAGCCCTGAACGTGCTGCGGCTGCTGCGGCTGCCGGTATGGCTGGTAAGGCTGCTGCGCGCCCTGTCTGCCGGGTGTGGAGGGGAAGCCGAAACCATTGTCCCCGTGCTCACCCGGAGTTCGCTGACCACCGTTGAACTGGTGCCCGCCTGGGGGTGTACCCACGATTCCTCCTCCGCCTGCCGGTCCCGATCCCAGTGGGTCCGCGCCACCGCACCCTATGGCGCGGTGACGCGAAACGCACTGTCTGTCTACTAGTTAAGAAGACTTCCCTGAAGCTCGGCACGGAGGTCCGGAGTAAGGACGCTGCCGGCACGGTCGACCAGAAGGGCCATTTCGTACCCAACCAGACCGATATCGGCGTCCGGGTGTGCGAGAACGGCCAACGAAGATCCATCGGAAACGGACATGATGAAGAGGAATCCTCGCTCCATCTCCACAACTGTCTGATTCACCGCGCCGCCCTCGAAGATCCGGGAGGCACCCGCGGTCAGCGAGGTCAGACCGGAGGCGACAGCCGCCAGCTGGTCCGCACGGTCGCGCGGGAATCCCTCGGACATCGCCAGCAGGAGTCCGTCGGCGGAGACCACCACCGTGTGGGACACCCCGGGGGTGTTGTCCACGAAGTTGGTGATCAACCAGTTCAGATTCTGCGCCGCCTGGCTCATCGGGCTCACACTAACGCTCCTGGTTGTAGGTATTACTGGTGTCCGAACCCGCGTTACGTCCCCGCAGCACGCCACGTCGCAGGTTGCTCAACCTGCCACGCACGTCCTCCGGGGCGCGGGAGACCTGGGGGCCGCCCTGTTGGGTCTGTTCGGCCGTGCCCTCGATCAGATTGGCCTTGGGTACCCGCCGGGGAAGACCGGAGGGGGTGACCCCGCCCGCCTTCGGCTCCTTGAGCTTCTCGGCCCGCTCCCAGCGCTCGTCGTTCGCCGAGCGCCAGTCCTCGGGACCGGTCCCGTCCGCCTGCGCGGATGTCGGCTGCTGCGGCGGCAGTTCTTCTTCCTGCTGCTGCGGCGCCGGCTGCGCGGCGACGGGCTGGTCGTTGCCCCGGCCGGTCGGCTGCCAGTGCTGCTGGCCGCCGCGTCGCGGCAGACCGGCATCGGTCAGTTCGTGGCTGGAGTTCGGGACGGGTCCCGAATGGTCGAAGCCTACGCGCTCCTGTGCCGGCGCGGGAGCGCTCGGATGAGATTCGCCCCCGTCCTGCGGCACCGGCTCGAACGCGCCCTGGTACGTGCCCTGATCAGCCCACTCTTCCTGCTGGGGTTGGGCGGCGTACTGCTCGTCATAGGCCTGGACGGGCGCCTGGGGGGCCGCGTACGCAGGGTCCTGGTAGCCGCCCTGGGTGGGGTAGCCGGGCTGCTCGGCATAGCCGGTGTCACCCCGGTACGGGTCGTAACCACCTTCGTACGAGGGCTGCTCGTACTGCTGCGGCTGCTCCTGCTGCCCGCCCGTCTGCGGCTGCTGCGCGTACGGGTCGGCGACGAAGGGCTCCTCGCCGTACGAGGCCCCGGCGTACTGCTGCGGCTCCTGCTGCTGCGGGAACGGCGGGCGCTCACCGCCGGTCTGCGCCTCCAGCGCGGCTCGGCGCTCCTCACGCATCAGCGAGCGGTTCACCGGGTCGAGCTGGGGGGCGTCCGCGGACGGCTCCTCGTAGCGCGAGTCGTCGAAGCCGAGCTCCGCCGCCGTACGCATCTGGGGCTGCAGCACAGGCGCGTCGAACGCCTGCTGCTGCGGAATGATCGAGGAGACGGTGAAGTCGTCCTGCGCGGGGGCGCCGTCGCCGCCACCACCGTGGGTGATCGCGTCGGGCAGCATGACCAGCGAGGTGGTCCCGGCCTGCTCGCCCGAGGGGCGCAGCTGGACCCGGATCCCGTGCCGGTCGGAGAGCCGGCCGACCACGAAGAGACCCATGCGCTGGGACACCGCGGCGTCCACCGTCGGCGGGTTGGCCAGCTTGTGGTTGATGTCGGCGAAGTCCTCGGCAGTGAGACCGATGCCCTTGTCGTGGATCTCGATCATCACGCGGCTGTCGGGCAGCCGGGTCGCGGTGACCCGCACCTTGGTCTGCGGCGAGGAGAACGTGGTGGCGTTCTCCAGCAGCTCGGCCAGCAGGTGCACGAGGTCGGTGACCGACTGGCCGTGGATCTCGGTCTCCGGCACGCCGGAGAGCTCGATGCGCTCGTAGGACTCCACCTCGGAGGCGGCGGCCCGCAACACGTCCACCAGCGGAACCGGCTGGTTCCAGCGGCGGCCGGGCTCCTCGCCGGCGAGGACCAGGAGGTTCTCGCCGTTGCGGCGCATACGGGTCGCCAGGTGGTCCAGCCGGAAGAGGCTCTCCAGCTGGTCCGGGTCGGCCTCGTTGTTCTCCAGGTCCGTGATGAGGGTCAGCTGGCCCTCGATGAGCGACTGGTTGCGGCGCGAGAGGTTGGTGAAGATCGCGTTGACGTTGCCCCGCAGCATGGCCTGCTCGGCCGCCAGCCGGACGGCCTCGCGGTGCACCTGGTCGAAGGCGCGGGCGACCTCGCCGATCTCGTCCTGGGTGTTGATCGGGATCGGCTGGACACGGGTGTCCACCCGGCCCGGGTCGGTCCGGGAGAGCTGGTCGACGAGGGAGGGCAGCCGCTGCTCGGCGATGGAGAAGGCGGCCGTACGCAGCTGGCGCATCGAGCGGCTCATCTGGCGGGCCATGAGCCCGGCCAGGAGGAAGGCGGCCAGCAGGGCGACGATCACGATGGCGGCGTTGACGATGGCGTCGGTCCGGGCGCTGGAGGAGATCTCCGCGGCCTCGGTCACCGCCTTGTCGACGAGCTCGTCCTCGACCGTGGTGTAGCCGTCGAACTTCGCGGTGGCGGCGGCCATCCAGGTCTCGGGGGTGATCCCCTTCGCCTTGAGCTCCTTGGGGTCCTTGCCCTGGCCGATCTCCTGGGCCATGCCGTCGTAGACCGAGCCGTCGATGCTGGGCGGCATCACGAACGGCGCGCCCGCCGCGTCGGCCTGCTCCTTGGCGGCCTTGAGCTTCGCGGCGCCCTCGGCGGCCTTGCCGGCCATGACCGTCTTCAGCCGGGCGGCGTCGGCCTCCGTACCACCGGAGACGAATTCACCGAGGGCGATCTGCTCCAGGTAGTTGTACGAACCGAATGCCTTGACCTGGTCGTTGAACTTGCCGCTCTCCTGGCTCGGCCGCACCAGAAGGTGCATGCCGATGGAGCGCTGAAGCGATTCTGCAGCCTTGGCCAGCTCGATCGCGTACACGGTACGGCCGTAACTGGTGATGTTTCCGGTGCCGAGACCGAGCTCGTTGCAGAACTCCATGAGGGAGTGCTGGACCTGGGTGTATCCCTCTTCGGTCTTCACCGGGTCCATGGCGGCGGTGTAGGCGGCCTTGCGCAGCGCCGGGAGCTTGGGCTCCTCCAGCTTGAACAGCTTGAGGCGGCGCTCCAGACCCTGCTTGCCCGGCTTGTCCTGCACGGCCGTGTCGAACTTCTTCGCGGCCGCGTCGGTGGTGGCCCGGGCCTGGGTGACGACCTCGGAGTCACGCTTGTTGGACAGCAGCGGCTGAGCGGTGAGGTCACGCTCGTTGAGCAGCGCCTGCCCGTACTCGGCGGCCGCGCGCACGATCAGCGCGGTCTTCTCGGCGTCCTGGGCCTCCTGCCAGGTGTCGAGCGAACCCTTCACCTGGAAGCCGCCCATGATCAGGCCGACCAGCACCGGGATCAGGAGGATCGCGTTCAGCCGGGTGGGCACCCGCCAGTTGCGCGGGGACAGCCGACTGGTGCTGCCACCGGCCGGTATCCCTTCGGACACATCGGCGGACGGCGCCGCGGTGCGCGGCGGCGGGGTGAAGTTGCCCCGCTCCGTCTGCGCCGCTGCGCCCTCGTTGTTACGCCTCACTCGACCAACAACCTCTCGGCGTCGGCACCTACGTTGTGCCGTGTTCGTTCAGGGCCGTACTACTCGGGAGTTCGTCGAATTGCAGCACGGCTACCGGTCGCGTTCCAAACAGTCGGAATGGGCGATTCCAAGTGGCCCACGCCTCAGATAAAACGGGCATAAAGAACGAGCCCCGCCAAAAGGCGGGGCTCATGTGAGCGCAGTGGAACCGATCGTGCGCATCGGGTATTGACCGTGGGGTAATTCTCTTTCGAAACGTTATGAACACAGGGGTGGATCGTGTCAAAGGACACAGTCCACCCCCGTGTGACTACGGTAATTGTCGTACGGCAATACCGACTTGTGCCTACTTGAGCCGCGCCATCAAAGCGTGCTCCACCAGCGTGATCAGACCGCTCTTCGCGTCACCGCGGTGCCGTGCGTCGGTCGTGATGATCGGGGTGTCGGGTCCGATCTGGAGGGCTTCGCGGACTTCGTCGGGGGTGTAGGGCTGGTGTCCGTCGAAGCCGTTGAGGGCGATGACGAAGGGGAGGCCGCTGTTCTCGAAGTAGTCGACGGCGGGGAAGCAGTCGGCGAGGCGGCGGGTGTCGACGAGGACGACGGCGCCGATGGCGCCGCGTACGAGGTCGTCCCACATGAACCAGAATCGGTCCTGTCCGGGGGTACCGAAGAGGTACAGGATCAGGTCCTGGTCCAGGGTGATGCGGCCGAAGTCCATGGCCACCGTCGTGGTGGTCTTGCCGCCGGTGTGCGTCAGGTCGTCGATGCCCGCCGAGGCGGACGTCATCACGGCTTCGGTACGCAGCGGATTGATCTCCGAAACGGCACCGACAAACGTGGTCTTACCCACGCCGAATCCGCCCGCCACCACGATCTTCGCCGAGGTGGTGGCCCGGGCTGCACCGCCACTAGAGCTTGCGAAGTCCACTGAGCACCCTTTCGAGCAGTGTCACATCCGGCGCGCCGCCGGCCTCTCCGTTGCCCGGCTGGTGGATGGCCACCATGCCGGCTTCCGCCAGGTCCGCGACGAGGATCCGGGCCACGCCGAGCGGCATCGACAGCAGGGCCGACACCTCGGCCACCGACTTGACCTCACGGCAGAGGTGGCAGATCCGCTGGTGCTCGGGGAGCAGTGTCCCCAGGTGCGCAGGGTCGGCCGTGGTGCTGACCAGCGCCTCTATCGCTAGTTGGTAGCGCGGTCGGGTCCGTCCGCCGGTCATGGCGTACGGACGGACCAGCGGCTGGTCGCCTTCACCTTCGTACGACGCGTGGTTCAACGCGCCGTACGGATCGGGTGAGGCGGGTGGCGGGGTCATGAATCCTCCGGGCGTGACAGCAGGGTGTCGGCTTGCCGTCTGAAGGGGCCGGTGGGGGGCTGTAAGCGGCCGGACGGGCGAGTGATGGGTGCGGTACCTGGGCTAATTGTCTGTGTCACCGATTCATGGCCGCCTAGTGGAGCAGGCTGCCCTGGAGCTCGGCGCGGAGGTCCGGGGTCAGGACCGTGCCCGCCCGGTCCACCAGCAGAGCCATTTCGTAGCCCACCAGACCGATGTCGGCGTCCGGGTGTGCGAGAACGGCCAGCGAGGAGCCGTCCGAGACGGACATCAGGAAGAGGAATCCGCGTTCCATCTCCACCACGGTCTGGCTGACGGCGCCGCCCTCGAAGATCCGGGAGGCACCCGCGGTCAGCGAGGTCAGACCGGAGGCGACAGCCGCCAGCTGGTCCGCACGGTCGCGCGGGAAACCTTCGGACATCGCCAGCAGCAGGCCGTCGGCGGAGACCACCACCGTGTGCGACACCCCGGGGGTGTTGTCCACGAAGTTGGTGATCAACCAGTTCAGATTCTGTGCGGCCTGACTCATCGGGCTCAACTAACGCTCCTGCTGGTGAGTGGGGCCGAGGGGAAAACTGCCGGTCGACGGGCCGTTGTTGGCCTGACGTCCCTGCTGGATGCCCCGGCGGAGATTGGTCAGCCGTCCGCGCACGTCATCGGGCGCACGCGAGACCTGGGGACCGGACTGATGGTTCTGCTGCTGGGCGGTACCCGGCACCAGATTGGCACGCGGTACCCGGCGAGGCAGACCGGACGTAGTAATTCCGCCTGCTGCGGGCTTCTTCACCCGCTCCGCCTGCCGGACGAGTTCGTCGTTCGGCGAGGCGCGCCAGGAACTTGTGGCGCCGTTGGTGTCACCGGCATCGCGACGCGGTGCGGCGGGAGCGGGACGCTCCTCGGCGGACTGCTGGGCGAACCCGGGTGCCGGCGGCGCGGCGGGCGGCTGCTGGCCACCCTGCTGCGGACCGTGGAACCAGTTCGTCTCCAGCGTGTCGTACAGCGGGGTACGGCCGTCGCCGGGTCCGGCGGGCGGCAGTGCCTCGGGCTGCGGCTGCTGCGGTACGGCCGGGCGGAACTCCCCGCCCCGAGCCGGTGCGACGGGCGGCCGCGGGGCACCGAAGTCCTCGTTGTCGCGGTCACGCTGGCGCGGCGCGGGCTGACCCTGTGCCTGGGCGGGCTGCTGCCCGAAGTCCGGACGGGCGAACTGTGCGGTGCTCGCCGGGTCCGGCGTCTGCGGCACGGGCCGCTGCTGCGGAGCCGGTGCCGAGAAGTCCGGACGGGCGAACTCGGCGGTGGCGCCGGGTCCCTGCCGGCTGTCCATCGGCGGACGCGGGATGAGCGGCGGCGGGGTCAGCGGCCGCTGGAACTGGCCGGTGGACTCGGGCTCCTCATGACCGCGGGGCGAGTCGAGCGGGGAGCGCCGCGGTGCGGACGGCTCCTCGTTGCTGCCCCAGCTGGTGGTCTGCGGACGCTGCGGCTGGGGGTTGCCGCCGGGCAGCTCGGCACGCGGGCCGCCGACCGGAGGCAACTGACGGTCGTTCTGGCCGGGCCCGCCGGGCTGCTGGAAGCCGCCGCCCGGGCCGTCCTGCCGGGCCTGCTGCGGCTGAGGCGACTGCCGGCCGGGACCGTTCTGCTCCGGGCGCTTCTGGTCGAACAGGCTGGGCTGGCCCGAGTCCGTACGGGCGCCGTCGCCCTGGCCGCGTGCACCGAGCCGGGCACCGCCGCCGAAGGCACCGGAAAGTCCCCCGCCCTGACGCGGCGGCTCCTGGCGCGAGGCGTCCGGCTGCCGGCCCTGCGGACCGGTGCCGGAGAACCCGGCGCTCTGGAACCCGGAGTTCTGCTGGCTGCCGGGCTGACCCGGCTGGCCGGGCTGACCCGGCTGGTTCTGGGGGCGGTTCGAGCCGTCGCGGGCCGGCAGGGCCGCCCGCGGACCGGAACCCGCGCCGACCTGGCCGCGCGTGGCACCGGGACCGGCGGGAAGCCGCCCGCCGGGGGCCGAAGGAGAGCTTTCGAGGCCGGTACGGGGTGCGTTGCCGCCGGCGAGGAGCCCGCCGGGGGCGGACTGCTGACCCGGGCCCTGCTTCGGAACCGGCTGCTTGCCACCGTGCGCGACATCGACCGGGAGCATGACCAGCGCCGTCGTACCACCGGAGTCGGAGGGGCGCAGCTGGATGCGGATGCCGTGACGCAGCGACAGCCGGCCGACCACGAACAGACCCATGCGGCGGGAGACCGAGACGTCCACGGTGGGCGGCGAGGCGAGCCGCTCGTTGATCGCCGCGAGGTCCTCGGGGGAGAGGCCGATGCCCGTGTCGTGGATCTCGACGAGCACCCGGCCGTCGGGCAGCGCGTGACCGGTGACCCGGACCTTCGTCTGCGGCGAGGAGAACGACGTGGCGTTCTCCAGCAGCTCGGCGAGGAGGTGCACGAGGTCGTTGACGACCCGGCCGGCGACCTCGGTGGCGGGCACCGCGGCCAGTTCGATCCGCTCGTACTGCTCCACCTCGGAGGCGGCGGCACGGAGCACGTCGACCAGCGGCACCGGACGGGTCCACCGGCGGCCAGGCTCCTCGCCCGCGAGGACGAGGAGGTTCTCACCGTTACGGCGCATACGCGTCGCGAGGTGGTCGAGCTTGAAGAGCGAGGACAACTGGTCCGGGTCGGCCTCGCGCGACTCCAGCTCGGAGATGAGCGAGAGCTGACGCTGGATGAGGCCCTGCGAACGGCGCGAGAGGTTGGTGAACATCGCGTTGACGTTGCCCCGGAGGAGGGCCTGCTCGGCGGCGAGGCGGACGGCCTCGCGGTGCACGTCGTCGAAGGCCGCGGCCACCTTGCCGATCTCGTCACGGGAGTGCACACCGACCGACTCGACCGAGGTGTCGACGTCCTGCGGGTCGGTCTCCGAGAGCTGCTTGACGAGCTCGGGCAGCCGGTCCTGGGCGACGCGCGTGGCGGTGTCCTGCAGCCGGCGCAGCGAGCGGATCATGGACCGGGCGACGACGAAGGCGCCGACCAGCGAGACACCGAGCACGAGCAGGATGAGCGCACCACTGATGATCGCGCTGCGCTGGGACTCGTCGCGCAGCTCGCGCGCCTTGCCCTCCATGTCGCTGAGGAGCGTCTCCTCGATCTGCTTCATGG
Source organism: Streptomyces sp. NPDC050422 (assembly GCF_044458665.1). Taxonomy (NCBI): domain Bacteria; kingdom Bacillati; phylum Actinomycetota; class Actinomycetes; order Kitasatosporales; family Streptomycetaceae; genus Streptomyces; species Streptomyces sp. NPDC050422. The sequence continues at coordinate 164,952 of NZ_JBITIE010000010.1, forward strand.
CCTGGATCTTGGTGGAGTCCTGGTCGTACCAGTCCATGTACGAACGGCGCGCACCCGGGCTGCTCATGCCGTTGGCGTTGTTGAGCACCTTCTTGGCGTAGGTGTCGGCCGCCTTGATCTCGGGCTGGCCCTCGTCGAGCGTGGAGGTCAGCTCGTCGGCGCTCTGGCCCGTGGTCGTGTAGATCGCCTCGAAGGAGCGGCGGGCCGCGTCCTCCTTGCGCTGCGCAGCCAGACCGAACTGCTGGTCGTTACGGTCGAGGTGCGGCTGCTTGTCGTTGCCGCCCGGCAGGGCGGCGGCGATGATCGCGCGCTGGACCGAGGCGTACTCCTTGGCGGAGGAGAAGGCCGCCAGGGCGCGGGTCCGCTTGATCATCTCGGGGCTGCTGGTCGCCTGCGCCATGTCCTGGGAGAGGCTCAGCAGCGAGGTGATCAGCTGGCTGTAGGCGTCGACGGTCTGGAGACTCGGACTGTCCTTGGCGTACGCCTGCTTGCGGATGTCGCGGATGGAGCCGAGCTGCGAGGCGATCTGCTGGACGCTGGAGTGGATGCTCTCCAGGGCCTCGTCACCGGTGGTGTCGCCGAGGTCGCCCGTCGCGGTGAGGAACGACTTCTTCGCCCGGTCGGTCTTCTTCCGCGGCTCCGTGACCTTGAAGTCGTCCGCGGGCACGCCGTTGGACAGCGGGCCTGCCGACCGGTCGCGCTCCTCCTGGAGCGCCTGGGCCAGCGAGGTCGCCTGCTTCGTCATCTTCGTCAGCAGCTGCATGTGCTCCAGCTGCTGGATGTCGTTCATGGAGTCGTTGATACGGAGACCACCCAGCGTGGTCGCTGCGACCACGGGGAGGGCGAGCAGGGAAACCAGGCGCGTACTGATGCGCCAGTTGCGGAGAGCTACGCGTGATCCCGTGTTGACCGGGCCCCGCGGCTTGAGCGCCGAGACCGGATCGGTCCCGCCGCCCGCCTTGGCGCCCGAGCGCTGGGCGCGCTCGCTTTTGTCGCCGGCCGCGGCCGGTCCGGGGTTCTGGGCGTGCTGGGGCGAGGAACCGCGGTCGGTCCCGCCGCGCGGCTCCTGTTCCGCCGCAGCGCTGCCATCCCTCTTGAAACGTCCCTGCACTAGCGTCGCAACCTCTGGACCAGGCGTTCTCCCGTCATGGACGGAAGGAACGGTGTCGGCGTCGTGGGGCGTTGTACCGCCCCATGGTGGTCGTGAGTGACCGGCGCTCTTCCCCTTCCCGCCGCCACTCGGCGCTGCGTAGCGCCCCTGCGCGCCGGCTTGAAACCCGCGGCGGTGCGTGGAATTCCAGCACAGTGCCGGATCTCCAACAAGGGCCAGGTACCGGGCTGTGACCTGGGTGACACGTTGTGATGACGGGGTAACAAGACGTGGAGACCGTTCCCTGGCATATCGGATCATTGTGGGTGAATCAGGTCGGGGAGGCTGGTGTCCCAGACGACATGATCAGGAGCGGAATGGATCATTCAGGGATGCAATGTCCGTTTCATCCAGCCGTATCAGCCGCCCGAATTGGCGGAATTGTCGGTCACTTCGTGAGCAAACTCACAGGATGATCGCCGTCTCTTCCGGACCTCCTGCGGGAATTGGATGTTTAGCCTGGCGCTTTACAGGGATGGCAAAACCGACAACCGGCGCCCCTCCGGGTGGCGCCCCTACCGACAGGGTCCGTACGGCAGATGAAGACGACGATGATGTTCCGCAACATTGCCAACCCCCGGCGCACGACGCTGGCGCACCTCAAGGACGCCGAAGCGCTGCAGACGCCGGAGCAGCCGGAGCACGCAGTCGACCTGCCGACGCAGACGGCCAACCCGCGCCGCACGATCCTGATGGTCGCCCCCGCGGCCACCACCGCCGCCGCGGAGTAATACCGCGCGGAATGGCCCCTCACCCGCGCCGGCGCCTCGCCCGGCGGGGTTTGCCCCGTCGCGCGGCCCGGCACGCACGCTCGCCGCGTGGCCGAAACGCCCACGTGGCTCCTCCCCCATAGCCTCAAGGGCATGGGAGGTGCCCCCTTCGAAAGCGCGCCGGCGCCTTGTGATCGCATGCACCGGACGACGCTCCTTCTGGGGCAAAACCCGCCGGGCGAGGCGCTAGCCTGGAGCATCAGTCTTCAGCTACCCAGCAAGTGAGGGGCGACAGCAACCCGTGCGCATCGCCAGGTTCTCCATCGACGGCAATGTCGCCTTCGGCGCGGTCGAGGGCGACGGGCCCGATGGTCTCGTCCTCGACATCATCAAGGGCATCCCGTACGCCGACTTCGAGCTCTCCGGGACCAAGGTCCCGCTGAGCAAGGTCCGGCTGCTGCCGCCCGTGCTCCCCAACAAGGTCGTGGGCATCGGCCGCAACTACGCGGAGCACGCCGCGGAACTCGGCAACGAGGTCCCCGACGTCCCCGTCGCCTTCTTCAAGCCCACCACCTCGGTGATCGGCTCCGGTGACGCCATCGAGTACCCCTCCTTCTCCAACGAGCTGCACCACGAGGCCGAGCTGGCCGTGGTCATCGGCCGGATGTGCCGCGAGGTGCCCCGGGAGCGGGTCAAGGACGTCATCTTCGGCTACACCTGCGCCAACGACGTCACCGCGCGCGACGCCCAGAAGCGCGAGACGCAGTGGGCCAGGGCCAAGGGCTTCGACACCTCCTGCCCGCTCGGCCCCTGGGTGGAGACCGAACTCGACCCCAGCGACCTCGCCATCCAGGCCACCGTCAACGGTGAGCAACGCCAACTCGGCCGGACGAGCGAAATGATCCGCTCCATCGAGGATCTGATCGTCCACATCACGGAAGCCATGACGCTGCTCCCGGGCGATGTGATCCTCACCGGGACTCCCGCAGGGGTCGGACCCCTCCACGTCGGCGACGAGGTCGCCGTCACCATCGAAGGCATCGGCACTCTCACCAACAAGGTGATCAAGCGTGGTTAACGCACCTGTCCGCGTACGTTTCTGTCCCTCCCCGACCGGCAACCCCCACGTGGGCCTGGTCCGGACAGCTCTCTTCAACTGGGCCTTCGCCCGGCACCACCAGGGCACCCTGGTCTTCCGCATCGAGGACACCGACGCGGCGCGCGACTCCGAGGAGTCGTACGAGCAGCTCCTCGACGCGATGCGCTGGCTCGGCCTCGACTGGGACGAGGGCCCCGAGGTCGGCGGCCCGCACGCCCCGTACCGCCAGTCGCAGCGCATGGACCTCTACAAGGACGTAGCCGAGAAGCTCCTTGCCGCCGGTCACGCGTACCACTGCTACTGCACCACCGAGGAGCTCGACGCCCGCCGTGACGCCGCCCGCGCGGCCGGCAAGCCGTCGGGCTACGACGGCCACTGCCGCGACCTGAGCGACGAGCGGAAGGCCGCGTACGAGGCCGAGGGACGCACGTCCATCGTCCGCTTCCGGATGCCCGACGAGGCCCTCACCTTCACCGACCTGGTGCGCGGCGACATCACCGTCCAGCCGGAGAACGTGCCGGACTACGGCATCGTCCGCGCCAACGGCGCCCCGCTCTACACGCTGGTCAACCCGGTCGACGACGCGCTGATGGAGATCACCCACGTCCTGCGCGGCGAGGACCTGCTCTCCTCCACCCCGCGCCAGATCGCGCTGTACGCGGCGCTCACCGAGCTGGGCATCGCCAAGCAGACCCCGGAGTTCGGCCACCTGCCGTACGTCATGGGGGAGGGCAACAAGAAGCTCTCCAAGCGCGACCCGCAGGCCTCGCTCAACCTCTACCGCGAGCGCGGCTTCCTGCGGGAGGGGCTGCTCAACTACCTGTCGCTGCTCGGCTGGTCGATCGCCGAGGACCGGGACATCTTCGACATCGACGAGATGGTCGCCGCCTTCGACATCACGGACGTCAACGCCAACCCGGCCCGCTTCGACCTCAAGAAGTGCGAGCACGTCAACGCCGAGCACATCCGCAAGCTGGATGTGAAGACGTTCACCGAGGCGTGCGGCCCCTGGCTGCAGGCCCCCTTCGCCCCCTGGGCCCCGGAGGCCTTCGACGCGGACGTGTTCGCGGCGATCGCCCCGCACGCCCAGACCCGGCTCACGGTCCTCTCCGAGATCACGGCCAACGTCGACTTCCTCTTCCTCGACGAGCCGGCGACCGACGAGGCGTCCTGGACCAAGGCGATGAAGGAGGGCTCCGACGCCCTGCTCGTCACGGCCCGCGCCAACCTGATCGCCGCCGAGTGGAACGCGGAGGCACTGAAGGCCGCCATCCTCGCCGCCGGCGAGGAGCACGGCCTCAAGCTCGGCAAGGCGCAGGCCCCGGTCCGCGTCGCCGTCACCGGCCGCACGGTCGGCCTGCCGCTCTTCGAGTCCCTGGAGATCCTGGGCCGCGAGCGCACGATCGCCCGCGTCGACGCGGCGCTCGCGAAGCTGACCGCGTAGCGACGGAAACGGACGGGCCCGGCAACCGCGCACAGCGGTAGTCGGGCCCGTCCGTCTGTTCCCGGGCCCTCCGCAGGCTCTAAAGTCGGGTTCATGCCGATCAGAGCCGTCCTCTGGGACGTGGACGACACACTCTTCGACTACACGACGGCCGCCGCCACGGGCATGTCCCGGCACCTCGCGGACGAGGGCCTGCCCGAGGGCTACGCCACCGCAACCGAGGCCCTGGACGCCTGGGGGCGGCTCACCCGGCACCACTGGCAGCGGTTCTCCGATGGGGAGACCGACTGGCAGGGCCAGCGCCGTGACCGGGCCAGGGACTTCCTCGCGCGCCCGCTGGACGACGCCGCGGCTGATGCCTGGTTCGAGCGCCACATCGCCCACTACGAGGCCGCCTGGGTACTCTTCCCGGACACCGTGCCCGCACTCGACGCCCTGAGCGGGGCCTACCGGCACGGCGTGCTGTCGAACTCCGCCCTGGAACAGCAGCACCACAAGCTGACCGTGCTCGGTGTGCGCGACCGATTCGAGTCCGTCCTGTGCGCGGCGGAGCTGGGCATCTCCAAGCCGGACCCCCGAGCGTTCCTCGCCGCCTGCGAGGCGCTGGCCCTGCCACCGGAGGAGGTCGTCTACGTGGGGGACGAACCCGACATCGATGCCCGGGGCGCGGTCGCCGCCGGTCTCACGGGCGTCTGGCTGGACCGGTACGGGCGGGGCGGGCGGCCCGAACTCGTCCGGATCACTGCCCTTGACCAGCTCCCCGGCCTGCTGTCGGCCGATACCCGTTTTGGAGCGCCGGACACCTTCAGGTAATGTTCTTCCTGCGCCGCCCAAGCGGAACGAAAGATCCGGACGGGAAGCGCAGACAGAGACAACACCCCGCAGGGGTTGCGTTTCAGTGGGCTATGGTGTAATTGGCAACACTACGGTTTCTGGTACCGTCATTCTAGGTTCGAGTCCTGGTAGCCCAGCGCAAGATCGCAAGACAAGCACGTTGTAGGAACAAGCCCCCGTTGTGTAGCGGCCTAGCACGCTGCCCTCTCACGGCAGTAGCGCCGGTTCGAATCCGGTCGGGGGTACAGATCCTTCCCGCGAGAACACCTGGGTCGCACCCACGTTTTCGATGCAGGATCGCTAGGGCCCCCGTTGTGTAGCGGCCTAGCACGCTGCCCTCTCACGGCAGTAGCGCCGGTTCGAATCCGGTCGGGGGTACTTGCAACACCATGGGCTATGGTGTAATTGGCAACACTACGGTTTCTGGTACCGTCATTCTAGGTTCGAGTCCTGGTAGCCCAGCGCAAGATCGCAAAACAAGCAAGTCGCAGTATTCAAGCCCCCGTTGTGTAGCGGCCTAGCACGCTGCCCTCTCACGGCAGTAGCGCCGGTTCAAATCCGGTCGGGGGTACAACAGAGCAGCAGGCGAAGGCCCTTCACTCCGGTGAGGGGCCTTCTGCTTGTGTACGCGGGCCGTTCAACCCGGATGTGTTCGCGGCGTCGCACTCACAGCCCGTACCGCCGGGCCGACTCCTCCTCCTGGGCCAGTCGTCGCAGCGCCGCCATCAGCGGTTCGTACAGCACCGCGGAGGCGACCGCCATCTCCACCTGCTCGGACTGTGTGGGATACGTCTCCATCATGTCCAGGTCGCGGACCGCCGCTTCGTGCATGAGGCGGGCGTGGTCCGCCAGGTAGTCGCCCCTGCACGGGTAGCCGAGGCGGATCAGGGTGGCCAGGGACGCCACCAGCGAGCGGTGGGAGGGGGAGAGGGCGCCGATCTCCCGCGCGGTGGCCCAGCCCAGCCGGTCCAGGAGCCGCTCGACCTCCGCGGCGGCGATCGCCGTCTCGGGTGCCTCCTCGTCGGGCTCGGGTCCGTGCGGCAGTGACCAGAGAGCCGCTCCCAGCCGGATCGTCCGGCTCAGGGACGCGTCGTCGGCGTGGTTCAGCACCTCGCGCGCCGTGGCCACGGGGAGACGGCCCACCTGGAGGAGAGCCCGGACCAGCCGCAGCCGGCGCACATGGCTGTCGTCGTACTCGGCCTGCGTCGCGCTCACCCGCTGTCCCGGCGGCAACAGCCCCTCGCGCAGGTAGTACTTGATCGTCGCCGTGCTGACGCCGCTCTGCTCACTCAGTTCCGAGAGCCGCATTCCGTCCCCTCCCTTGCGCCGCCGTTTGGGCGGTGCCACGATCCAACCATTGGATAGTTCCACTCTCCAACGAAGCCAGGGGGCCCGTATGTTCGCGAAACCGATACCGGGACGGACGACCGCAGCGGCCGAGGGCGATGTGGTGGTCTTCCTGATCGGCATGCGCATCAACCACTTCTGGGGAGTGCACCACTGGCTCCCCGTCTTCCTCGCGATGCCGCGCCTGCTGCGGGAGTTGAGCCGGGACAAGAGCCGCGGCCTGCTCGGGTACCACCTGCTGTCCGGCTCGCCCAGGACGTACTACGTCGTCCAGTACTGGGAGTCGAAGGAGAAGCTGTACGAGTACGCCGTGGCGCCGGACATGCTGCACCGCAAGGCGTGGGCGATGATCAACCGCAAGGAGAAGAAGTCCCGGCAGCACGTGGGGCTGTGGCACGAGACCTACGTCGTGCCCGAGGGCGGCTACGAGTCCGTCTACGCGGATATGCCGGCGTACGGACTGGCCGCGGCGACCGGGTCGCTGCCGATCGAGGGGCGGGGCCGCCGTGGGGCGGATCGATTCGCACACCGCTCGCCGGCGAAGTGAGGCGCCTGGCCGGGGCTGATCTCGGAGGGGGCCGCCACGACACTGGGGCGGCCTCTGATGAAGGGGGAGGGGTACCGGCTCAGCCCGTGCGGCGGAGCGCCTCGCTCAGCCGGGCGGCCGAGTCGATGACGGCCTGGGCGTGCATCCGGCCCGGGTGGCGGGTCAGCCGCTCGATCGGTCCCGAGACCGAGACCGCCGCGACCACCCGGTTCGAGGGGCCGCGCACCGGGGCGGAGACCGAGGCGACGCCCGGTTCGCGCTCACCGATCGACTGGGCCCAGCCCCGGCGCCGTACGCCGGAGAGCGCCGTCGCCGTGAAGCGGGCGCCCTGGAGGCCGCGGTGCAGCCGCTCCGGTTCCTCCCAGGCCATCAGGATCTGGGCGGAGGATCCCGCCTTCATGGTGAGCGTGGAGCCGACCGGTACGGTGTCCCGCAGGCCGGACAGTCGTTCCGCCGCCGCCACACAGATGCGCATGTCGCCCTGCCGGCGATAGAGCTGGGCGCTCTCGCCGGTGATGTCGCGCACATGCGTGAGCACGGGGCCGGCCGTGGCCAGGAGCCGGTCCTCACCCGCCGCTGCGGCGAGCTCGGAGAGGCGGGGGCCGAGAATGAAGCGGCCCTGCATGTCCCTTGCCACCATGCGGTGATGTTCCAGTGCCACGGCCAGCCGGTGGGCCGTGGGTCGTGCGAGCCCGGTCGCCGCGACCAGCCCCGCGAGGGTGGCCGGTCCGGACTCCAGGGCGCTCAATACCAGAGCTGCCTTGTCGAGAACGCCGACGCCGCTAGAGTTGTCCATACGACGATACTCGCGTCTCACTCTGTGAAACGCAAGTTCAATTTTCCAGGGAAGTTGCGAACCTGTACGGGCGGCCCCACAACGGCCCGTAGCCACCGCCCCGCACGGGGGTCCGGACGGGGGCGCACCGAATCTCTAGTTGGGCCGGCGACGACGCCGGCCGGAGGGAAAGCGATGGGTAGGACACTCGCGGAGAAGGTTTGGGACGACCATGTCGTCCGGCGCGCCGAAGGCGAGCCCGACCTCCTCTACATCGATCTGCACCTGCTGCACGAGGTGACCAGCCCGCAGGCCTTCGACGGTCTGCGGCAGGCCGGACGCCCGGTGCGGCGCCTCGACCTCACCATCGCCACCGAGGACCACAACACCCCTACCCTCGACATCGACAAGCCGATCGCCGACCCGGTCTCCCGCGCCCAGCTGGAGACCCTGCGCAAGAACTGCGCGGAGTTCGGCGTCCGGCTGCACCCGCTGGGCGACGTCGAGCAGGGCGTCGTGCACGTGGTCGGCCCGCAGCTGGGCCTGACCCAGCCCGGCACCACGGTCGTCTGCGGCGACTCCCACACCTCCACGCACGGTGCGTTCGGCGCCCTGGCGTTCGGCATCGGCACCAGCCAGGTCGAGCACGTGCTCGCCACCCAGACGTTGCCGCTGGCCCGTCCGAAGACGATGGCGATCACCATCGACGGCGAACTGCCCGACAGCGTCACGGCCAAGGACCTGATCCTCGCGATCATCGCGCGGATCGGCACCGGCGGCGGCCAGGGTTACATCCTCGAATACCGCGGCTCCGCCATCGAGAAGCTCTCGATGGAGGCCCGGATGACCATCTGCAACATGTCGATCGAGGCCGGAGCGCGGGCGGGCATGATCGCCCCCGACCGGACCACCTTCGACTATCTGCAGGGCCGGGACCACGCCCCGCAGGGCGAGGACTGGGACGCGGCCGTCGCGTACTGGAAGACGCTGCGCACGGACGACGACGCGGTCTTCGACGCCGAGGTGGTCATCGAGGCTGCCGAACTGGCGCCGTTCGTCACCTGGGGCACCAACCCCGGCCAGGGCGCGCCGCTGTCGGCCAACGTCCCCGACCCTGCTTCGTACGAGGACGCCTCGGAGCGCAACGCCGCCGAAAAGGCCCTGGAGTACATGGGGTTGACCGCCGGGCAGCCGCTGCGCGAGATCAACGTCGACACCGTCTTCGTAGGCTCCTGCACCAACGGCCGGATCGAGGACCTGCGCAACGTGGCCGCGATCATGGACGGCCGCAAAGTCGCCGACGGAGTACGCATGCTGGTCGTCCCGGGCTCCGTCCGGGTCGCCCTGCAGGCCGTGGAGGAGGGCCTGGACAAGGTCTTCACCACCGCCGGCGCCGAATGGCGGCACGCGGGTTGCTCGATGTGTCTCGGCATGAACCCCGACCAGCTGGCCCCCGGCGAGCGTTCCGCATCGACCTCGAACCGCAACTTCGAGGGCCGGCAGGGCAAGGGCGGCCGTACGCACCTGGTCTCCCCGCAGGTCGCCGCCGCCACCGCGGTGCTGGGCCATCTGGCCTCGCCCGCCGACCTGTCCGACGTCCGTACGCCCGCCGGAGTCTGAGAATCATGGAAGCTTTCACCGCACACACCGGCCGGGCCGTCCCGCTGCGCCGCAGCAACGTCGACACCGACCAGATCATCCCCGCCCACTGGCTGAAGAAGGTCACCCGGGACGGCTTCGAGGACGGGCTCTTCGAGGCCTGGCGCAAGGACGAGAACTTCGTCCTCAACCGCCCGGAGCGGGGCGGTGCCTCGGTCCTGGTGGCCGGCCCCGACTTCGGCACCGGCTCGTCCCGCGAGCACGCCGTCTGGGCGCTCCAGAACTACGGCTTCAAGACCGTCATCTCCTCCCGGTTCGCCGACATCTTCCGTGGTAACTCGCTGAAGAACGGGCTGTTGACCGTGGTCCTGGACCAGCAGGTCGTCGACGCCCTGCTGGAGCTGACCGAGGCCGACCCGACGGCCGAGGTCACCGTCGACCTGGAGAAGCGGCAGGTGCTCGCGGAAGGCATCACCGCCGACTTCGAACTCGACGAGAACGCCCGCTGGCGGCTGCTGAACGGTCTGGACGACATCGGCCTCACCCTTCAGAACGAAGCGGACATCGCGACCTACGAGGCGGCCAGGCCGGCCCACAAGCCCCGTACAATTAACGCCTGAGCAGCGCGTTTCCGGTACTGCGCCCCCTGCCTTCTGGTAGGGGGCGCAGTCGCTTGTTGAGACCCCGTCGGGCGACAACTCGCCCCAGATGGCACAATCGGTGCATGGAACGCGACAGCCAACTCAAGCTTTACGGCCAAGTCGCCGACCAATTGAAGGAAGCGCACTCACGAGTGCGTGCACTGCAAGTCCCGGAGGGCGTACGGATGGCGCTGAACCGGAAGCTGTTGGTCGTCACGGCCGCGGCAAAGCACGATCTCCCAGATGCAGCAAGGCGTCTGGACCGGTTGATGAAGGACCTCGATGAGGGCCGATTCCCCGAAGGTGACTGACTCTGCGGAACTGCGCAGCGGTCGACTTCGTTGCGGCACTAGGGTGATTAGCCCGTTTCGTGTTTGATTTGCGGTATATATCTGCCTAACGTGCGAAAAAGCCTGAACAGTTTCGTTCAGGCAATGTCTCCGAAGGGGAAGACGTGAACAAGGCGCAGCTCGTAGAAGCGATTGCCGACAAGGTCGGCGGCCGTCAGCAGGCCGCGGACGCCGTCGATGCGGTGCTCGACGCGATCGTTCGTGCGGTTGTCGCAGGTGACCGGGTTTCGGTCACCGGCTTCGGCTCGTTCGAGAAGGTCGACCGCCCCGCCCGTTACGCCCGCAACCCGCAGACGGGTGAGCGCGTACGGGTCAAGAAGACCTCGGTGCCCCGCTTCCGTGCGGGACAGGGCTTCAAGGACCTGGTGAGCGGCTCGAAGAAGCTCCCCAAGAACGACGTGGCCGTGAAGAAGGCCCCCAAGGGCAGCCTCTCGGGCGGTTCTTCCACCCGTACGACGGCCAAGGCCGCCGCGAAGAAGGCCACCGCCAAGAAGGCCGTGGCGAAGAAGGCAGCCACCGCCAAGAAGGCCGTGGCGCCGGCGAAGAAGGCCACGGCCACCGCCAAGAAGACCACCGCGAAGAAGACGTCCGCGGCGGCGAAGAAGACCACGACGGCCGCCAAGAAGGCGACCCCGGCGGCGGCGAAGAAGACCACGGCGACCACCAAGAAGGCCGTCGCCGCCAAGACCGCGCCCGCCAAGAAGACCACGGCGAAGAAGGCGCCCGCGAAGAAGACCACCGCGCGCAAGACCACGGCCAAGAAGGCCACTGCACGCAAGAAGTGAGGACCGGAACCTCAGGGCTCCTCACACACGCGCCGGGCCGGGCTCCCCTCGGGGAGCCCGGCCCGCGGGCTGTCCGGGCCCGGTCGGACCGACCGGCACTCAGAAGGTCTGCAGCGTCACCAGGGTGATCCGCAGCCCGGCACCCCTGCCCTGCCCCTCGATCCGCACCCGTTGCCCCGGACGCAGCAGCCGCAGACCGCCGGCGTCGAAGGCCGGGGCGTCGAAGTCCACCGGGGTGCCGTCGTCGAGCAGCACGCTGCCGGTGCGGGTCTCGGGGTCGTACGTGTACGAGGTCGCCTGCATGGGCGGCAGCCTATCGGTCCGCCGCACGGACCCCCGCGGCCCAGCGGCCCGCCGTGTACGGGCCGACGCCCAGTGCCAGCGCCACCCGCAGATCGTCGCCCGTGTCCACGTCCTGGCGCACCGAATCGATACCGGACAGCGTGATCTCCACCGCCCCGGACGCGAGATGCCGGGCCCTGGACGGACCGCCGAAAGCGGGACGCAATTCCACTCCCGGCCCGGCGGAGAGAAATGTCGTTCCGATTCCGGCGGCGTCGGTGACGAACGTCCGCGGAAAAGCGGCAGAAATTTCGAGTACGCGCGACAATTCCGCCGGCCGCAGCGCGGGCAGATCCGCGTTGAGCGCGGCGACCGCCCCCCGCGGCCGCGTCGCTCGCACCGCCCGCTCACCGTGCGCGAGGGCGGCGTTGAGTCCGGCCGCCGGGGTGTCGGCCACGATCCGGGCCCCGAGCGCCGCCAGCGCCGATCCGGCCGCGGTGTCGTCCGTGACGACCACCACATCGGCGACCCCCGGGCAGGACAGTGCGGCGGACACGGTGTCCCGGGCGAACGCCAGGGCGAGCCGTGGCCGCAACAGGGCCCCGGAAGCGGGCGTCAGCCTGCTCTTGGCCCGCGCCAGGGGCTTCAACGGGACGACCAGTGACCAGGGGCCGGTCGGGTCGGTGTTCGTGGCGGTCTCCCCCTCGATGCGCATGGCCGCCTATTCTCGCCTGCCGGTGCGACAACCCGGAGGGTCGGTCCCGAAGGTGAGGCGTACGGTGTTCTCGACAGAGCAGGGGCCTGGGGCGAGACTTGACCGTCGGTAGTCAGTCACAGTCAGGCCATAGAGGAGGGTGTCCGAGTGTCCCGCCGCAGAATCGGCTTCTGGTACCGCCTGGCCGCGGTCATCGCGAAACCGCCGCTGGTGATTCTGTTCAAGCGCGACTGGCGGGGAATGGAACACATTCCGGCCGACGGCGGATTCATCACCGCGGTCAATCACAACTCGTACCTGGACCCGCTTTCGTACGGACATTTCCAGTACAACACCGGACGGGTGCCGCGGCTCCTCGCCAAGGCGGGTCTCTTCAAGACCCCCTTCGTCGGAATGATGCTGCGCGGCACCGGACAGATCCCGGTGTACCGCGAGACCACCAACGCGCTGGACGCCTTCCGGGCCGCCGTCGACGCCATCGAGCGCGGTGAGTGCGTCGCCTTCTACCCCGAGGGCACCCTCACCCGCGACCCCGACATGTGGCCGATGACCGGCAAGACCGGCGCCGCCCGCGTCGCGTTGATGACCCGCGCTCCGGTCATCCCCGTCGCTCAGTGGGGCGCCAACCTGGCGATGCCGCCCTACGCCACGGAGAACAAGCTGCGGTTCTTCCCCCGCAAGACCCTTCAGGTCCAGGCCGGTCCGCCCGTCGACCTCTCCCGGTTCTACGACCGGGAGCCGACGCCCGACGTGCTGCGCGAGGCGACCGAGGTCATCATGCTCGCGGTCACCGCGCAGCTGGCGCACGTGCGCGGCCGGCCGGCACCCGCCGAGCTCTACGACCCACGCAAGGCCCGTGCACAACAACGGCGCAAGGCCGAAGGAGAGGGAACCAAGTGACGCACCCCGTAAAGGCAGCCGTCTTCGGAACCGGCTCATGGGGTACGGCCTTCGGCATGGTCCTCGCCGACGCCGGCTGCGAGGTCACCCTCTGGGGGCGCCGGGCCGAGGTCGCCGAGGCCGTCAACACGACCCGTACCAACCCCGACTACCTGCCGGGCATCGAACTTCCCGCATCTGTCCGGGCCACCACGGACGCCGCCGAAGCGCTGCGCGGCGCGGACTTCGCGGTCCTCGTCGTGCCGTCCCAGACGTTGCGCGCCAACCTCGCCGACTGGGCCCCGCACCTGGAGCCGCAGACGGTCCTGGTCTCGCTGATGAAGGGCGTCGAACTCGGTACCGCGAAGCGGATGAGCGAGGTCATCGAGGACGTCACGAAGGTCTCCGCCGACCGCGTCGCCGTCATCACCGGACCCAACCTCGCCAAGGAGATCGCCGAACGCCGCCCCGCGGCAGCGGTCGTCGCCTGCCAGGACGAGTCCGTCGCACGCCGTCTCCAGGCCGCCTGCCACACCCCGTACTTCCGCCCGTACACGAGCACCGACGTGGTCGGCTGCGAACTCGGCGGCGCCGTCAAGAACGTCATCGGGCTGGCCGTCGGCATCGCCGACGGCATGGGGCTCGGCGACAACACCAAGGGATCGCTCATCACCCGCGGCCTCGCCGAGACCATCCGCCTCGGTGTGGCCATGGGTGCCGATCCGCTGACGTTCTCCGGACTCGCGGGCCTCGGCGACCTGGTGGCGACCTGCTCGTCGCCGCTCTCGCGCAACCACACCTTCGGCACCAACCTCGGCCGCGGCATGACGCTCCAGGAGACCATCGCCGTCACCAAGCAGACCGCCGAGGGCGTCAAGTCGTGCGAGTCCGTGCTCGACCTGGCCCGACGGCACGGAGTCGAGATGCCTCTCACCGAGACGGTCGTCAGCATCGTCCACGAGGGCAAGCCGCCGCTGGTCGCGCTCAAGGAACTCATGTCGCGCAGCGCCAAGGCCGAACGGCACTGACAAGCTGACCCCGTTCGGCCCCGACCGCGCTGACGTGACCCGTACCAGCAGGTACGCTCATCGCGATATGAGCAGCGAGAACCTCCCCCAGAGCACGGAGCAGCAGCTCCGCAAGCCGCGTGTGGCCGTCGTGTTCGGCGGCCGCAGCTCCGAACACGGCATTTCGGTGGTCACGGCCGGTGCGGTCCTGAACGCGATCGACCGGACGAAGTACGACGTCCTGCCGATCGGCATCACGACGGACGGCCGCTGGGCGCTCACCGCCGACGAACCCGAACGCATGGGCATCACGGACCGGAAGATGCCCGACGTGGCACAACTGGCCGAGTCCGACGAGGGCGGCGTGGTGCTCTCCGTCGATCCCGGCAGTCGTGAAGTGGTCTACAGCGAGCCCGGATCGGTCCCCAAGGCGCTCGGCGAGGTCGACGTCGTCTTCCCCGTCCTGCACGGTCCCTACGGTGAGGACGGCACGCTCCAGGGCCTCCTGGAGCTGTCCGGTGTGCCGTACGTGGGCGCCGGTGTCCTCGCCTCCGCGGTCGGCCAGGACAAGGAGTACATGAAGCGCGTCTTCATCTCCTTCGGGCTCCCCGTCGGGCCGTACGTGGTCGTGCGCCCCCGCGAGTGGGACAACGACCCCCAGGGCGCCCGCAAGCGCATCACGGACTTCGCCGGCGAGCACGGCTGGCCGCTCTTCATCAAGCCCGCCCGGGCCGGCTCGTCCATCGGCATCACCAAGGTCGACGACGCCTCCGGCCTCGACGAGGCGATCGAGGAGGCCCGCCGCCACGACCCCAAGTTCCTGGTGGAGTCGCTGCTGCGGGGCCGCGAGATCGAGTGCGGGGTGCTGGAGTTCGAGGACGGTCCGCGCGCCAGCGTGCCCGCCGAGATCCCGCCGGTCACCTCGCACGACTTCTACGACTTCGAGGCCAAGTACATCGACGCGGCGTCCGGGATCGTGCCCGCCCCGCTCACCGACGAGGAGACCGCCGAGGTCCAGCGGCTCGCGGTGGAAGCCTTCGAGGCGGCCTCCTGCGAGGGGCTCGTGCGTGCCGACTTCTTCCTCACCGAGGACGGCGGCTTCGTCATCAACGAGATCAACACCCTGCCGGGGTTCACCCCGATCTCCATGTACCCGCGCATGTGGCAGGAGAGCGGCGTCAGCTACCCGCAGCTGGTGGACCGGCTCATCCAGGCGGCGCTGGACCGGCCGACCGGTCTGCGCTGAGATCCGCCGCAACGGCGCAGGGAGTGCGCCCCGGCCGGGGCGCACTCCCTACAGGCTGCTGGGAACCGTCTTCTTGACCGCTGCCGCGAAGGCGGCCAGCGGGGTCGCGTCGTGCGCGTACGCCGCCGAGAGCGTGACTTCGACGTACGCCTTGCGCAGGGTGGTCGTGAAGCGCGGTCCGTCGTCCTCCCGTTGCTCCAGCAGCCAGTTGACGCCGTCGGCCTCGGCGGCCTTCGCCTGGGAGTCGTCCATCTTCGCGGGGCGCGTGACACCGCAGCGCAGTACGATCGCCCCGTCCCCCCACCCGGCGGTCAGATCCGATCGGGGCGCGGGATCACTGCGCTCCAGACCGGCGACGGAACTCGGCAGCTCCTTGTGCAGTGCGCGGCAGTAGGCTGCGGCTTCCGAGGACGGGGTGGGCACCGTGACCGATGCCGACGGATCCGTGGAAGTGCAGCCAACCGCTGCCAGGAGCACCAGGGCCGCGGTCGGACCGAGGAGCACGGGGTGGGGGAGCCGGCGGCAGGAAGATGTCACCGGCCCAGCGTAGACGGGGGCTACAGGTGAACGACCGGACAGGTCAGGGTTCGGGTGATGCCATCCACCTGCTGGACCTTGGCGACCACCATGCGTCCGAGTTCATCGACCGTGTCGGCCTGTGCCCGCACGATCACGTCGTAGGGGCCGGTGACGTCCTCTGCCTGGATCACTCCCGGAATCTTGGCGATGGTCTCGGCGACTGTCGACGCCTTGCCCACCTCGGTCTGGATAAGGATGTACGCCTGTACCACGGAACCTCCAGGGCGGCCACGAGGATCATGTGGGGGAAAGGGACGCCACGTTATCGCGTTGCCGTGGGCCGCGGGGAGACCTGCGGGCCGGATGACGCCCACAGCGTGGCGTACAGCACACACAAGTTGACGTATCTCTTGACAGTACCGACAGCAGTGAAGGCCCGCGACCGCAAGCTCAGCGGCGCGGACGGGGGACAGGCATGCCCGTGACCAGCAGGACGGACCGCCCCCGTCGGCGGACACGCTCCACGGCCGGGTCGGGCGCCCGGTTGCTGAAGCAGGCCGGACGCCCGTCCGGCCCCATAGATGAGAGGTGAGACTCGGTGAAGGGAACCGTGGGCGAGTTGGGGGAGTTCGGACTCATCAGGGAACTGACGTCCCGGCTCACCACCACTCCGGCGGTACGGCTGGGGCCCGGCGACGACGCCGCGGTCGTCACCGCCCCCGACCGCAGGGTCGTGGCCAGCACGGACATCCTGCTGGAGGGACGGCACTTCCGGCGTGACTGGTCGACCGCGTACGACGTCGGCCGCAAGGCCGCCGCGCAGAACCTCGCCGACATCGCGGCGATGGGCGCCGTGCCCACCGCACTGCTCCTCGGCCTCGTCGTCCCCGCCGAACTCCCGGTCACCTGGGCCGGGGAGCTGATGGACGGCATCCGCGACGAGTGCCAGGTCGCGGGGGCGGCCGTGGTCGGCGGCGACGTGGTGCGCGGCGACACCATCACCGTCGCGATCACCGCGCTCGGCGATCTGCGTAACCACGAACCCGTCACCAGGGCGGGCGCCCAGCCCGGCGACGTCGTCGCCGTCACCGGCTGGCTCGGCTGGTCCGCCGCCGGTTACGCCGTCCTCTCGCGCGGATTCCGCTCGCCCCGCGCCTTCGTGGAGGCCCACCGCCGCCCCGAACCGCCGTACCACGCCGGTCCCGCGGCGGCCGGGCTCGGCGCCACCGCGATGACGGACGTCAGCGACGGGCTCGTCGCCGACCTCGGCCACATCGCCGAGGCCAGCAAGGTCCGCATCGACCTGCGGTCCGGGCTCATCGACATCCCGTCCCAGATGTCCGACATCGGGCAGGCCGTCGGCGTGGACCCCCTCCAGTGGGTGCTCACCGGCGGCGAGGACCACGCGATCGTCGCGACGTTCCCGTCCGACGTGAAGCTGCCGGCCCGCTGGAAGGTGATCGGCGAGGTCCTCAATCCCTCGGCGCTGCCGCAGGTGACGGTCGACGGGGCGCCCTGGACCAGCAAGAGCGGCTGGGACCATTTCGGCGACATCGAGGACGCCTAGGGTCCTGCCCGGACCCAGTAGATTGCGGCGTATGCCCATACCCTCCGCCGTTCCGCCCCGCGTGCTCACCGTCGCCGGATCCGATTCCGGCGGCGGTGCGGGCATCCAGGCCGACCTGAAGACGATGCTGGCGCTCGGCGTCCACGGCATGAGCGTGCTGACCGCCGTCACCGCGCAGAATTCGCTGGGCGTGCAGGGCGCCTGGGAGCTGCCCGCGGAGGCCGTACGCGCCCAGTACCGCAGCGTCGTGGACGACATCGGGGTGAGCGCGGTCAAGACCGGCATGCTGTCGTCGGCGCTGCTCGTCGAGACCGTCGCCGGACTCCTCGCCGCGACGGACGCCCCCGCCGTCGTCGACCCGGTCGGCGTCTCCAAGCACGGTGACCCGCTGCTGGCCGCCGAGGCACTCGACTCGGTCCGTACGAAGCTGCTGCCCGTCGCGACCGTGGCGACGCCGAACCTCGACGAAGTGGCACAGCTCACCGGCATCACGGTCACCGACGAGGCCGGAATGCGGGAGGCGGCGGCCGCACTGCTCGGATACGGGCCCCGCTGGGTCGTCGTCAAGGGCGGACACCTGCCGGGCGAACCCGTCGACCTGCTCACGGACGGCACCGAGGAGCACTGGCTGCGCGCCCCCCGCCACGACAACCGCCACACGCACGGCACGGGCTGCACCCTCGCCTCCGCCATCGCCTGCGGACTGGCCCTGGGCCAGGACGTGCCCACGGCGGTACGGACCGCCAAGACCTATGTCACCGGCGCGATCATGGCGGGCTTCCCGCTGGGATCGGGGATCGGCCCGGTCGACCACGGGTGGCGGCTGCGGGACGCCCGCTGACCCTTCCCTCCCGGAAGCGCACAGCAAAAAGCCGGTCCACCGAGGTGGACCGGCTTTTTGGGCAACCGGTAAGGCTGCGCTACGACGGGAACGTCAGCGCGCGACCTTGCCGGCCTTGATGCACGAGGTGCAGACGTTGAGCCGCTTCGGCGTCCGCCCGACCACGGCACGCACGCGCTGGATGTTGGGATTCCAGCGACGGGACGTACGGCGGTGCGAGTGCGAAATGCTGTTGCCGAAGCTCGGCCCCTTGCCGCAAACGTCGCAGTTGGCAGCCACGGGTCACTCCAAAACTTCAGATGCACTTACAGTGAATTCCGGCACGCCGGATTCATTGACTGAAGTGGCGGTACCGGGGGAATGTTCCCGACTCTCGTCGGGCAACCGAAGCAGCATACAACGGCTGCGTCGGAGATACGAAACTACCATGGGTCCACAGCCGCCCGCCCCGCCCCTGATCCCGTCCCGGCCGGCCGGCGAGGCACTATTCTGCGGTGCAGCCCGCCGTCCCGGTACGCGTTTCGAGGAGGACCATCAGGTGCCGCAGACCGCCGACGACCTGGACGCCGTCGCGGTGCGTACCTGGTGCTCACTGGCACTGGACGCACTGGGCCGGGAGCGCGAGGCCATCGACGCGATCAACGTGTACCCCGTCGCCGACGGCGACACCGGGACCAATCTCTACCTGACCGTGGAATCCGCGGCGGCCGCCGTCGAGGCCGTCTTCGCCGCCCACGAGACCGGCACCTCGGTCCCCTCCACCGCCGACGCGGTACGCGCCATGGCGCACGGGGCGCTGATCGGGGCCCGCGGCAACTCCGGCACGATCCTGGCGCAACTGCTGCGCGGCATGGCCGGGGTCCTGGCCGAGGGAACGGGCACCTCCCGGCTGTCCCTCGCGCTGACCACGGCCGCGGCGTCGGCCCGCGAGGCGGTCGCCCACCCCGTCGAGGGCACCGTCCTCACCGTGGCCACCGAAGCCGCCGCGGCCGCGGGGCGGGTGGCGGACGGCGCCGGGGCGACCGCGGTGGTGCGGGCGGCGTACGAGGGGGCGCGCACGGCACTGGAAGCGACCCCCGGACAGCTCGCCGTCCTCGGCAGGGCCGGGGTCGTCGACGCCGGTGGGCGGGGCCTGGTGGCGGTGCTCGGCGCACTGGTCGAGGCGGTCTCGGGCCGGGCGCCGGAACGGGTGTACGAGGCATGGGCGGCGCCCGTTCCGTCTCCCACCGCGGGCGGGGCCTGCCCCGCGGCGGACGACCCCGAGGGCGGGCCCGCCTTCGAGGTCATCTACCTGCTGGAGGCCGACGACCGGGCGGTGGAGCGGCTGCGGACCCGGCTCGACGGCCTGGGCGACTCCCTCGTGGTGGTCGGTGGCGACGGCCTCTGGAACGTCCATGTGCACGTCGACGACGCGGGAGCGGCGGTGGAGGCCGGTGTCGAGGCCGGACGGCCGTACCGCATCCGGATCACCCACTTCGCCGCGGACCGGGTGCACGCCCGCCCCGAACCCGCCCAGCGCGCCGTCGTCGTCGTCGTCCCGGGCGACGGCCTCGGCGGCCTGTGCGCGGAGGCCGGAGCGACGACGGTGCTCGCGCGGCCCGGGGAGCCCCCGGCCAGCGGCGAACTCGTGGACGCCATCCGCCGCGCGCACGCCCGGGAGGTGGTGCTCCTGCCCAACGACGGGGACCTGCGCCACACCGCCGCGGCCGCCGCCGAACAGGCCCGGACCGAAGGCATCCGGGTCGCCCTCATTCCCACCCGGGCCGCGGTCCAGGGCATCGCGGCCCTGGCCGTCCACGAGCCGGACCGCAGCTTCGACGAGGACGTCGTCGCGATGACCGCGGCAGCCGGTGCCACCCGCTACGCCGAACTGGCCGTCGCCGAACGGCAGTCCTGGACGATGGCGGGCATCTGCCAGGCCGGCGACATCCTGGGCCTGATCGACGGCGATGTGGCCGTCATCGGCGAGGACGTCCCCGAGACGGCCCGGAAGGTGCTGGACCGGATGCTGGCGGCGGGCGGCGAACTCGTCACGCTGGTCCTCGGCGAGGACGTCCCCGGCACACTGGCCGACGCGTTGGAGGAACACGTCCGCGAGGGGTACCTGGCGGTGGACACCGTGGTCTACCGCGGCGGCCACCAGAGCGCTCCGCTCCTGATCGGCGTGGAGTAGCACCGTCGCAGGACGCAGGACGCAGGACGCAGGACGCAGGACGCAGGACGCAGGATTTCGGAGTTCCGGCGCTGCCCGGCGGACAACTGTCAGTGGCGTGGTGTGCAATGGATCGCGTGTCTGCGTTCGACGAACCCCTCAAGAAGCTGCTCGGTGGCGCCACCGCGAAGGTGATGGCCGAGCACCTCGACCTGCACACGGTCGGTGATCTCCTGCATCACTACCCGCGGCGGTACGAGGAGCGCGGCCGGCTGACGGCGCTGACCGACCTCCCGCTCGAGGAGCACGTGACGGTCGTCGCCCAGGTCCAGGACGCCCGCGTGATGATGTTCAACGGCGGCCGGGGCAAGCGCCTGGAAGTGACGCTCACCGACGGGCACGGTCGCCTCCAGCTGGTCTTCTTCGGCCACGGCGTCCACAAGCCGCACAAGGAGCTGCTGCCGGGCCGGCGCGCCATGTTCGCCGGCAAGGTCTCCGTCTTCAACCGCAAGATGCAGCTGGCCCACCCCACGTACCAACTGCTCGACGCCGAGTCCGCCGACGAGGCCGGGGCGACCGAGGCCGTCGACGCGTTCGCCGGCAAGCTGCTCCCGATCTACCCGGCCTGCAAGCAGCTCGACTCCTGGCGCATCGCCAAGGCGGTCGACGCCGTGCTGCCCAGCGCCCAGGAGGCCGTGGACCCGCTGCCGCCCGCACTGCGCGAGGGCCGCGGCTTCCCCCCGCTGCCCGAGGCCCTCCTGAAGATCCACCGGCCGCAGACCAAGGCCGACGTCGCCGCGGCCAGGGACCGGCTGAAGTGGGACGAGGCCTTCGTCCTCCAGGTCGCCCTGGCCCGCCGCAGATACGCGGACACCCAACTGCCGGCCGTCGCCCGCAAGCCGGTCCCCGGCGGACTCCTCGACGCCTTCGACGCCAAACTGCCGTTCACCCTCACCGACGGCCAGGTCAAGGTCTCCAAGGAGATCTTCGACGACCTGGCGACCGAACACCCGATGCACCGCCTCCTCCAGGGCGAGGTCGGCTCGGGCAAGACGTTGGTCGCGCTGCGCGCCATGCTGGGCACTGTCGACGCCGGCGGACAGGCCGCCATGCTCGCGCCCACCGAGGTCCTCGCCCAGCAGCACCACCGGTCCATCACCGAGATGATGGGGGAGCTCGCCGAGGGCGGCATGCTGGGCGGGGCCGACCAGGGCACGAAAGTGGTGCTGCTCACCGGATCGATGGGCATGGCGGCACGCCGGCAGGCCCTGCTCGACCTGGTCACCGGCGAGGCCGGGATGGTCATCGGGACGCACGCCCTGATCGAGGACAAGGTGCAGTTCCACGACCTGGGGCTGGTCGTCGTCGACGAGCAGCACCGCTTCGGGGTGGAACAGCGCGACGCCCTGCGCTCCAAGGGCAAGCAGCCGCCGCATCTGCTCGTCATGACCGCCACGCCCATTCCCCGTACGGTCGCCATGACCGTCTTCGGTGACCTGGAGACCTCCGTCCTGGACCAGCTCCCGGCCGGCCGCTCGCCGATCGCCAGCCATGTCGTCCCCGCCAAGGACAAACCCCACTTCCTCAGCCGCGCCTGGGAACGGGTCCGCGAAGAGGTGGAGAACGGCCACCAGGCGTACGTGGTCTGCCCCCGCATCGGCGACGACGAGGAGGACGCGGCCAAGAAGAAGGGGAAGAAGAAGGCCGCCGAGGAGAAGGCCGCCGAGGAGGGGGACAAGCGCCCTCCGCTCGCCGTCCTGGAGATCGCCGAGCAGCTCGCCAAGGGGCCGCTGACCGGTCTGCGTATCGAGGTGCTGCACGGCAGGATGCACCCCGACGACAAGGACGACGTGATGCGCCGCTTCGCCGCGGGCCAGGTCGACGTCCTGGTGGCCACCACCGTCATCGAGGTCGGGGTCAACGTCCCCAACGCCACCGCGATGGTGATCATGGACGCCGACCGGTTCGGCGTCTCCCAGCTCCACCAGCTGCGCGGCCGGGTCGGCCGAGGATCCGCTCCCGGCCTCTGCCTGCTGGTCAGTGAGGCCCACGAGGCGAGCCCTGCCCGCGCCCGCCTCTCCGCCGTCGCCGCCACCCTCGACGGCTTCG
This sequence comes from Streptomyces sp. NPDC050422, assembly GCF_044458665.1. Lineage (NCBI taxonomy): Bacteria > Bacillati > Actinomycetota > Actinomycetes > Kitasatosporales > Streptomycetaceae > Streptomyces > Streptomyces sp. NPDC050422. The sequence goes on from NZ_JBITIE010000010.1 coordinate 187,550, forward strand.
AACTCTCCCGGATCGACCTCGAACAGCGCCGCGAGGGCGATGTCCTCGGACAGGCGCAGTCCGGGGTCCGCTCCTCGCTCCGGGTCCTCAGCGTCATCGACGACGAGGAGGTCATCGCCGCCGCCCGCCAGGAGGCCGTCACGGTCGTGGCCGCCGACCCGGACCTGGAGCACCTGCCCGAGCTGCGCATCGCCCTGGACGCCCTGCTCGACAAGGACCGTGAGGAGTACCTCGACAAGGGGTGACGCCAGGGCCGTGCCCGCGGGAGCTCCGTCCGCCCCGACGCCATATCGTGGGTGGCACGGCGCCCGCAGCACCCTGCGCGCCGCCCCGACCCGAGGATCAGACACCCATGACCCGCGTGATCGCAGGCGTGGCCGGCGGACGCCGCCTGGCCGTCCCGCCCGGCACCGGCACCCGCCCCACCTCCGACCGCGCGCGCGAGGGCCTTTTCTCCACCTGGCAGGCGCTCCTCGGCACCCTCGACGGCATCCGGATCGCGGACCTCTACGCGGGCTCGGGCGCCGTCGGCCTCGAAGCGCTCTCCCGCGGAGCGGTCCACGCCCTGCTCGTCGAGGCCGACGCCAAGGCCGTCCGCACCGTCCGCGACAACGTCCGCACCCTGGACCTTCCCGGCGCCGAGGTCCGCGCAGGCAAAGCCGAACAGATCGTGACAGGACCGGCGCCCGCGGACCCGTACGACGTGGTCTTCCTCGACCCTCCGTACGCCGTCACCGACGACGATCTTGGCGAGATCCTGCTCACACTCCGTGCCCAGGGGTGGCTCACAGCCGATGCGCTCGTCACGGTAGAACGCAGCACCAGAGGCGGAGAATTCAGCTGGCCCAAGGGATTCGAGCCATTGCGGGCCCGTCGCTACGGCGAGGGAACGCTTTGGTACGGTCGCGCCGCCGCTACGTGCGAAGACGCACGATGACCGGACCGGAGAGCGAGGGAATCAAGTTGCGCCGCGCCGTCTGCCCGGGGTCGTTCGACCCCATCACCAATGGACATCTCGACATCATCGGCCGTGCCTCGAAGCTGTACGACGTCGTACATGTCGCGGTGATGATCAACCAGTCCAAGAAGGGCCTGTTCACGGTCGACGAGCGGATCGAACTGATCCGCCAGGTCACCTCGGACTTCGGCAACGTCCAGGTCGAGGCCTTCCACGGGCTGCTGGTCGACTTCTGCAAGCAGCGCGACATCCCGGCGATCGTGAAGGGCCTGCGGGCCGTCAGCGACTTCGACTACGAGCTCCAGATGGCCCAGATGAACAACGGGCTCTCGGGCGTCGAGACGCTCTTCGTGCCGACCAACCCGACCTACAGTTTCCTGTCGTCCTCCCTGGTAAAGGAGGTGGCGACCTGGGGCGGAGACGTCTCGCACCTGCTGCCGCCACTGGTCCACGAGGCCCTGACCGAGCGCCTCGCCCAGCAGTGAGGCGCTGACGGCCCGTCACCAGGGCCCTGTGGAGGGCCCATAGGTGCCGGGGGGCGCCGACTGGCCGTACAGTCGTCCCGTCCGTCTCCAATCGGCAGTAGAGAGTGGCGAGCACACGGTGGACGTGCAGAAGAAGCTCGACGAGATCGTCGAAGCGGTCGGGAACGCCCGGTCCTTGCCCATGTCGGCGTCCTGCGTGGTCAACCGCGCCGAACTGCTCTCGATGCTCGAAGAGGTGCGCGAGGCCCTGCCCGGCTCGCTCGCGCAGGCCGCGGAGGTCATCGGCGGCCATGAGCAGCTCGTCGAGCAGGCCCGCCAGGAGGCCGGCCGGATCGTCGAGTCCGCCCGCGCCGAGCGCGGCTCGCTCATCTCCGGCACGGAGATCGCCCGGCAGTCCCAGACGGAGGCCGACCGGATCCTCGGCGAGGCCCGCAAGGACGCCGAGGAGGTCCGTGCCGAGGCCGACGAGTACGTCGACAGCAAGCTCGCCAACTTCGAGGTCGTCCTCACCAAGACGATCGGCTCGGTCGACCGGGGCCGCGAGAAGCTCCTCGGGCGCGGCCAGGGCTTCGACGAGCAGGGCTACGAGGACCCCGACTTCGCCGAGGCCCCCGAGCGCAGCGCCGACCCGGCCACACTCCAGCGCCGTGCCGACGAGTACGTGGACACCAAGCTCGGCGCCTTCGAGGCGGTGCTCGCCAAGACCCTGGAGGCCGTCGGCCGCGGCCGGCAGAAGCTGCACGGCCGGGTCGCCACCGACGACCTCGGCGCGCACATGGCCGCCCAGGACGCCGCGGGCAGCCAGGGTCACACCAGCGACGAGGACCACTGGGCCGGTCTGGCGGAGATCGCCACCCCGGAACCGCTCCCGGTGCCCCACCAGCACGGTGAGCCGCAGTACGCGCAGACGTACGCCTACCAGGAGCAGCCGCAGGACGCCTACCAGGCGCAGCCGCAGGACGCCTACCAGGCGCAGCAGCCCGATCCGTACGCCGGTTACCAGCAGCAGCCCGATCCGTACGCGGCCTATCAGCAGCAGGGCTACGACCCGGACCAGGCCCAGGTCCAGGTCCCCATGCCGGCGCCGGGCTACGACGCCTGGCAGCAGCCGGTGCAGGCCCAGCATCAGCCCCTCCAGCAGCACGGCGAGGGCGCGCTGGACGAGACCAGCCTGTTCGACACCGGCATGATCGACCTTGAGCAGCTCCGCCGCTACGAACAGGAGCGCTGAGCGCCTCCCGGTCCCGGATCAGGGGCCGGATCGGGGCCGGATTGGGAGCTGGGCGGTGTGTCCAGTATCCTGGCTCTTCGGTCGCGCGTATGTCCGCGATCCCGGCTGCCCGCTTCGACTCCGAACCGGTCGGCCCACCCCCACCACGCGTGATGCGTACGATTTCGAAAGCAGGAAAAGCCCTGAACGGCCACCTCGACCACCGAAACCCTCTCGTGTTCGATACGCACGAGCTGGGTCGGCGTCCCGGTGCCCTCAAGCGGCTGACCCGCTCGGCGGACGCCCCCAAGGATCTCGGTATCGACGGGGTCATCGGTGTGCCGGAGGGCGCACCCGTGGAGCTGGACGTCCGCCTCGAATCGGTCATGGAAGGTGTGCTTGTCACAGGCACCGCCCGTGCATCCGCCGAGGGGGAGTGCGTAAGGTGTCTGGAGCCGCTGACCCTTGAGGTCGAGGCGGATTTCCAGGAAATGTTCTCGTACCCTGACGCCGATGACCGGAACCGCAGCAAGACCGCGGACCCGGTCGACGACGCCGAGGACGACGAGGACAGGTACTTCCTCGAGGACGGCTTGTTCGACCTCGAGTCGGTGCTGCGTGATGCGGTGGTGCTCGCACTGCCGATGCAGCCGGTGTGCAAGGAGACCTGTGCCGGCCTGTGTTCCGAATGCGGAATCAGGCTGGACGAGAATCCGGGCCACCACCACGATGTCGTCGATGCTCGTTGGGCGGCATTGCAAGGACTCGCCGAGACCGTTCAGGACGGCGAGAAGGACAACATGGGCGGCGCCGAACCCGGCGTCGACGAGAAGCAGGAGAAGTAGCCGTGGCTGTTCCGAAGCGGAAGATGTCGCGCAGCAACACGCGCCACCGCCGGTCGCAGTGGAAGGCTGCGGTCCCCACCCTGGTTTCGTGCGAGCGTTGCCAGGAGCCGAAGCTGCAGCACATCGCGTGCCCCAGCTGCGGCACGTACAACAAGCGCCAGGTCCTCGAGGTCTGAGCGGCTGGTGAGAGGCCCGATGTCTGAGTTGTCCCACGCCAAGAAGCAGGCAGACAACGTCAACACAGCCTCGTCCCACACGCTTCTGGAAGGGCGGCTCGGGTACCACCTCGAGTCCGCCCTTCTGGTGCGTGCGCTGACCCATCGTTCGTACGCGTACGAGAACGGCGGTCTGCCCACCAACGAGCGGCTCGAATTCCTCGGGGATTCGGTGCTCGGCCTGGTGGTCACGGACACGCTGTACCGCACTCACCCCGACCTGCCTGAAGGCCAGCTGGCCAAATTGCGGGCCGCGGTAGTCAACTCGCGTGCGCTTGCGGAAGTGGGCCGCGGCCTCGAACTCGGCTCCTTCATCCGGCTCGGCCGCGGTGAAGAGGGCACGGGTGGCCGGGACAAGGCGTCCATCCTCGCCGACACCCTTGAAGCGGTGATCGGTGCGGTCTATCTCGATCAGGGCCTCGACGTGGCCTCGGAGCTGGTTCACCGGCTCTTCGACCCGTTGATCGACAGGTCCTCGAGCCTCGGTGCCGGCCTGGACTGGAAGACCAGTCTCCAGGAGCTCACCGCGAGCGAGAGCCTCGGAGTCCCCGAGTACCTCGTCACGGAGACCGGCCCGGACCACGAGAAGACCTTTACTGCTGCTGCTCGCGTCGGTGGTGTCTCGTACGGCACCGGCACCGGTCGTAGCAAGAAGGAAGCGGAGCAGCAGGCGGCAGAGTCCGCCTGGCGCGAAATCAGCGCCGCCGCGGAAGCACGGGAGGCTGCGGACAAGTCCGCTGCCGACGGAGGGGCCGCCGACACCCCTGCCGACCCGGCGTCCGGGGACGTTGCTCCTGCCTGACCCCGAGAACCCCTCGGTGCCCAGTGCACCGGGGGGTTCTCTCTGTCCCGACCGCTTTCCGAACCGTCCCGCGGACCTTTCGGACCACTCTTCAGGAGCGCCACCGTGCCCGAGCTGCCCGAGGTCGAAGTCGTCCGGCGCGGTCTGGAGCGCTGGGTCACCGGGCGCACGGTCCGCGAGGTCGAGGTCCTGCACCCGCGTGCGGTCCGCCGGCATCTCGCGGGCGGCGCGGACTTCGCGGCCCGGCTCGGCGGCGTCCGGCTGGGGACGGCGATGCGCCGGGGCAAGTACCTGTGGGTGCCGCTCGACGACGCGGCCACCTCGCTCCTCGGTCACCTGGGCATGAGCGGGCAGTTGCTCGTACAGCCCGAGGGGACACCTGACGAGAAGCATCTGCGGGTCAGGTTCCGCTTCGACGACGCCGTCGGCACCGAGCTGCGCTTCGTCGACCAGCGCACCTTCGGCGGGCTCTCCCTCCACGAGAACACCGCCGAGGGACTGCCCGACACCATCGCCCACATCGCCCGCGACCCGCTGGACCCGGCCTTCGACGACGCCGCGTTCCACATCGCGCTGCGCCTTCGCCGCACGACGGTCAAACGGGCCCTGCTCGACCAGTCACTGATCAGCGGCGTGGGCAACATCTACGCGGACGAGGCGCTCTGGCGCGCCCGGCTGCATTACGACCGGCCGACGGCGACCCTGACCCGGCCCCGGTCGGCCGAACTGCTCGGGCACATCCGCGACGTGATGAACGAGGCGCTGGCGCAGGGCGGCACGAGCTTCGACAGCCTCTACGTGAACGTGAACGGCGAGTCGGGCTACTTCGACCGCTCGCTCGACGCCTACGGCCGCGAGGACGAGCCCTGCCACCGCTGCGGTACGCCGATGCGGCGCCGCGCCTGGATGAACCGGTCGAGCTACTTCTGCCCCCGCTGCCAGCGCCCGCCGCGCGCGTAGAGCCTTCAGGCCCGGTCCGCGTGGGCCTCGTCGTACCGTCCGCGTGCGGCCAGGACCTCGGACATCCGGCCCTCGACGAGCTGGATGAGGCCGAGCAGCTGTCCGGCGACCTGCCGCCCGAGGGGGGTGAGCTCGTAGTCGACGCGGGGCGGATTGGTCGGCTGGGCCTCGCGGTGCACCAGGCCGTCGCGCTCCAGTGCGTGCAGTGTCTGGGAGAGCATCTTCTCGCTCACCCCGTCGATCCGGCGCCGCAGCGCGTTGAACCGGAGGCTGCTCTCGTACAGCGCGCCGAGCGTCAGACTGCCCCAGCGGCCGGTGACGTGCTCCAGGGTGCCGCGCGAGGGGCAGTGCTTGGAGAACACGTCGAAGGGGAGTGTGTCGTCCGGGCCGCTCTCACCCGGTGTGCTGCCGCCGGTCTCGTTCATGAAAACCAGCGTACGCCCGCACAGCGCTTTCCACGGGTTTGCGCATCCCTTGGGTGAGCGGTGGGGCGTACGAGGTCGGAGCGGGTGGTGGTACGGGGGAGGGGCGGGGCCCAGGAGCGCCCCGGCCGCCTCAGAAGCCGAAGTCCTGCGTCCACCAGGGGCCGCCGGAACCGAAGTGGACACCGACGCCGAGCGTCTTGTAGTCGCAGTTGAGAATGTTCGCGCGGTGGCCGTCGCTGTTCATCCAGGCCTCCATCACGGCCGCGGCGTCGGCCTGGCCGCGGGCGATGTTCTCACCGCCGAGACCCGAGACGCCGGCCTTGGACGCACGGTCCCAGGGGGACTGGCCGTCGGGGTCGGTGTGGTCGAAGAACCCGCGGGACGCCATGTCGTCGCTGAAGTTCTGGGCGAGCGAGGCCAGCGAGGAACTCGCGGTCACCGCACTGCAGCCGACCTTGGCGCGCTCCTGGTTGACCAGGGCGAGCACGGCGGCCTGGGCCGAGGGGTCGACGGCCGGCGCGGTGGTCTTGCGGGCGGCGGGTGCGGAGGACGATGCCTTGGCCGTCGGCTTGGCCGGGCTCGGTGCGGCGGCCGGTGCCGAGCTCTTGGTGTTCGCGGCGGCGGGGGCCTTCGAGGCGGCGGGGGCCTTCGCGGCGGCGGAGCGCCGTGCCTGCTCCGTGGCAGCGGCAGCGGCTGCAGCCTTCGTCTTCGCCTTCGTAGGCTCGGAGGTCTTCGAGGGGGACGCGGACGGCGTGCCGGCCTCGGCGGAACCCGACTTCGTGGGTGCCTTGGCGCGCTCGGTGCCGCGGGCGGCGGCCGGCGCGGATCCGCGGTCGGCCGGCGCGGTCGTGGATCCGCCCTGCGTGAGCAGGTCGGGGGCCCCGTCGGAGCGCACCTGGTCGGCGGCCGGGCCGCCGCTCACGTTGTAGTTGTCGCCGCCGGGCAGCAGACCCGAGGCCACGGCCACGGCGCCGACGGCGAGGGCCGCGGAGACGCCGAGCAGTCCCGTACGTAGCGGTATGCCGGAGCGCTTACTGCGGCGCGCACCCCGGTTCTGGCCTGCGGTTCCCTCCGCGTACGGTTCAGCGGCGGGAGCTGCGGCGGAGCGTCGATGGCGTCCCATCTGCTGTGCCCTTCTGACGATCTGGACGCCGTTGTCGGCGCACCCTGGCTCACCCGATCGAGTGAAGCTATTGCGTGGGGACTGTACGCCATGGCTAATCGGCGAGAAGTGCTCCGCGAGCAATTGGCCGGTTAGCGTTCGGGCATGAACGAAGATGTGCGACTCACCGCATGGGTACGCGGTCGAGTACAGCAAGTAGGGTTCCGCTGGTTCACCAGGGCAAACGCTTTGGAGATCGGCGGCCTCACCGGATTCGCCCTCAATCTCGGCGACGGCAGAGTGCAGGTTGTGGCGGAAGGGCCGCGTGAGAATTGCCACCGTCTACTGGATTGGCTGCGCTCGGACGACACACCCGGCCGCGTTGACGGAGTCACTGAGATCTGGGACACGCCGCGGGGTGGATACGAGGGATTCGCCATCCGCTGACGCGGTCCCCGGAGAGGGGAGGAGCACGGCTCGTGTTCGGGCCGTGTTCGATGGGCGGCGAGGGGTGACGGAGAAGGGCGCGGTCATGCGTACACATGAAATGACCTGCGGAATGATCCGGTGGTTGCCAAGATTCGGTTGCCGTGCCAGGCTGCGGCAGTAACGATGATCTCCGTGCCCCTGAGGGCCCCGCTGGAGAGTCGCGCCGCATGATCGTCAAGCCGCGCACCCCCGGGACGCCCGCCTCTACAGGGTGTGATCGTGTTGACCGTCAAACTTTTTGGTGAGACGCTGAAATCCCCGCGCACCTTAGCTGTTCGGCAGAGCTGTTTGGCAGCAGAACAGCAGTGAACACAGAGCACTGCCGAGCACCGCGGGTGCGATTCCCTCACGACCCACACCGCATCGGTCGGTCACTCAGTGTGGAGGACCATCCTCATGGCAAAGGCGCTTCTCGGTTACGTCGGCGGTTCCGATCCGCGACTCCTCGCCGAGATGCGACGGCTTCAGCAGCGCGTCCAGGATCTTGAGTCCGAGCTTGTACGGATTCAGGACGAGAACGACGCGCTGAACGCCGCCGCCCAGCACCAAGAGTCGCTGCTCGACAGCATCGACATCGACGTACCTCAGGCGGAGCCGGCGCTGACCTGACCCATGGCCCTCAGGGGTCGGTCGGGCTGCACGCGTCAGCCGCTCTGGACCATCGCCGGATCGTCACCGGATCATTGAAGATCAATTGCTCTTGATCTGCCTCTTCATGTGCCTCGTCACTGATCCGGGCAAGCGCGCCTCATTGGGCGGTGGATCCGTCGACGTGGCACTGCACTGGATCTGGAACCACGAGGTCTGGCAGCATGCCACAAGATTTACAGGGGACGCTTCGGCGTCCCTTCTTTCTTTTCCCCTCCGGACTGCGCCCGTCCCGCCCCGGACGTACACCCCTTCCCTTACCGTCTGATGTGCCCTGCACCTTCATCAGCGAAACCGAGAGCGAAAGGTAGAGTCCGGCGGCGTGCATCTCAAGGCCCTGACCCTGCGTGGTTTCAAATCGTTCGCCTCCGCCACCACCCTGCGGTTCGAACCCGGGATCACCTGCGTGGTCGGCCCCAATGGGTCGGGCAAGTCCAATGTCGTGGACGCGCTCTCCTGGGTCATGGGGGAGCAGGGTGCCAAATCCCTGCGCGGCGGCAAGATGGAAGACGTGATCTTCGCCGGTACCACCGGGCGGCCGCCGCTCGGCCGGGCGGAAGTCTCGCTGACCATCGACAATTCCGACGGCGCACTGCCCATCGAGTACGCCGAAGTGACGATCACTCGGATCATGTTCCGCAACGGCGGCAGCGAATACCAGATCAATGGTGACACCTGCCGGCTGCTGGACATCCAGGAACTCCTCTCCGACTCCGGTATCGGCCGGGAGATGCATGTCATCGTCGGCCAGGGGCAGCTCGATTCCGTACTCCACGCGGACCCGATGGGGCGCCGCGCCTTCATCGAGGAGGCCGCGGGCGTCCTCAAGCACCGCAAGCGCAAGGAGAAGGCGCTCCGGAAGCTGGACGCGATGGGGGCGAACCTGGCCCGCGTGCAGGATCTCACCGACGAACTGCGGCGGCAGCTGAAACCGCTCGGCAGGCAGGCGGCGGTGGCCCGCCGGGCCGCCGTCATCCAGGCCGATCTGCGCGACGCCCGATTGCGCCTCCTCGCCGACGACCTGGTCCGGTTGCACACCGCGCTGCGCAGCGAGATCGCCGACGAGGCGGAGCTGAAGCAGCGCCGCGAGGCAGCCGAGACGGAACTGAAGGCGGCCCTCGCGCGCGAGGCCGAACTGGAGGGCGAGGTAAGGCGGCTGACGCCCCGGCTCCAGCGGGCCCAGCAGACCTGGTACGAACTCTCGCAGCTGGCCGAACGCGTACGCGGCACGATCTCGCTCGCCGACGCCCGGGTGAAGAGCGCCACCGCGCCGCCCGACGAGGAGCGGCGCGGACGCGACCCCGAGGACATGGAGCGCGAGGCGGCCCGGATCCGCGAGCAGGAGGCGGAGCTGACCGCGGCACTGGAGGCGGCGGAGCACGCCCTGGAGGACACGGCGTCCCACCGCGCCGAACTGGAACGGGAACTGGCGGCCGAGGAACGCAGGCTCAAGGACGCGGCCCGCGCGCTCGCGGACCGCCGCGAAGGGCTCGCCCGGCTGAACGGCCAGGTCAACGCGGCCCGCAGCCGCGCCGGTTCGGCGCAGTCGGAGATCGACCGGCTGGCCGCCTCACGCGACGAGGCGCGGGAGCGGGCTGCCCGGGCCCAGGAGGAGTACGAGCAGCTGAAGGCCGAGGTCGACGGCCTGGACGCCGGGGACGCGGAACTCGGCGAGCGCCACGAGGCCGCCCGGCGCGAGCTGACGGAGGCGGAGGGGGCGCTCTCCGCCGCGCGCGAGGACCTCACCGCCGCCGAACGCAAGCGCGCGGCGGTCGCGGCCCGCCATGACGCGCTGGCCCTCGGGCTGCGCCGGAAGGACGGCACCGGTGTGCTGCTGGGCGCCCGGGACCGGTTGACGGGTCTGCTCGGACCGGCTGCGGAACTGCTCACCGTGGCGCCGGGACACGAGATCGCGGTGGCTGCGGCCCTGGGCGCGGCGGCGGACGCCGTGGCGGCGACGGACCCGGGTGCGGCCGCGGAGGCGATCCGGCTGCTGCGCAAGCAGGACGCGGGACGCGCGTCCCTGCTGCTCGGCGGCGCGCCCGGCGGATCGGGTGCCGTGGGGCACGTACCCGGACAGGGACCGGAGCCGCACCCTGCGTCGCCGCCCGGTGCCGCCCATGTCCCCGGGCAGGGCGCGCAGTCCGGCCCCGCACCCCGGGTGCCGGAGGCCACCGAGCCCCTCACTCCCGGCGGACCGGCCCGCGCAGGGAGCGGGACGGAGACCGACGCCGAGCCCGCCGGACAGCTGACCGCGCTGGTTCCGGGCGGCGGCCGGGGCGCCCCTGCCGTCGCAGATCTCGTCAGCGGTCCCGTCGGACTGATGGCCGCGGTCCGCAGGCTGGTCCGGGGCATGGTGGTCGTCGGAACGCTGGAGGACGCCGAGGACCTGGTCGCCGCCCACCCGGAGCTGACGGCGGTGACCGGCGAGGGGGACGTGCTCTCGGCGCACTTCGCGCACGGCGGCTCGGCGGGGGCGCCCAGCCTCCTGGAAGTCCAGGCGTCCGTGGACGAGGCGGCGGCGGAGCTGGCCGGGCTCGCCGTGCGGTGCACGGAGCTGGCCGGGACGCAGCGGGACGCGGCACAGCGGCGCGGTGACTGCGCGGCGCTCGTCGAGGAGCTGGGGGAGCGCCGCCGGACCGCGGAGCGGGAGAAGTCCGGCGTGGCCCAGCAGCTCGGCCGGCTGGCAGGCCAGGCGCGCGGGGCGGCCGGTGAGGCCGAGCGGATGACCGCGTCCGCCGCCCGCGCCCAGGAGGCCCTGGAGCGGGCGACGGAGGAGGCCGAAGAGCTCGCCGAGCGGCTGCTGGTGGCCGAGGAGGCGGCTGAGGAGGGGGCGGACGAGGAGCCGGACACCGCCGTGCGCGACCGGCTGGCCGCCGACGGTGCCAACGCCCGCCAGACCGAGATGGAGGCCCGGCTCCAGGTCCGTACCCACGAGGAACGGGTCAAGGCCCTCGCAGGCCGCGCCGATTCCCTGGACCGGGGCGCCCGCGCCGAACGTGAGGCCCGTGCCCGCGTCGAGCAGCGCCGCGCCCGGCTGCGCCACGAGGCCGCGGTGGCCTCGGCCGTCGCGTCCGGCGCCCGCCAGCTGCTCGCCCACGTCGAGGTGTCGGTCGTGCGGGCGGAGGAGGAGAGGGGCGCCGCCGAGGCGTCGAAGGCCGAGCGGGAGCGGGAGCTCGCGGCCGAACGTCACCGGGGCCGCGAGCTCAAGGGCGAGCTCGACAAGCTGACGGACTCGGTCCACCGGGGGGAGGTGCTCGGTGCCGAGAAGCGGCTGCGGATAGAGCAGCTGGAGGCGAAGGCCCTGGAGGAGCTCGGCGTGGAGCCGGCCGGTCTGGCGGCGGAGTACGGTCCCGACCAGCTCGTCCCGCCGTCCCCCGCGGCCGACGGGGAGGAGCTGCCGGAGGATCCGGAGCACCCCCGCAACCAGCCGAAGCCGTTCGTCCGGGCCGAGCAGGAGAAGCGGCTGAAGTCGGCCGAACGGGCGTACCAGCAACTCGGGAAGGTGAATCCGCTCGCCCTTGAGGAGTTCTCGGCGCTTGAGGAGCGGCACAAGTTCCTCTCCGAGCAGTTGGAGGACCTGAAGAAGACCCGGGCCGATCTGATGCAGGTCATCAAGGAGGTCGACGAGCGGGTCGAGCAGGTCTTCACCGAGGCGTACCGGGACACGGCCAGGGAGTTCGAGGGGGTCTTCTCACGGCTCTTCCCGGGTGGTGAGGGGCGGCTCGTCCTGACCGATCCGGACAACATGCTGGCGACCGGTGTGGACGTCGAGGCCCGGCCGCCGGGCAAGAAGGTCAAGCGGCTCTCCCTGCTGTCGGGCGGCGAAAGGTCCCTGACGGCGGTGGCGTTGCTGGTCGCGATCTTCAAGGCCAGGCCGAGTCCGTTCTATGTGATGGACGAGGTCGAGGCGGCGCTCGACGACACCAATCTGCAGCGGCTGATCCGGATCATGGAGGAGCTCCAGGAGAGCTCCCAGCTCATCGTGATCACGCACCAGAAGCGGACGATGGAGGTCGCCGACGCGCTGTACGGCGTCTCGATGCAGGGCGACGGCGTCTCCAAGGTGATCAGCCAGCGGCTGCGCTGAGCCTTTACGTAATCTTCAAGACTCCAACATGCTGATGCGGGCAATCCTGGGTATATGCGGGCCCTGACCCTGACATCGACTTCAGAAGTTGAACGCATAGTCTCTGAAACATCGTTTTTGTCTTCATGTGGTGGCAGGACTGAAGTTATGCGCCACTGGGAGGGTTCACCCCCCACGCCTGACGTTGCGCCCAGGCCCCAGGAGTTCATGTGACCAGCACACCGCAGGGACCAGAGTCCGGAGCCCGGACGGCCCATCCGGACCACATCGGCCATGTCATCTTCATCACTGCCGCGGCCGCTATGGGTGGCTTCCTCTTCGGCTACGACAGCTCCGTGATCAACGGCGCGGTCGAAGCGATCCGCAGCCGGTACGACATCGGCTCCGGCACGCTCGCCCAGGTCATCGCCATCGCCCTGATCGGCTGTGCGATCGGCGCCGCCACGGCCGGGCGGATCGCCGACCGCATCGGCCGCATCCGCTGCATGCAGATCGCCTCGGTGCTCTTCACCATCAGCGCCGTGGGTTCCGCGCTCCCCTTCGCGCTCTGGGACCTGGCGATGTGGCGCATCATCGGCGGCTTCGCCATCGGCATGGCGTCGGTGATCGGCCCGGCGTACATCGCCGAGGTCTCCCCGCCCGCCTACCGCGGCCGGCTCGGCTCCTTCCAGCAGGCGGCGATCGTCATCGGCATCGCCATCTCCCAGCTGGTCAACTACGGCATCCTGCAGATCGCCGACGGCGACCAGCGCGGCAAGATCGGCGGGCTGGAAGCCTGGCAGTGGATGCTCGGTGTGATGGTCGTGCCCGCGATTCTCTACGGGCTCCTCTCGTTCGCGATCCCCGAGTCGCCGCGCTTCTTGATCTCCGTCGGCAAGAAGGACCGGGCCCGGCAGATCCTCAAAGAGGTCGAGGGCGAGAACATCGACTTCGACGCCCGGGTCGCCGAGATCGAGACCGCGATGCACCGCGAGCACAAGTCGAGTTTCAAGGACCTGCTGGGCAGCCGCTTCGGCTTCCTGCCCATCGTCTGGGTCGGTATCGGCCTCTCGGTGTTCCAGCAGCTCGTCGGCATCAACGTGGCGTTCTACTACTCGGCGACACTGTGGCAGTCGGTCGGCATCGACCCGACCGCCTCGTTCTTCTACTCGTTCACGACCTCGATCATCAACATCATCGGTACGGTGATCGCGATGATCCTGGTGGACCGGGTTGGCCGCCGCCCGCTGGCCCTCGTCGGCTCCTGCGGCATGGCCATCGCCCTCGCCTTCGAGGCGTGGGCCTTCTCCGCCGCGCTGGTCGACGGCAAACTCCCCAACACCCAGGGCGTGGTCGCCCTCGTCGCCGCCCACGTCTTCGTGCTCTTCTTCGCCCTCTCGTGGGGCGTCGTGGTCTGGGTCTTCCTCGGCGAGATGTTCCCGAACCGGATCCGCGCCGCCGCACTCGGCGTCGCCGCCTCCGCGCAGTGGATCGCCAACTGGGCGATCACCGCGAGCTTCCCGAGCCTCGCCGACTGGAACCTGTCGGGCACGTACATCATCTACGCCTGCTTCGCCACGCTCTCGATCCCCTTCGTCATCAAGTTCGTCAAGGAGACCAAGGGCAAGACGCTGGAGGAGATGGGTTAGTCCCCGCTGCCCCTCCTCGAAATCCTTACGGCCCCGGCTCGCACCCGCGAACCGGGGCCGTACGCGCGCCTCACCCCCCGAGCGCCCCGCAGAACAGCCGCAGGCTGCGCCACCCCTCCTCGACCGGCATGCCGCCGCACAGCGGGTGCAGCACCAGGCTGTCCAGCTCCCCGGCGAGAGCCGCGCACTGCTCCGGCGTGACGATCCGGTAGACGCCCTCGTCCCGGAGTTCCGCCACCGTCGTCGCCGCCGAGCGGACGGCCGAGCGGATGTCCTTGGACTGCCAGGAGGCGTACGTACGGGCCTCGTGCAGGAAGTGCTCCCCGTACTCCGCCCACGTCCGGTCCGGGTCCTCGGACACATGCAGCAACGGCGTCTCGGCCGCGGGCATCATGCAGAAGCCCTCCGTGCCGTGCTGCGCGCGCTGCTCGTGGTAGTACGCCTCCAACTCCGGCAGATGCGCGCTCGGGAACAGCGGCAGCCCCAGCCGGGCCGCCCGCCGCGCCGCGGCCCGCGAGCTGCCGCCCACCAGCAGCAGCGGGTGCGGGCGGGTGTACGGCCGCGGGGTGACCGTGACCGTACGGCCCCGGAATTCGAACGGCTCCCCGGTCCACGCCTGCAACAGCGTCTCCAGCACCTCGTCCTGGAGCCGGCCGCGCCTGCCCCACTCGACGCCCGCCCGCTCGTACTCCTCGGGCCGGTAGCCGATCCCCGCGACCGTGACCAGCCGGCCCGCACTCAGCAGGTCGAGCACCGCGATGTCCTCGGCCAGTCGCAGCGGGTCGTGCAACGGCCCGATGACCGCGGAGACCGTGACGGCGATCCGGCGGGTGGCCCCGAACACGGCCCCGGCGAGGACGAAGGGGGACGGCAGCCAGGAGTTGGCGGCGCCGTGGTGCTCCTCGGTCTGCACCGTGTCGACGCCGTTCTCGTCGGCGTACGCGGCCATGTCCAGCGCCGCACGGTAGCGGGCCGAGAGGGGCCCCGGGGTGGCGTCGGGGTCGACGAGGTTGAAACGGACGACGGTGAAGGCCATGAGCTGTCCCCCTGGGTCCTGCCGGGCGGGCTGGGCGAGGCCGGACCTTAGCTGACGCAGCGTCAGAAGTGTAGGGGTGTGGTCCGGCGCCGTACGGCGGACCGCGGCAGCACCGCGTACAGACCGCCCGAGACGATGATCGTGGCCGCCCAGCCGAGCCCGTTGCGACCGGTCCAGGTCGTCGCGAGCGGGCCGGTGAACCACTCCACCCCGGTGAACAGCAGCCCCGTCACCAGCCCCGCCGCCCAGGCCGCCACGGCTGTCCAGGCGAATCCGCCCGTGTACCAGTAGGCGCTGGTGGGCGTGGTGTCCATGAGTGCCACCGGGTCGTACGCGCGTCCCCGCAGCTGATCCACGCCGAAGACGCCGATCCATGCCGAGAACGTCACCGCGAGCAGATTCAGAAAGGAGACGAACGAATCGACGAAACTGCTCGCCACCAGCATCAGCAGCGATCCCAGGAACAGACTGATCGCGGCATTCACCCCGACGGCCCAGGCGCGCGGGATCATGAATCCCAGCGTCTGCGCGGTGAATCCGGCCGAATACATCGACATGGCGTTGATCAGCACCATGCCGAGCACGGCGACGGCCAGATACGGAACCGAGATCCAGTCGGGCAGCAGCACACCGATGAACGAGACCGGATCACGGGTGACGGCGAGGCCCGGCGTGCCGACCGCCATCACCGCCCCCACCATGACCATCGGCAGAAACACGATTCCCGCGCCGCCCATGGCCGCCGCGACCATCGCCCGCCCGGACGCGGTGCGCGGCAGATAGCGGGTGAAGTCCGGCCCCGTGGGTGCCCAGCTGATGCCGCCGGCCGCCAGGGTGCCGATCCCCGCGATCATCGCCGACGTCGGCCCGGCCGGCCGGTCCAGTACCGCCGGCCAGGCCGTCGCCCCGGCCAGGTGCACCAGGACCAGGACGCTGAACCCGCCGAAGAGGTACGCGGACCAGGTGCAGCACAGCCGCAGCGCCCGCATGCCCAGTCCCGACAGCAGGAAGCTGCTCGCCACGAAGGCGAGCAGCGTCACCATGATGAGCGTCGCGGTGCTCCGCACACCGAAGAGCAGGTCGAGCACCGCCAGCAGGGCGTACGTGCCGGTGACCGCGTTCACCGTCTCCCAGCCCCAGCGGGCCACCCAGATCAGTGCACCGGGCGCCAGATTGCCCCGCTGGCCGAAGACGGCCCGCGAGAGCGCCATGCCGGGGGCGCCGCCGCTGCGCCCCGCCACCGAGATCAGGCCGACCAGGCCGAACGAGACGGCCGGCGCCACGACCGCGACGACCAGCACCTGCCAGAAACTCAGCCCGTCGAAGACGATGAGCCCCGCCCCGATGGTGAGCAGCAGCACGGTCATGTTGGCGGCCGCCCAGGTGGGGAACAGGGCCCGGACCCGGCCGGTGCGCTCGCTGTCGGGCACGGGGTCAAGCCCACGGGTCTCCACGGCCAGGATCGTACCTTTACCGGCATACGGTGCGTAACGGCCCGCGCACTCGGCCCCTCGCGGGACCGCGCATCCCCCGCACGGCGCCACACGTGACCGATACTGGGGGGGTTATGGAATTCGTCATCCTTGCTGTAGTCATCGCCCTGGTCGCGGTCGGCGTGATCAGCGGGCTCGTGGTCAGCAGCCGCAAGAAGAAGCAGCTGCCCCCGGCACCGTCGAGCACGCCGACCATCACTCCTCCCGCCGAGCCCCATGTCGGCGAGGAGGCCGAGACGCCGCGCGACGCTTCGCGCCGCACCATCGAGGAGGTCGGCCTCCCGCCCGAGGAGGCCCCGGAAGCCGTCGAACCGGAGACGCCCGCGGCCCCCGCGCTGGACGTCCCCGAGCCCACCGCCGGCCGTCTCGTACGGCTGCGTGCCCGGCTCGCCCGCTCGCAGAACTCCCTCGGCAAGGGGCTGCTCACGCTCCTGTCCCGGGACAACCTCGACGAGGACACCTGGGAGGAGATCGAGGACACCCTCCTCACCGCCGACGTCGGCGTCGCTCCCACCCAGGAACTGGTCGAACGGCTCCGGGAGCGCGTCCGCGTCCTCGGCACCCGGACCCCCGACGAGCTGCGCAAGCTGCTGCGCGAGGAGCTCCTCACCCTGCTCGGCACCGACTTCGACCGTGAGGTCAAGACGGAGGGCGGCGCCGAGACTCCCGGCGTCGTGATGGTCGTCGGCGTCAACGGCACCGGCAAGACCACCACCACCGGCAAGCTGGCCCGGGTGCTCGTGGCCGACGGTCGCAGCGTCGTGCTCGGCGCGGCCGACACCTTCCGTGCCGCCGCCGCCGATCAGCTCCAGACCTGGGGCGAGCGCGTCGGTGCCCGCACCGTGCGCGGACCCGAGGGCGGCGACCCGGCGTCGATCGCCTTCGACGCCGTGAAGGAAGGCATCGCCGAGGGCGCCGACGTCGTGCTCATCGACACGGCGGGCCGGCTGCACACCAAGACCGGGCTGATGGACGAGCTCGGCAAGGTCAAGCGGGTCGTCGAGAAGCACGGGCCGCTCGACGAGATCCTGCTCGTCCTCGACGCCACCACCGGCCAGAACGGCCTGGTGCAGGCACGGGTGTTCGCCGAGGTCGTCGACATCACCGGCATCGTGCTCACCAAGCTCGACGGCACCGCCAAGGGCGGCATCGTCATCGCCGTCCAGCGCGAACTGGGCGTACCGGTGAAGCTGGTCGGGCTCGGCGAGGGGCCGGACGACCTGGCCCCGTTCGAGCCGGAGGCGTTCGTGGACGCCCTGATCGGGGACTGAACCCCCTCCGTACAGCTACAGCGAGGAGCCCGGCCGCACGCACCGCGCGGCCGGGCTCCTCGCTGCGGCCGCTCAGCCGCAGGGGGCCAGCCGGTGGCAGATGTACGCCAGCGTGCCCAGCAGCAGCCGCGCCTGCGGGGGTGCCGCCGCGGTGTCCAGGGCCGGCGGGCGCAGCCAGCGGACCGGGCCGAGGCCGCCCTGGTCCGACGGCGGCGCGGTGATGTGGGAGCCGGCGCCGAGCGCCCGCAGGTCCAGGGCCATGTCGTCCCAGCCCATCCGGTACAGCAGCCGGGGGAGTTCGGCGGCCGCTCCGGGCGCGACGAAGAACTGCGCCCGGCCGGCCGGTGTCACCGCCACCGGGCCCAGCTCCAGCCCCATCCGTTCCATCCGCACGAGCGCCCGGCGCCCGGCCTGCTCCGCGACGTCGAGCACATCGAAGCTGCGGCCCACCGGCAGTAGCATCGCCGCACCGGGCACCTCGGCCCACGCGCGTGCCGCCGTGTCGAGCGTCGCCCCGGCGGGAACCTCCCGCGCGAAGTCCAGCGGATGCGCACCGGGGGAGGGGCAACCCGCTTTCCCGCACGAGCAGTTGCCGTCCGCGGCGCGTGCGCCGGGCACGACCGCCCAGCCCCACAGTCCCGTGTACTCGGCCACCGCGGTGCCCTCGGCCGCACGGCCGCGGCGCCGTGCTCCGGACCGCATCTCGCGGATGCCGCCGATCGTGAAGCCCATGCCCCCTCCAACGGGTCCAACGCGCCGGTGGTGACGAATCGCAGCGTCGTCATGACACTCCGTCGTCCCTGGCGACCGGCGTGAGCGCGGGGTGCGCCCCCGGGGTGCGAGGCCCCGCGCGCGCCCCCGAGTGCTTCTCTGCGCCTACCGTCGGTCGCTGTCTGTCAAGTGAATCGCGCCCGGCCGTGGTGGCGTTCATTCGAAGGGGTGGCGAATGGTGGCGTTTCTGTAAACGCCCTCGCCGAGGGGGTGATCGTAGGATTACCGTCGGTACACGAACCATGGAAGTATGTGCGTCCATGGGTATGCCGGAGGCAACTCGATTTTCTGTTCGATGGCGGGCAACGTGCATACGGGCAGCATCGGTTCGCGGCATTCTGATAGAGGTTCGCGCGACAGTATTCGGCGGATGGGGGCGTTCCAGTGAGTGGCAGTGGCGCAGGCGATTCGAATGCCGGCAAGCGCCCCAACGGGCAATTGGGATCATGGTTCGTGCGCAGCGGATGGTCGAAGGGCGAGCTCGCCCGGCAGGTGAACCGCAGAGCGCGTCAGATGGGCGCCCACCACATCAGCACCGACACCTCACGGGTGCGGCGCTGGCTCGACGGTGAGCAGCCGCGCGAACCGATCCCGCGCATCCTGTCCGAGCTGTTCTCCGAGCGCTTCGGTTCCGTCGTCGCCGTCGAGGACCTGGGGCTGCGCGCCGCCCACCAGGCACCCTCCGTGGCCGGCGTCGACCTGCCCTGGGCCGGACCCCAGACCGTCGCCCTGCTCAGCGAGTTCTCCCGCAGCGACCTGATGCTCGCCCGCCGCGGATTCCTCGGCAGCTCACTCGCGCTCGCCGCCGGACCCGCCCTCATCGAGCCCATGCAGCGCTGGCTGGTGCCCGTCGTCTCCACCGGATCCGTCGAGCCGGAGTCGGCCGCCTCAGCCCGCCGCCCGTCCCGGCTCTCCGGACCCGAGCTCGATCTGCTGGAATCCACCACCGCGATGTTCCGCCAGTGGGACGCCCAGTGCGGCGGCGGACTACGCCGCAAGGCCGTCGTCGGCCAGCTCCACGAGGTCACCGACCTGCTGCAGGAACCGCAGCCGGCCGCCACCGCCAAGCGCCTGTTCCGCTGCGCCGCCGAACTCGCCGAGCTGGCGGGCTGGATGAGTTACGACGTCGGCCTCCAGCCCACCGCGCAGAAGTACTTCGTGCTCGCCCTGCACGCCTCCAAGGAGGCCGGCGACAAGCCGCTCGGCTCGTACGTCCTGTCCAGCATGAGCCGCCAGATGATCCACCTCGGCCGGCCCGACGACGCCCTCGAACTCATCCACCTCGCGCAGTACGGCAGCCGCGACTGCGCCACCGCGCGGACCCAGGCCATGCTGTATGCGATGGAGGCCCGCGCCTACGCCAACATGGGCCAGCCCAGCAAGTGCAAGCGGGCCGTCCGGATGGCCGAGGACACCTTCCTGGACGCGGGGATCGACGGTGAGCCCGAGCCCGACTGGATCCGCTTCTTCTCCGAGGCCGAGCTCAACGGAGAGAACTCCCACTCCTACCGCGACCTGGCCTATGTGGCCGGCCGCAGCCCCACGTACGCCTCGCTCGCCGAACCGGTCATGCGCAGGGCGGTCGAGCTCTTCGGCGAGGACGACGAGCACCAGCGGTCGTACGCGCTCAATCTGGTCGGCCTCGCCACCGTCCACCTCCTCAAGCGCGAGCCCGAGGAGTCCACCGTGCTGGCCGAGAAGGCGCTGCGCGTCGCCAGGAAGGTCCGCTCGGAGCGCGTCAACACCCGGCTGCGCAAGACCGTCGACACCGCTGCCAGGGACTTCGGGGACATTCCCGAGGTCGCCCGGCTCACCGATCTCCTCACCGAACAACTGCCCGAGACCGCCGAAGCGGTCTGAGCGGTACCTCATACCCCGGCCACGACGGCCACCCCGCACGGACCGACTTCGGCTCCCCCGATTGCCTGGTCAGTGGGTGGTTGTCGTGGCCGGTTCGTGTGGTCGTTCCCCTGCCGGAGCGTCGTAACCGCACCGTATGCGGCTCCGGCCGCAGAGTAGGCCCGAGCGTGGGTACGGCACGGGCGGTTCATGGGGACGTAACACGGCGGTCCTCTTAGTCACTGCGGCGAAACATCGTGCGGCATCGGCCGAAACCGCGCTGGGCGAATCTCATGGCGCATAAGGACCGACCGGCAGGTGGAGGGCGGTCCAACCGGCCCGCACCTTTTCCCCAGTGGTCCCGCACGTGGTTGCTCCCCCATCGCCCGCACGCGGCCGCACCGACGACGAGGAGACGCCGATGCCCCCAGGCATCACGACGCTTGCAGCAGACGCCCCGACGCTGTCTGCCGCCAACACCGGGTTCATGCTCATCTGCTCGGCCCTGGTGATGCTCATGACCCCGGCCCTGGCCTTCTTCTACGGAGGCATGGTCCGCGTCAAGAGCACCCTCAACATGCTGATGATGAGCTTCATCAGCCTCGGGATCGTCACGATCCTGTGGGTGCTCTACGGATTCAGCCTCGCCTTCGGCACCGACGCCGGCTCGGTCATCGGATGGAGCCAGGACTTCGTCGGCCTCAGCGGGATCGGCGTCACGGAACTCTGGGACGGCTACACCATCCCGGTGTACGTCTTCGCCGTCTTCCAGCTGATGTTCGCCGTGCTCACCCCGGCCCTGATAAGCGGTGCCCTCGCCGACCGGGTCAAGTTCACCTCGTGGGCGCTCTTCATCACCCTCTGGGTCACCGTCGTCTACTTCCCGGTCGCCCACTGGGTCTGGGGTGCGGGCGGCTGGCTCTTCGAGCTGGGCGTCATCGACTTCGCCGGTGGTACGGCCGTCCACATCAACGCGGGTGCCGCGGCCCTCGGCGTGATCCTCGTCATCGGCAAGCGCGTCGGCTTCAAGAAGGACCCGATGCGGCCGCACAGCCTGCCGCTCGTCATGCTCGGTGCCGGGCTCCTCTGGTTCGGCTGGTTCGGCTTCAACGCCGGCTCGTGGCTCGGCAACGACGACGGTGTCGGCGCGGTCATGTTCGTCAACACCCAGGTCGCCACCGCCGCCGCGATGCTCGCCTGGCTCGGCTACGAGAAGCTCCGCCACGGCTCCTTCACCACCCTCGGCGCCGCATCCGGCGCCGTCGCCGGACTCGTCGCCATCACCCCGGCAGGCGGCGCGGTCAGCCCGCTCGGAGCCATCGCCGTCGGAGCCATCGCCGGTGTGCTGTGCGCCATGGCCGTCGGCCTCAAGTACCGGTTCGGATACGACGACTCCCTGGACGTCGTCGGCGTCCACCTCGTCGGCGGTATCGCCGGATCCCTCCTCATCGGCTTCTTCGCCACCGGCGGAGTCCAGTCCGACGCCAAGGGCCTCTTCTACGGCGGCGGGCTCGACCAGCTGGGCAAGCAGGCCGTGGGCGTCTTCGCGGTCCTCGCGTACTCTCTGGTCGTCTCCGCCCTCCTCGCCTTCCTGCTCGACAGGACGATCGGGATGCGGGTCGAGGAGGACGACGAGGTCTCCGGCATCGACCAGGTCGAACACGCCGAGACGGCGTACGACTTCAGCGGCGCCGGCGGCGGTGCCGCCCCGCGCACCACGACCGGCACCACGGCAGCCCCGACGAACAAGAAGGTGGACGCATGAAGCTCATCACCGCAGTCGTGAAGCCCCACCGGCTTGACGAGATCAAGGAGGCCCTCCAGGCCTTCGGCGTCCAGGGCCTCACGGTCACGGAGGCCAGCGGCTACGGGCGTCAGCGCGGCCACACCGAGGTCTACCGGGGCGCCGAGTACACCGTCGACCTCGTCCCGAAGATCCGCATCGAGGTCCTCGTCGAGGACGAGGACTCCGAACAGCTCATCGACGTCGTCGTGAAGGCCGCCCGGACCGGCAAGATCGGTGACGGCAAGGTCTGGAGCGTCCCCGTCGAGACCGCGATCCGGGTACGTACCGGTGAACGCGGCCCGGACGCACTCTGACCGACTGTTCCGCACACGGAAAGGCAGCTGGGTGACGAGCACCGAAGTGACCACCGAATCCGAGGACTCGGGACCCAGCGGCTACGCGGCGGCCCGGCTGCGCCTTCTCCAGGAGAAGGCGCAGTCCGGGCCGCCGCGCCGTGCGGCCCTCGCCACGCTCACCGACGAGTGGCTGACCGCCCTCTTCACCGCAGCGGCCGAACACGCCGGAGTCCGGGGCGCCGCCCTTGTCGCCGTCGGCGGCTACGGCCGCGGCGAGCTCTCCCCGCGCAGCGACCTCGACCTCCTGCTCCTGCACGACGGCACCGCCGACGCCGGAGCGGTCGCCGCCCTCGCCGACCGCGTCTGGTACCCCGTCTGGGACCTGGGCCTCGCCCTCGACCACTCCGTACGCACCCCCGCCGAGGCCCGGAAGACCGCCGGCGAGGACCTCAAGGTCCAGCTCGGCCTCCTCGACGCCCGTCCCGTCGCCGGGGACCTCGGACTCGTCGCCTCCCTGCGCACCGCGATCCTCGCCGACTGGCGGAACCAGGCCCCCAAGCGCCTGCCCGCACTCGACGAGCTGTGCCGCGAACGGGCGGAGCGCCAGGGTGAGCTCCAGTTCCTCCTGGAGCCCGACCTCAAGGAAGCCCGCGGCGGACTGCGTGACGCCACCGCCCTGCGTGCCGTCGCCGCCTCCTGGGTCGCCGACGCCCCCCGCGAGGGCCTCGCCGAGGCCCGCCGCGTCCTGCTGGACGCCCGCGACGCCCTTCACCTCACCACCGGCCGCGCCACCGACCGCCTCGCCCTCCAGGAACAGGACCAGGTCGCCGCCGCCCTCGGCCTCCTCGACGCCGACGCTCTGCTGCGCCAGGTGTACGAGGCCGCCCGCACCGTCTCGTACGCCACCGACGTCACCTGGCGCGAGGTCAACCGGGTGCTGCGCGCCCGCTCGGTGCGCCCCCGGCTGCGCGCCATGCTGGGCGGCGGCAGGGCCCCGGCCGTCGACCGCACCCCGCTCGCCGACGGCGTCGTCGAGGCCGACGGCGAGGTCGTGCTCGCCCGTACCGCCCGGCCCGAGCGCGACCCGGTCCTCGTCCTGCGCGCCGCCGCGGCGGCCGCCCAGTCCGAGCTGCCGCTCTCCCGCCACGTCGTACGTCACCTCGCCACATCCGCCAAGCCGCTGCCGGTGCCCTGGCCGGCCGAGGCCCGGGAGGAACTCGTCACGCTCCTCGGCGCGGGCGAGGCCACCGTGCCCGTCTGGGAGGCCCTCGAAGCCGAGGGGCTCATCACCCGGCTCCTGCCCGACTGGGAACGGGTCCACTGCCGGCCCCAGCGCAACCCCGTCCACACCTGGACCGTGGACCGCCACCTCGTCGAGGCGGCCGTCCGCGCCTCCTCGCTCACCCGCCGCGTCGGGCGCCCCGACCTCCTGCTGGTCGCAGCCCTGCTGCACGACATCGGCAAGGGCTGGCCCGGCGACCACTCCGTCGCCGGTGAGGTCATCGCCCGCGACATGGCCGCCCGGATCGGCTTCGACCAGCAGGACGTGGGTGTCATCGCCACCCTCGTACGCCACCATCTGCTGCTCATCGAGACCGCCACCCGACGCGACCTGGACGACCCGGCCACCGTCCGTTCCGTCGCCACGGCGGTCGGCACCGCGTCCACGCTGGAGCTCCTGCACGCGCTCACCGAGGCCGACGCGCTCGCCACCGGGCCCGCCGCCTGGTCCAGCTGGCGTGCCTCCCTCGTCGCCGATCTCGTCAAACGCGTCGCGGCGGTCCTCGCCGGCGAGGCGCCCGAGGAACCCGCGCCCGAGGCGCCCAGCGCCGAGCAGGAGCGCCTGGCCATCGAGGCCCTGCGCACCGGCGAACCCGTCCTCGCCCTGCACACCCAGTCCGAGGCTCCGCACGAGGACGGCGGCCCCGAGCCCGTCGGCGTCGAACTCCTCATCGCCCTTCCCGACCGGCCCGGCGTCCTCCCCGCCGCCGCCGGGGTCCTCGCCCTGCACCGCCTCACCGTCCGCGCCGCCGACCTGCGCGCCGTGGAGCTCCCCACCGAACTGGGCGAGAGTGCGGACCTGCTGCTGCTCAGCTGGCGCGTCGCGGCCGAGTACGGCTCCCTGCCCCAGGCGGCCCGGCTGCGCGCCGACCTCGTCCGCGCCCTGGACGGTTCCCTGGACATCCGGGCCCGTCTCGCCGAGCGCGAGGCCGCCTACCCGCGGCGCCGGGGTGTGAAGGCCCCGCCGCCGAGGGTGACGGTCGCGGCGGCGGGCTCGCAGTTGGCCACCGTGATCGAGGTGCGCGCCCAGGACGCCCCGGGCCTGCTGCACCGGATCGGCCGGGCGCTGGAACAGAGCGCGGTACGGGTACGCAGCGCGCATGTGTCGACGCTGGGGGCGAACGCGGTGGACACGGTCTACGTCACCGATGCGGAGGGCGAGCCGCTGTCCGCGGAGCGGGCCGCGGAGCTGGCCCAGGAGATCGAGAAGGCGCTCGGCTGAGCCGGGCCACCACGCGAAAAGGCCCTCGTCCTCCACGTAAACCGGGCGAGGGCTTTGCGTTCTCCGGCGTCCGGATACCCTGGGGGACGACTACCTTCCCCCGCCCCCGACCCTGAGGACCGACGAGCGCCGTGTTCGATACTCTCTCCGACCGCCTTGCCGCGACTTTCAAGAACCTCAGGGGCAAGGGCCGCTTGTCCGAGGCGGACATCGACGCCACGGCTCGCGAGATCCGTATCGCCCTGCTGGAAGCGGATGTCGCGCTCCCCGTCGTCCGGGCCTTCATCGCCAACGTGAAGGAGCGGGCGCGTGGCGTCGAGGTCTCCCAGGCGCTGAATCCTGCCCAGCAGGTCGTCAAGATCGTCAACGAGGAGCTCGTCTCCATCCTCGGTGGCGAGACCCGGCGGCTGCGGTTCGCGAAGACCGCGCCCACCGTGATCATGCTCGCCGGTCTCCAGGGTGCCGGTAAGACGACCCTCGCGGGAAAGCTCGGCGTCTGGCTCAAGGGCCAGGGCCACTCCCCGCTGCTCGTCGCCTGTGACCTCCAGCGCCCCAACGCCGTGAACCAGCTGAGTGTCGTCGCCGACCGCGCAGGCGTCGCGGTGTACGCGCCGGAGCCGGGCAACGGCGTGGGTGACCCGGTCAAGGTCGCCAAGGACTCGATCGAGTTCGCCCGGACCAAGCAGTACGACGTCGTCGTCGTCGACACCGCCGGCCGCCTCGGCATCGACCAGGAGCTGATGCAGCAGGCCGCGGACATCCGCGACGCCGTCAACCCGGACGAGATCCTCTTCGTCGTCGACGCGATGATCGGCCAGGACGCGGTCAACACCGCGGAGGCCTTCCGCGACGGCGTCGGCTTCGACGGCGTGGTGCTCTCCAAGCTCGACGGTGACGCCCGCGGTGGTGCGGCCCTGTCGATCGCCCACGTCACGGGCAAGCAGATCATGTTCGCGTCGAACGGTGAGAAGCTCGAGGACTTCGACGCCTTCCACCCCGACCGCATGGCGTCCCGCATCCTCGACATGGGTGACCTGCTCACCCTGATCGAGCAGGCGGAGAAGACCTTCAGCCAGGAAGAGGCCGCTCAAATGGCCTCCAAGCTGGCGTCCAGCAAGGGCGGGAAGGACTTCACGCTCGACGACTTCCTGGCCCAGATGGAACAGGTCCGGAAGATGGGCTCCATCTCCAAGCTGCTCGGGATGCTGCCTGGCATGGGGCAGATCAAGGACCAGATCAACAACATCGACGAGCGTGACGTCGACCGCACCGCCGCGATCATCAAGTCGATGACCCCGAAGGAGCGCGCCGAGCCGACGATCATCAACGGCTCGCGGCGGGCCCGTATCGCCAAGGGCTCCGGTGTCGAGGTCAGCGCCGTGAAGAACCTGGTCGAGCGGTTCTTCGAGGCCCGCAAGATGATGTCGAAGATGGCGCAGGGCGGCGGCATGCCGGGGATGCCCGGGATGCCGGGCATGGGCGGCGGACCCGGCCGGCAGAAGAAGCAGGTCAAGCAGGCCAAGGGCAAGCGCAAGAGCGGTAACCCGATGAAGCGCAAGGCCGAGGAAGCGGCCGAGGCGGCCCGCCGGGAGCAGGCGGCCCAGGGCGGCGCGCTCGGTCTGCCCGCCGGTCAGGACGACAAGAGCTTCGAGCTGCCGGACGAGTTCAAGAAGTTCATGGGCTGACAGTCCGGATGACGTGTGTGTGAGGGGCGCCCGCTTCCGGCGGGCGCCCCTCACACATGTCCGGGTGGCGGGGGTCAGGCCGCTCGTCGGCCCGTCCGCAGCTCCCGGCCGTTGGCCAGTCCCTCGGGGGCCAGCGACAGTGACACGGCGGCGGTCGCGCCGACGTCCGCCAGGCTCTCCGAGTCCGGCAACAGCTCCACGCCGTCCGCGCCGGGCCGGTGGATGAGGACGGGGACGTACTCACGGGTGTGGAAGGCGTGGCCGGCCGTCGGGTCGTTGCCGTGGTCGCCGGTCACGATGAGGCGGTCACCGGGGGCGTCGAGCAGGGCGACGAGTGCGGCCAGCCCCGCGTCGACCTGTTCCAGGAGACGTCCGTAGCGCTCGGTGTCCTGCTGGTGTCCCGCCAGGTCGGTCTCCTGGATGTTGGAGACGACCAGGCCGTCGCCACAGGCGCGTACCGCTTCGAGGGTGTGCGTGAGGACGTCCGCGGTGTCCACGGCGGGGTGCCGGGTCGCGGCGTCGCAGGCCAGGATGTCGGCGGCCTTCCCCACCAGGGTCACGGGGATGCCCGCGTGGGCGGCCAGGTCGGGGAGCTGGCGGGTGTGGTCGATTCCGGCTCCCAGGTGCTGCACTTCGAGGCCGCCGTTGCGGTAGAAGCCGGTGGCGGGGGTGTCGAGGCCGACCGTGCCCTCCTCCCCGGCCCGCACGAAGCGCTCCAGCGGGCCGTCCGCGTGCCCGCCGACCGCGATGACGCGGGCCACGGGGGCGACGGTGCGGACGGTACGGGCCACGGCGAGGATGGAGCCCGGCCCGTCGAACGGCACGTCCTCCAGCCGCCCGGAGGCGTTCCAGTTGATCCCCGGGTCGGCCTCCAGGTTGTCGTGGACCAGGACCGCGCCGTCGACGACCAGGAGCGGCTTGCCTTCCAGTAGCTCGACCCGGTGACCGGCCTCTTCGAGGGCGGCGGTCACCTCGCCGACGTGGTCGGCGAGGCGGGCGACGGTGACCCGGCTGAAGTCGGCGCCCATCATGGTCTGGTGGCCGGCGAAGGTGTCGGCGCCCGGATAGCCGAGGGCCGCCCGGCCCGCGGCGACCGGCAGGTGGGTGCGCCGGGCGAGGTCGGGGTGCGGGTGGACCAGGCCGAGACCGAGCGAACCCAGCACCGGCAGCCGCAGCGGGCGGCCGAACGCCTCCCGGCAGTGGTCCAGCACATGTCCGCAGGTGTCGGCGGTGAGATCGCCGGGGCGCGGGGTGCCCGCGTCGGGCATGGCGCCGATACCGAATCCGTCGATCACGACGATGACGGTCTTGGCCATGGGGTGCCTCCTCAGCTCAGGGACCGGCCCTGGGCGTCGTACAGACCGTTCAGACGGGGCGCACCGGATGCGATTCCGGAGACGACGGCGACGGTCGAGCGGGTGACGAAGATCTGGGTGCGGAAGGCGAACAGCGCGGTGTCGCCGATCCGGACGTCCTGTCCGGGGGCGGGGGCGTCGAGCAGCCGGTAGTAGTCGATGTTCTCGGCCGGCGCGTCCTGCACGTTCAGGCGTGCGCCGGTGCGTGGCAGCAGGGCGCTCCTGATGTGGGAGCGGGCGTAGAACCCGCCACCGAAGACGGCGGGCCGGCCGTCGTCCAGGGTGTGGGCGACCTCGCTGACGTACACGTAGGCGGGCGTCTCGGGCTGCGCCGGGTCGAGGGCGTGCAGCGGGGTGGTGCCGGTCAGCGCGTGGCCCGGCTCGCCGTGGGTGGCGCCGAGGCCGGCGAGCAGCGGCAGGGAGGCCATCGAGGTGGCGCTGGGAGCGCTCAGTTTGAGGTCCTGGTGGCCGCGGTCGGCGAGTGCCTCGCGGGCCTTGAGGGCGAGGGCGAAGTTGGGCGTGGCGTACGGGACCCCGGTCGCCGGGTCGCACAGCACGCACGGGAAGGCGGTCACCCCCGCGATCCGGATTCCGGGCAGCCGTTCGGCGGCGTCGGCGAAGGCGTCGAGCCGGGCGAGCGGGATGCCGCCCTCCTGGCCTGGGTAGACGCTGCCCTCGGCGCCTTCGAGGCGGATCAGGAGGTCCTGGACGAACCCCAGCCGCGTCGCGGCGTCGGAGACCGCGCGGGCGTTGTCCAGGTCGTAGACGGTGACGGTCTCGGGGCGCCACGCCAGCATCTCGGCCAGGGCGCGGCGGGGGATCTGGACGAGGTGTCCGAGGTTGCCGGCCCGGGCGCCCGCGGCGTGCAGGGTGCGGGCCTCGCGCGGGTCGATGGCGGCGTACCGGGGGATGTGCCGGGCGATGGCCCGGATCAGCTCCGGGTTGCGGCCGAGCTGTTTGACGACGAACCAGAGCGAGATGCCCAGCCGCCCGGCCTCGGCGGCCAGCAGTGCGGCGTTGGCCTCGATGGCGTCCAGGTCCATCACATAGGTGTCGGGCGGGATCCCGCCGTCGCTGTGGAGTGCGGCCGCGGCCTCGACGAGCCCGGGGTTGCGGGTCAGTACGGTGTCGAGAAACACGGTCAGTGGTCCTTCGCGTCGTTCAGCGCGGCCAGCGAGCGGCGCAGGATCTCGATGACGAGGTCCGCGCCTGCCCGCATCGGGTTGATGCGTACGGTCCAGTCGGCCAGTTCGGGGGAGTCGTCCAGGGCGGAGCTGGACATCCGGTAGAAGAGCGGCGTGATCTCGTAGCGGGAGTTGGAACCGACGGGGTAGGGGGCGGCGCCGAAGCGGGCGGCTACGGCGGGCAGTTCCCTGGCGACGGGCCGGTCGAGTCGGACTAGCAGGCACCGGTCCTGCGCGTTGGCGAGCCGGACCTCGGCGACGCCGGGGACCTCGCCCGCGGCCAGCCGTTCGGCGACCTCGGCGCCGACCTGGGACTGCACGGACCACATGAGCGGTACGTGGGTGAGCGCGCGCAGTGAGTCGAGCGCCTGGTGGCCCTGGACCTGGCCGCCGCCGGAGTAGTTGTCGCGGCGGATGTGCTCGACCAGGTCGCCGGCGCCGACGACGATGCCGACGCCCTCCGGGCCGTGCAGCTTGAACAGGGAGAAGCAGGAGGCGTCGGCGCCCAGTTCGACCCCGGCAGCCGGGGTGCGCATGACGGCGTAGTTGTCGTCGACGAGGGTGCGGACGCCGGCGGCCCGGCAGGCCGCGAGGACGGCGCCGGGGTCGTAGGAGTCGGCGAGCCGCTGCCGGGTGTGCTGGACGTAGGCCCAGCGGAACCGGCCGGACTCCAGCGCCTCGCGCAGCTCGTCGGGGTCGTTGAAGTCGGCCTCGACGGTCCGGACGCCGATGCCGCGCAGCGTGACCTCGGTGGTGCGGTAGACGGGCGCGCGGTGGATGAGCAGGGGGTCGCCCGTCCTGACGGCAGCGCCCAGCGCGGCCCGGATCGCGCCGGTGCCCGCGCCCTGGACGAAGGCGGCGTCCTCGGCACCGAAGAAGTCGGCGAGGACGGCCTCGACACGGGCGGTGGTGGCGGGGCGTCCGAGGCCGGGCACGACCCCGGCGTCGGAGGCGAAGAGCTGCGGGCCCTCGAAGTGGCGGGCGGTGGCCTCGATGAGCCGGAACTGCCGGGCGACGGCGTCGGCAGGGGCCACGGTCGGCAGCGGGAACGTCCGGGGAAGTACGGGGTTCATGGTCAGATCTCCTCCACGCTCGCGCCGGTGAGGAAGCGCAGCGGATTGCGGCGGGTCAGCAGGTCGATCAGGCTCTCGTCCACACCTGCCGCACGGAGCTTGGGCAGGAAGCTTCCGAAGAGGTGGCCGTAGCCCTGGCCGCCCTCCGAGGTGAGGTAGCCGTGGCGGGAGATGTCGCAGCTGAGCAGGGCCCGGTCGGCGTGCCCCGCCTCCAGGAGGGCGAGCAGCAGCCGTAGCCGGGTGTCGTCGCTCTGATAGCTGTCCTTGCCGACGGTGTCGAAGGCGACGTACGCGCCGCTCGCTGCCAGCTCCCGGTGCACCGCCGGGTCGTCCAGCAGGTCCTGGTGGCCGAGCGCGATGCGGTGCGGGGGCAGGCCCTCGCCGGTGAGCAGTTCCAGCTGGGCGAGGCCGCCGCGGCCGAGCTGGGCGTGGGTGGCGACGGAGAGCCCGGTGGCGTGGGCGGCGCGCGCCGCCGCGCGGAGCACCTTGCTCTCGGGCGGCGTCGGGATGTCCCCATGGCTGCCGATCTCGCCGAGGACACCGGGGCGGATGCCGGTGGCGTCGATGCCGTCGCCGATCTCACGGACGAGGGTGGCGGCGAGTTCCTCGACGCTGCCGCGATCGATCTCGGGGGTGTGGAACGGCTCGTAGTACCAGCCGGTCGCGGCGACGACGGCGACCTGGGCGTCCCGGGAGATCCGGGCCAGGGTGCGCACATCACGGCCCATGCCGCGGCAGGTCAGTTCGACGACGAGGGCGAGTCCGTACTCCTCGCGGAGCGCGGCCAGTTCGGCGGTGACGGCGGCGGTGTGCCGGCCGGGGGCGAGCACGGCGGCGCCGTCACCCCGGCGGTCGAGGTCGAGTACGAGGTGTTCGTGGGCCAGGGCGGGGCCGCGTACCGCCTCGGGAGCGAGATCTCCGAGGACGGTACGCAGCGTGGGTGCGGGGCTGTTCATCGTGGGGGGTCCTTCTCGGGGTGGCCTGCGTGATCCGGGGAGCGGAGCTATCCCTTGATCGGTGTGAACAGGTCCATCCAGTACAGGAGGTTGAGGAGGATGCCGCCGACGATGACCGCGGCCGGTGCCGCGGCCATGCGGACGATCGGCCGGCCCATGGCCTCGTTCAGCAGGTAGAGCCCGCCGACGACGAGGATGCCGAGGCCGCCGCCCATGGCGTTGGCCGCCATCAGCGAACCGAAGAGGATCGCCAGCTGGAGGGTGTCGCTGATCGCGCTGCGCAGGTGCTCCGAGGAGTCACGGACGCTGGGCAGCCGGCCGAGGAGCTTGCCGATGTAGGAGAGGGCCAGCACTTCGGCCGCGAAGACCAGGGCGCCGACGATCGCGGCGAGGTACGGGTTCGGCATCAGGTAGCCGATGGGGTACACGAGGGTGAAGCCCGCGATGCCGTACGCGCCGGAGGCCAGCGCGGTGGTCGCGATCAGCGGGATGAAACCGAAGACCCGGTAGAAGTCGACCTGGGCGGCCTCGGAGTAGTTCCCCTTGGCGATCAGGAAGCTGGTTGCCTCGCCGCCGCCGAATATGTGCATCTGGGCGAGCACACAGACTCCGGCGCCCAGCACCATGAACAGGGGCAGGTACCTGCGCAGCCGGGCCGCACTGGCGCTGAAGAGGGAGGCCATCGGGTCGTCGCCCTCGACGACGGGTTCGCTCACGCCTGCGGCCTTGTCGGCCTTGCGCTGCGCGAGGTCCTTGGCGACGGCGAGACCGATGAGCATCAGCACGCCGACCGCCATCGCCAGCGCGCCGGCGAACATGTTGGGCCACAGCTTCATGGTCATGACGACCAGGGCGAACTCCAGGAACCCCGCGATGCCACCCCACTTGCGGCCGAACTGCTTGGTGATGGCCAGTACCGGGAACAGCGTGAAGAGGAAGAGGATCGGGGTCGACATCTGCTGCATGGCGGTGATGAAGTCGACCGGCAGGTCGTGCGCCACGTTGTTGGCCCCGTTGAGGCCGAAGACGACGACCGCGCCCCAGGCACCGCCGAGGATCGGTGCGAGCCACTTCTTCGGCGACAGCATGCCGAGGATGTCGGTGGGCAGGAAGAGGAGCCACGGGTTCAGCACACCGGTGGACAGGGCCATCGGGGCGCCGAGTCCGAAGATGAACCCGGCCGAGAGGCCGAACGAGACCGCCGTCGTCGCGCTGCGGGTGGTGCGCCCCTGGATGAAGTCCAGGAGGAACGGACGTACGCCGTCGTTGAAGACGGCCAGCGCCATGTGCGAGATGTACGCGGTCAGCGCACAGAGGGCTATGACGGTCAGTTGCTGGGCCAGCGTGAAATCGAGGCTTGCACCGGCTGCGAGTGTCGTACTCACGGGGTCACTCCTTCGTGCCCGGGGTGATCAGATCGGGGTGGCTGGGGTCAGCCGCGGGCGGCGATGGCGCGCGCCATGAGAGGGGCGATGGTGTCGATCTGGTCCATCGAGAAACCGAAGACCTTCTTGCCCTCGTCGAGCAGGGCGGTGATCTGCTCCTCGGTGGGGACGCTGCGGCCGAAGGTGTGGCAGGCGGCGCTGCCCATCAGGCCGACGAGGACGCCGAGCGAGGCACCCGCGCCGGTGTGACAGGTGCCCAGGTAGTAGTCGGCCTGTGCGACGCGCAGCTTCATCGCTGCGTCCATGTCGCTGGAGGCGACGACCTCCAGGCCCTCGATGCCGAGCTGCTTGATGGTGCTGGTGACCTCGGTCTTGCCGACGCCGCCGGTGAGGATCTTCGTCATGGCTGTACTTCTTCTCTGGTGGAGGGGAGGCGCGGTGGTCAGGAGGAGGGTGCGGCGGGGGTCTGCTGGGCCAGCACCGCGAGGTGCATGCCCAGGAAGTTCACCTCGGACTCCGGCAGTGCGGCCCCGAGTTCCCGCCGGGCGCGCTCGGAGACGGCACGGGCGCGGGAGACGGCGTCGGGGTGTCCGGCCAGTTCGGCGGCGACCTGGTCGTCGGTGAGGAACTGCTCGATGGGCTCGCCGTCCAGGAGCCGGGTGAGCGCCATCATCAGATGGCTGGTCAGCATGCCGGCGGTCGCCTCGGTCACGGTGCGGCCGTCCGCTTCGAGGGCTGCCAGCTCGGCCGTGACGAAGTCGGCGACCTCGGGCTTGATCTGTCCGCCCTCGCGGAAGAGCTGAATCCGCAGTGCCAGTTGGTCATCCATGGAGGTCCTCCTAAAATCGACAGTAACCAGGATTTTGTATTTTGACGAGGACGAAGGTCCCGTAAGGGCGGGACCTTCGTCCCTTCCTGCCCGGCCGGTCAGTACGAAGGCATGCGCGCGCCCTCGAGTACCTCGCGCTGGAGCGAGGTGATCAGTGAGAGGTCCAGCGAGTCCCGGACGGCAGCCAGGGCCTTGGCCCCGTCGGTCCGGCCGATGATGACCGCGCTGGAGTTGCGCAGCGCCAGCTCGCGGGTGACCTCGTCCCCCAGCGGGAGCACGTCGACGCCGAGCCCGAGCCGGTCCTGCACCTCGTCGAGGTTCCAGACGGTGGCGTCGACCTCGGCGCGGGCGAAGAGGTCGCGCAGCTGCATGTACGAGGCCTCCAGCCACTGGATGTCGTCCCGCCCGGCGAAGACCCGCTCGACCAGCATCCGCAGATCCTCCGACGCGTGGTCGACCGCGACCCGCAGGCCCGGCGTGTTCACGTCCACGCCATGGCGCAGGAGCATGCCGTGAGCGCCGACGTAGGTCGCCGGTCCCAGGTCGGCCACCAGCTCCACCGGATGCTCGGCGATCAGCTCGTCGGCGGCGAAGCGGGACAGGACGACGAGGTCGACCTTGCCCTCGAGCAGCGCGGCGGTACGGGCTCCGGCGCCTCGCATGAACGTGATCGCGAAGGGTGCGCCGGCCTTCTCGAAGGCGCTGCGCAGTCCGGTCGCCAGGCCCTCGTACCGGCGGGAGTACGGCAGCGGCATCGCGGCCAGCAGCGTCCCGAGCCCGGAGAGCCGCCAGAGTATGGAGCGGTCCGAGTGGACGAGGAAGGTGCCGAGATGCCCCCGGGCGGTCGTCCCGATGGCGCCGGACTCCTCCAGCAGTTGCAGGGCGGCCTGGACCGTGCCGTTTCCGCAGCCCAGCTCCTCGGCGTAGTCCCGCACGCGGGGCAGCCGCGTGTCCGGCTCGTGGTTGAGCAGCAGGACCGCGAGCTGGCGGGCGGCCAGTCCGTTGCGCGTGAGGAAGCGGTCATCGAAGGCGTTCACGAAGAGAACAGTAAACAGGATTCTGGATATTGACAAGGGTCCTCGCGGAGGGGTGGATGCTCCAGAGGTTTTTGTGTGCTTTCTCCCTTAATGTCGCCAGAAGTGGCCGTCGGTAGAGGAGCACACGTGACCAACCCCGTACCTCCGCGCGATCGGACGGACCAGCCCTGGCGCTCCGAGGGAGCGCCGAAGCCCCAGCCGCCCGGCCGGAAGATGCCGGGCGGCTGGGGCGGACTCCTGCTGACCGCGCTGGCCGTCTATCTGATCGCCAACCTGGTGCTGTCGTTCTTCAACGGCAAGGACGAGCCGACGATCGCGTACACGGAGTTCAGCAAGCAGGTCACCTCGGGCAACGTCTCCAAGATCTACTCCAAGGGTGAGGCGATCCAGGGACAGCTCAAGAAGAAGGCGAAGGTCCCGGGCAGCGACGACACGTACACCAAGTTCGTCACCCAGCGGCCCGCCTTCGCCGACGACAACCTCTGGGCCGAGCTGGTCAAGGACGATGTCACGGTCACCGCGGAACCGGTCGTCCAGGAGCGCAGTTTCCTCGCCAACCTGCTGATCTCGCTGGCGCCGATGCTGCTGCTCGTCCTGCTGTGGGTGTTCATCGCCCGGCGGATGTCACGCGGCGGGATGGGCGGCGGCATGGGCGGCTTCGGCCGCAAGGCCCCGCCCAAACCGGTCGAGTTGGAGGGGGACAGGCGTACGACGTTCAAGGACGTGGCGGGCATCGACGAGGTCGAGGGTGAGCTCAACGATGTCGTCGACTTCCTGAAGAACCCGGACGCCTACCGGAAGATGGGCGCCCGGATGCCCGGGGGAGTGCTGCTCGCGGGTCCGCCCGGTACCGGTAAGACGCTGCTGGCGAGGGCGGTCGCGGGGGAGGCCGGGGTGCCGTTCTTCTCGGCCTCGGCCTCCGAGTTCATCGAGATGATCGTCGGGGTCGGTGCCGGCCGGGTCCGGGAGCTGTTCGCCGAGGCGCGCAAGGTCGCCCCCGCCATCGTGTTCATCGACGAGATCGACACCATCGGACGGGCCCGCGGCGGTGGCTCGGGCATGGGCGGGCACGACGAGCGCGAGCAGACGCTCAACCAGATTCTCACCGAGATGGACGGCTTCTCCGGTTCGGAGGGCGTGGTGGTGCTCGCGGCGACCAACCGCGCCGACGTACTCGACCCGGCGCTCACCCGGCCCGGCCGCTTCGACCGGATCGTCCAGGTCAGCCCGCCGGACAGGAACGGCCGCGAGGCGATCCTGGAGATCCACACCCGGCAGATCCCGATGGCCGGCGACGTGGACCTGGCCCGGGTGGCCCGTACGACTCCGGGAATGACCGGCGCCGATCTCGCCAACCTCGCCAACGAGGCCGCGCTCCTCGCCGTGAAGCGGGGGCAGCCGGAGGTGAACGGCGCCGACTTCTCGGACGCGCTGGAGAAGGTCCAGCTCGGGGCGGAACGCTCGCTCGTCATGTCGGACGAGGAGCGCCGCCGGACCGCGTACCACGAGAGCGGGCACGCTCTGCTGGGGATGCTCCAGCCGGGCGCGGACCCGGTCCGCAAGGTCACCATCGTGCCGCGCGGCCGCGCGCTGGGCGTGACGCTCTCGACCCCGGACGCCGACAAGTACGCGTACACGGAGGAGTACCTGCGCGGCCGGATCATCGGCGCGCTCGGCGGCATGGCGGCGGAGCAGGTGGTGTTCGAGGTCATCACCACCGGGGCGGAGAGCGATCTGGAGCAGGTCACCCAACTCGCCAGGGGCATGGCGGGCCGCTGGGGCATGAGTCACAAGGTGGGCCGGCTGACGGCGATCCCGGCCGATGCCCAGCAGGCATACGGGCTGTCGGCGGCGCCCGCGACGCTGGACGCGGTGGACGGCGAGATGCGCCGCATCGTCGACGAGTGCTACGAGGTGGCCTGCCGGATGCTGCGCGAGAACCGGGACCGGCTGGACGCGCTGGCCGCCGCGCTGCTGGCGAACGAGACGCTGGACGAAGCGGACGCCTACCGGGCGGCCGGCATCACCCGGCTGGTGAAGTAGCCGTTCCCGGTGCCGGCCCGCGCACAGCCGGCACCGGGAGGGCCCTGCCGTCGTGCAGACCTGCGCAAGGGCCGGCACGGGAGGCCCTACGTCGTGCAGACCCGCGCAAGGGCCGGCACGGGAGGCCCTACGTCGTGCAGACCCGCGCAAGGGCCGGCACGGGAGGCCCTACGTCGTGCAGACGAGGTAGCGGAACACGTTGGGCATCCAGACCGTGCCGTCCCGGCGCAGATGCGGATGCAGCGCCTCCGCGACCTCCTTCTCCACCTGGGAGCGGTCCGTCGCCCGTACCGCGGAGTCGAAGAGCCGCGTCGACAGCAGGCCCCGTACCGCACTGTCCACGTCCGCGTAGCCGAACGGGCACGCCACCCGGCCCGAGCCGTCGGGCTTCAGCCCGGACCGGAACGCCACGTTCTCCAGGTCGTCCCGGCGCGCTCCGCGCCCGCTCGTGGCCCGCGGTGAGCCCTCCGCGAGCCGCGTCGCCACCTGGAGCACGGCATCGGTGGCGCACCGCTCGGGCGGCCCCCAGCCGGTCAGGACGACCGTGCTGCGCCGGTCCGCCGAGGGCACCGCGGCGCCGATCGCCCTCACCAGCTCCTCCCCGTCGTCGGGGGAGCAGCCGATCGGAGTGAACGCGGTGATCAGGTTGTAGGGCTCGTGGCCGGGCGCCGGGGCCGCGAGGGACTCCAGGAGCTGTGGTTCGGCGGATCCGGACGCGTTCTCGTCCTCGGGGCCGGGCAGCAGCCGGATCCGGGCGAGCGCCAGGCGTTCGAGGTCGGGGTCGACGCCGGTGACGCGCGCCCCGCGGCCGGCCGCGATCAGCAGGGCCAGCCCTGAGCCGCAGCCGAGCGACAGCATCCGTGTGGCGGATCCGACTTCGAGCCGCGTGTACACCGCCTCGTAGAGCGGTGCGAGCATCCGCTCCTGGATCTCGGCCCAGTCACGGGCGCGGGAACCGGTGTCCACGGACGCGGACGGCTCCGCCTGCGTGTGGTGCCGGACGAGCGTTGGTGTCATGGAATGCGCCCCAATCCGCCGAGATGCCGGTCATACCGATCGGTCGTGCCTGAGTGGACGATCTCCCCGTGGCCGTGCGTCGCGCTTCCCCCGTATGTCAGAGAACTGCGCATCCGCCGCCGCGTCCAGGGGTCTACGGGCAATGGTTGCCCGCGGCGGCGGCCGGCGATGCGCCCGGGAGCGCGGCACCCGTCGGGCTGGGGTGCCCGGAGGTGCCGCCTTCGCGCGCCGCGGTCCCAGTCTCACCCGGCGGGCGGGGGCGGGCACGTCGAGCGCTCCGGGCCGGGCCACGCGGTGTGTGCGGTGCCGCTCGGGGAGGGGGCGGGCGGGCGGACGGTGTGCCGGGTACTGTCGGTGTCCGCGCCCGGCGCCCGCACCACCGGCGGGCGGGCGTACGCGCCGTCTACGCGCCGGGGCGTACACGGCGCTACGTACCACCTTGGTGCGAGCTGTGAGTCTTCTCCGCAGATCAGCGCACCCGCCCTCGTCAGGACGCATGAACGGCAACTGACTGGTACGTGCAAATTATTTGGGATGGCCCGGAATCGGAACACCGGGGCCCTCGCGCTCGTTGTCACGACGTGAGCACGACACCACCTGTACTTGCCGCAGAGCTGGCACAGGCGTGGGCCGACATTCAGCGGTACCACCCCGAGCTGCCCGATCTTGCCGCGCCCGAGTCCCTGATCGGAGAGTCCTCGTCCGCCTGTGGCGCCGAGCTCTCCTTCGAACGGCTGCTCCATGAGGCAGTCCACGGCATTGCCGCCGCCCGAGGTGTCCGCGACACCTCGCGCGCCGGCCGATACCACAACCGTCGATTCCTGGCGATCGCCGAGGAGCTGGGCCTCGACCATGCCGAGGAGCCCCACCCCAGCAGTGGCTTCTCGCTGGTCACGCTCAACCCCGAAGCCAAGCGCCGGTACCGGCCGACGATGGAACGGCTGCAGCGCGCCCTCAAGGCGCACACCGTCGCCACCGCCGCCGACACCAAGCGCTCGTTCCGCGGGCCCGCGGCCCGGCACGGCTCCTCCGGAGGAGGCGTCCGGGTCAAGGCCGTCTGTGACTGCGGTCGCAACGTGCGCGTCGTCCCGTCGGTCCTCGCGCAGGCCCCGATCGTCTGCGGCGGCTGCGGAAAGCCGTTCCGGATCCCGGAGGCAGTGGTCGCGGTGGGGTGAGGCGACGTGGTGTGGCACAATGGCTAGCTGTACTCGACAGTCGCATAGGACCCCTCTCTCCTCCGGCTGACGCGTCCATCGGGCACTCCGAGTACCGCAACCCCACGTGGCATCTTGTTGTGCCCAACCACGTCATAGACCAGGAGACACCACTTCCGTGGCAGTCAAGATCAAGCTGAAGCGTCTGGGCAAGATCCGTTCGCCTCACTACCGCATCGTCGTCGCCGACTCCCGTACCCGCCGTGATGGCCGGGCCATCGAGGAGATCGGCCTGTACCACCCGGTGCAGAACCCCTCGCGCATCGAGGTCAACGCAGAGCGCGCGCAGTACTGGCTCTCCGTCGGCGCCCAGCCGACCGAGCCGGTTCTCGCGATCCTGAAGCTCACCGGTGACTGGCAGGCGCACAAGGGCCTCCCGGCCCCCGCGCCGCTGCTGCAGCCGGAGCCCAAGCCTGACAAGCGCGCCCTGTTCGAGGCCCTCACCAAGGACTCCGGCGAGGAGTCCAAGGGCGAGGCCATCACGCAGAAGGCGAAGAAGGCCGACAAGAAGGCGGACGAGGCTGCTGACGCCGCCGCGCCCGCCGAGTCGACCGAGGCCTGAGCATGCTCGAGGAGGCTCTCGAGCACCTCGTGAAAGGCATCGTCGACAACCCCGACGACGTGCAGGTCGCCTCGCGTGATCTGCGCCGTGGACGTGTGCTCGAGGTTCGGGTCCATCCCGATGACCTCGGCAAGGTGATCGGCCGCAACGGCCGCACCGCACGCGCGCTGCGTACCGTCGTGGGCGCCATCGGCGGCCGTGGTATCCGCGTCGACCTCGTCGATGTGGACCAGGTTCGCTGACAGAGTTGAACACCGGCACGGGCCGGGGAGGGCCATGCGCCCACCCCGGCCCGTCGTCGTACGACAGGAGAGACACAAGGTGCAGTTGGTAGTCGCGCGGATCGGTCGCGCCCACGGCATCAAGGGCGAGGTCACCGTCGAGGTGCGCACGGACGAGCCGGAGCTCCGGCTCGGACCCGGCGTCGTACTGGCCACCGAGCCGGCCTCGACGGGGCCGCTGACGATCGAGACCGGCCGGGTGCACAGCGGCAGGCTGCTGCTGCGTTTCGAGGGCGTACGGGACCGTACGGCCGCCGAGGCGCTGCGCAACACGCTGCTGATCGCCG
The DNA here is from genome assembly GCF_044458665.1 of Streptomyces sp. NPDC050422. Lineage (NCBI taxonomy): Bacteria > Bacillati > Actinomycetota > Actinomycetes > Kitasatosporales > Streptomycetaceae > Streptomyces > Streptomyces sp. NPDC050422. Next base: position 227,310 of record NZ_JBITIE010000010.1, read on the forward strand.
ACGTGGATCCCGAGGAGCTCCCGGAGGACCCAGAGGAGTTCTACGACCATCAGCTGATGGATCTCGACGTGGTCCTCGCCGACGGTACCGAGATCGGCCGGATCACCGAGATCACGCACCTGCCGTCCCAGGACCTCTTCATCGTGGAGCGTCCCGACGGCACCGAGGTGATGATCCCGTTCGTCGAGGAGATCGTTTCCGAGATCGACCTGGAGGAGCAGCGCGCGGTGATCACACCGCCGCCCGGTCTGATCGACGAGAGCCAGGCCGTCGTGGTGTCCACGCGCGACGAGGAGGCGGCGGCCGCCGAATCCGGTCGCGCCGAGGACGGTTCGGACGGAGCCGGTTCCGACGGAGCCGGTTCCGACGGAGCCGGTTCCGACGGAGCCGGCTCCGACGGAGCCGGGAAAGACGCCTGATGCGCCTCGACGTCGTCACGATCTTCCCCGAGTACCTGGAACCGCTGAACGTCTCGCTCGTCGGCAAGGCCCGCGCCCGCGGACGCCTCGACGTGCATGTGCACGATCTGCGGGAGTGGACGTACGACCGCCACAACACGGTCGACGACACCCCCTACGGCGGCGGCCCCGGCATGGTCATGAAGACCGACCCCTGGGGCGACGCGCTGGACGAGGCACTGGCCGACGGGTACGAGTCCGGCGCGCACTCCCCGGTGCTCGTGGTGCCCACGCCGAGCGGGCGGCCGTTCACCCAGGAACTCGCCGTCGAGCTGTCCGAGCGGCCCTGGCTGGTCTTCACCCCGGCGCGTTACGAGGGCATCGACCGGCGGGTGACGGAGGAGTACGCCACCCGGATGCCGGTCGTCGAGGTGTCCATCGGCGACTACGTGCTGGCAGGCGGCGAAGCCGCGGTGCTGGTGATCACGGAGGCGGTGGCCCGGCTGCTGCCCGGCGTGCTCGGCAATGCCGAGTCGCACCGGGACGACTCCTTCGCCCCGGGCGCGATGGCCAACCTGCTGGAGGGCCCCGTCTACACGAAGCCGCCCGAGTGGCGTGGCCGGGGGATCCCGGACGTGCTGCTCAGTGGTCACCACGGGCGGATCGCGCGCTGGCGCCGGGACGAGGCCTTCCGTCGTACCGCACTCAACCGGCCCGATCTGATCGAGCGTTGCGAGGCGACGGCCTTCGACAAGAAGGACCGCGAGATGCTCTCCATCCTCGGCTGGTCACCGGAGCCGGGCGGCCGATTTTGGCGCAGGCCCCAGGCCGTGGAAGAATAGGCCGCTGCTGTACGTCCGCGTGCGCCCCTGCCACAGGGGGAAAGACGCCCGTCCGACGCGATCAGCACCCCGAACTCATCACACTCTCCCGTCGATGACCTGTGGCATCGGCGAAGAAAGCAGACACCATGACTTCCCTGCTCGATAACGTCAACGCCGCTTCGCTGCGTACCGACGTCCCGGCGTTCCGCCCCGGCGACACCGTCAACGTCCACGTCCGCGTGATCGAGGGCAACCGCTCCCGTATCCAGCAGTTCAAGGGCATTGTCATCCGCCGTCAGGGCGCGGGCATCAGCGAGACCTTCACGGTCCGCAAGGTCTCCTTCCAGGTCGGCGTCGAGCGCACCTTCCCGGTGCACAGCCCGATCTTCGAGAAGATCGAGGTCATCACCCGCGGTGACGTGCGTCGCGCCAAGCTGTACTTCCTCCGTGAGCTGCGCGGCAAGGCCGCGAAGATCAAGGAGAAGCGCGACCGCTGAGCTGACTCCCTGGTCCACAGGACGGCCGGATAAGATCTGGCCCCGATGGACACGGAATCAAAGCCCCTGGAGCGCGACCGCTCCTCCGCACCCGCTACGGGAACGGAGGAGGGGTCGCGCTTCTCGCGTATCGTGAACGGTTTCGCCGCCTCGATGTCGTGGCGGCGCACCCTTGCGCTCGGTGCCGTCTGCGCAGTCGGTGTGCTGCTCTTCAGCAGTTTCGTGGTGCAGCCCTTCCTGATCCCCAGTGGCTCGATGGAGTCCACCCTGCAGGTCGGGGACCGGGTGCTCGTCAACAAATTGGCGTACCGTTTCGGCTCCGTACCCCAGCGCGGTGACGTGGTGGTCTTTGACGGCACCGGCTCCTTCGTCCAGGAGACGCCGCCGGAGAACCCCGTGAGCGGGCTGCTGCACGGCGCGGCGGCTTCCCTCGGGCTCGCGGAGCCCGCCGAGACCGACTTCGTGAAGCGAGTGGTGGGCGTGGGGGGTGACCGGGTGGTCTGCTGCGACAAGCGCGGGAGGGTCGAGGTGAACGGCCGGCCCGTGAACGAGGACTATCTGTTCGCGGGCGACGCGCCGTCACGGGCACCCTTCGACATCGTCGTGCCCGACGGGACGCTCTGGATGATGGGCGATCACCGGAGCAATTCCCGCGACTCCCGCGACCACCTGGGCGAACCGGGCGGCGGCATGGTGCCCGTCGACCGTGTGATCGGCCGGGCCGACTGGCTCGGCTGGCCGCTTGGCCGGCTGGGGTCCGTACCGGACACGGCGGCCTACGACGGCATACCGGCGCCCGGCTCGGCGCATGGGTAACCGCGGGCGGAGGCCCGGCGCAGCGGATCCGGAGGTTCCGCTGCCCACCGGCACCCGGCCCACAGCAGCCCGCTCGCTGCCCACCCGCGCGGAGCGGCGCAAGCTGGCCCGCAAGGTGAAGCGGAAGCGGCGCAGGTCGGCGGTGAAGGAGATTCCCGTCCTCGTGGTCGTGGCGCTGCTGATCGCGCTCGTCCTCAAGACCTTTCTGGTGCAGGCCTTCGTGATTCCGTCGGGGTCGATGGAGCAGACCATCCGGATCGGTGACCGGGTGCTCGTGGACAAGCTGACGCCCTGGTTCGGGTCCAAGCCCGAGCGGGGCGACGTCGTCGTGTTCAAGAACCCCTCCGACTGGCCGCCGCCGAACCCGGTGGAGACGCCCGAGGAGTCACCCGTGGTCATCAAGCAGGTGAAGGAGGTGCTGACCTTCATCGGGCTGCTGCCCTCCGACGACGAGCAGGATCTGATCAAGAGGGTGGTCGCCGTCGGCGGCGACACGGTGAAGTGCTGCGAGAACGACGGCAGGCTCATCGTGAACGGAGTGGCGGTCGACGAGCCCTACATCTATCCCGGCGATTCGCCCTCCACGATCAAATTCGAGGTAAAGGTTCCAGCCGGAAGAATCTTCGTGATGGGGGACCATCGCTCCAATTCCGCCGATTCGCGTTTCCACCTGGACAAGACGGGTCACGGCACGGTTTCCGAAGATGCGGTAGTGGGACGGGCCGTGGTGATCGCCTGGCCCTTCGGACACTGGCGCGAACTGGAGGAACGATCGGCCTTCTCCTCGGTCCCGGACGCGCGCGCCGGGACGGCGGCTGCCCCTCGGCTGTCGAATAGTGTGTCCCCGGATCCCAACGGAATGATCCGGCTCCCGACCCCTGCGGAACTCCCGCTCGTTATGGGAGTGGTGGGCCTGCACCGGCTAGGGCGCAGGCGGTGGCACGGAATAAGGAGTGGATGTGGGGGATTTGGCGGTCGGCGCACGATCCGGACACGACGAACCCGAGGACCGGCCGGACATTCCGGGGAATGCCGAGCCTGCGGGGACGACGGCGGACCCGACGGAGAGTGACGGCGGCTCGGAGAGTGACGGCGGCTCCCCGGGCAGTGGCAGCACGGCGCAGAAGAAGCCCCGCTCCTTCTGGAAGGAGCTGCCGCTCCTCATCGGCATCGCGCTCATCCTCGCTCTGCTGATCAAGACATTCCTGGTGCAGGCGTTCTCGATTCCCTCGGACTCGATGCAGAACACGCTGCAGCGGGGCGACCGGGTGCTGGTCGACAAGCTGACACCGTGGTTCGGCTCCGAGCCCGAGCGGGGCGAAGTGGTGGTCTTCCACGACCCGGGCGGCTGGCTGGAGGACACCGCGGCACCCGACCCGAACGTGGTGCAGAAGTTCCTGAGCTTCATCGGCCTGATGCCGTCGGCCGAGGAGAAGGACCTGATCAAGCGTGTCATCGCGATCGGCGGCGACACGGTGGAGTGCAAGAAGAACGGGCCCGTCACGGTCAACGGCAAGGCGCTGGACGACAAGTCGTTCATCTTCGAGGGCAACACTCCCTGCAACGACGAGCCGTTCGGGCCGATCAAGATTCCCAAGGACCGTATCTGGGTGATGGGTGACCACCGCCAGAACTCCCTCGACTCGCGCTACCACCAGGAACTGCCGGGTGGCGGCACCGTCTCCACGGACGAGGTGGTCGGCCGGGCCGTGGTCATCGCGTGGCCGGTCAACCGCTGGGCGACCCTGCCGGTCCCGAAGACCTTCGACCAGCCGGGGCTGAACGCCGCGATGGGGCTGGCGCCGGGAGCACTCGGTGTAGCCGGGGCGCTGCCCCTCGTGTTCTGGCGACGACGGAGGCTGACCAGCGGGCGTACCGCCGGGTAGGGTGCCGACTCGGATCAGCGATTGTCGATCTCCGATGGGGGACGCTGCGATGAGTGCAACAGGACGTACGGGAGACGGCCGCGGCCGGCTCGGCAGCAAGCTGTCGGGGCTGGCCGTGGCCGTCGGCTGTGTGCTCTTCCTCGGAGGCTTCGCCTGGGCGGCCGTGGTGTACCGGCCGTACACGGTGCCGACCGAGTCGATGACCCCGACGGTGAACGCCGGTGACCGGGTCCTCGCGCAGCGGGTGGACGGCAGCGAGGTGCGCCGGGGCGATGTGGTGGTGTTCACCGACAAGGCGTGGGGTGACATGCCGATGGTGAAGCGGGTCGTCGGGATCGGCGGCGACAAGATCGCCTGCTGCGAGAAGGGCGGCCGGCTCACGGTCAACGGCATACCCGTCGCGGAATCGTATCTCCGTGCGGGAGACCCGGCCTCGGTGAACGACTTCACGGCCGAGGTACCGGAGGGCAAGCTCTTCCTCCTGGGCGACGACCGCACGTCCTCGCTGGACTCCCGGGTCCACCTGGAGGAGGGCGGGCAGGGCTCGGTGCCGCGGAGCGCCGTACAAGCCCGGGTTGACGCCGTCGCCTGGCCGCTGGGCGGCATGATCGGACGGCCGCAGGCCTTTGCCGCCCTGCCCGGCGGGGTGTCGGCCGAGGGGCCGCTGAAGCTTCAGCTCGGGGCCATGGCCGGGGGTGTGGTGCTCATCCTGGGCGGTGCCGTGTACGGACCCGTCGCGGCGCGGTCCGCCCGGCCGAAGCGGAACAATCCGGGGAAGGTGACCGCCGGTGCCCGCTGAGACGCGCAAGGTATCCCGCCTGGTGCTCCTTGATCCGGAGGACCGCATTCTGCTGATGCACGGCTTCGAACCGGAGGACCCGGCGAGTACCTGGTGGTTCACCCCGGGCGGCGGCCTCGAGGGCGATGAGACCCGCGAGCAGGCCGCCCTGCGCGAGCTGGCCGAGGAAACCGGGATCACGGACGTTCAGCTCGGCCCGCTGCTCTGGCAGCGGATGTGCTCCTTCCCGTTCGACGGGCGGCGCTGGGAGCAGGACGAGTGGTACTTCATGGCCCGCACGACACAGACCACGACGGACACCAGCGGGCAGACCGGGCTGGAACGCCGCAGTGTCGCGGGTCTGAGGTGGTGGACCTCCGCCGAACTGTCGGCGGCGCGTGAGACGGTGTACCCGACCAGACTCGCCGAGCTGCTGCGCACGCTGCTCGATGAGGGTCCTCCGCGTACGCCGCTGGTGCTGGCCCCCGAAATCGCCTGAGCGACCGGGGGCGCAGGGCCCTGGCGCACAATGGGGGAACGCACGGCTGAAGGGGAACATGCCAATGAGCGCCGAGGACCTCGAGAAGTACGAGACCGAGATGGAGCTGAAGCTCTACCGGGAGTACCGCGATGTCGTCGGTCTTTTCAAATATGTGATCGAGACCGAACGGCGCTTCTACCTCACCAACGACTACGAGATGCAGGTGCACTCGGTCCAGGGCGAGGTGTTTTTCGAGGTGTCCATGGCGGATGCCTGGGTCTGGGACATGTACCGGCCCGCACGGTTCGTCAAGCAGGTACGGGTGCTGACGTTCAAGGACGTCAACATCGAGGAGCTCAACAAGAGCGATCTCGAGCTTCCGGGTGGCTGAGTTGTCCACAACAGCTGAGTTGTCCACCAAGATCCACTAGTTGGGGGCGGACGCGTCACAGTCGGTGCCGGAGGTGGTGCCGATATGAACGCACGGGGGGCACTCGGGCGGTACGGCGAGGACGTGGCAGCTCGGCTGCTGACCGACGCCGGCATGTCCGTACTGGAACGGAACTGGCGCTGTCGCGCCGGCGAGATCGACATCGTCGCGACGGACGGTGACGCGCTCGTCATCTGCGAGGTGAAGACCCGCAGGGCGGGTGCCTTCGAGCACCCGATGGCCGCGGTCACACCGGCCAAGGCGGACCGCCTGCGCCGGCTGGCCGAACTCTGGCTGGCCGGGCACGGCGGCCCGCCGCCCGGCGGGGTGCGGATCGATCTGGTCGGTGTGGTGCTGCCCCGACGCGGTGCGCCTCTGGCCGAGCACGCGCGGGGGGTGGCCTGATGGCGTTCGCGCGAGCCTGCTCGGTGGCACTCGTCGGTGTCGAGGGCGTAGTCGTGGAGGTCCAGGCGGACCTGGAGGCCGGGGTGGCGGCCTTCACTCTGGTGGGGCTGCCGGACAAGAGCCTGGTGGAGAGCCGGGACCGGGTCAGGGCCGCGGTGGTGAACTCCGGGGCGGAGTGGCCGCAGAAGAAGCTCACCGTGGGTCTGTCACCGGCCTCGGTGCCCAAGGGCGGCTCCGGTTTCGATCTCGCCGTCGCCTGCGCCGTGCTCGGCGCCGCGGAGCGGATCGACCCCGCCTCGATCGCCGACGTGGTGATGATCGGGGAGCTGGGGCTCGACGGCAGGGTGCGGCCGGTGCGCGGGGTGCTGCCCGCCGTCCTGGCCGCGGCGGAGGCCGGGTACCGGCAGGTGGTGGTCCCCGAGCAGACCGCGGGCGAGGCCGCTCTGGTTCCCGGGGTCTCCGTGCTCGGGGTCCGGAGCCTGCGGCAGTTGATCGCCGTGCTCTGCGACGAACCGCTGCCCGACGAGGCGGAGGCCCACGACCAGGGGCGCCCGGACACGATGCTGGCCGGGCTCATGGTGCCCGGCGCCGGTATGGGCACCGGGATCGCCAGGGGCTCCGCGCAGGGCGAGGGCAGCCGGCCGGATCTGGCCGACGTGGCCGGTCAGGAGCGGCCGCGCATGGCCCTGGAGGTCGCTGCGGCGGGCGGCCACCACCTCCTGCTGTCGGGACCGCCGGGGGCGGGAAAGACCATGCTGGCCGAACGGCTCCCGGACATCCTGCCGCCGCTGACCAGGCAGGAATCCCTTGAGGTGACCGCGGTCCACTCGGTGGCGGGCATCCTGCCACCGGGCGAACCGCTGGTCTCCCGCCCGCCCTACTGCGCACCGCACCACTCGGCGACCATGCAGTCGCTGGTCGGCGGGGGCAACGGACTGCCGCGACCGGGCGCGGTCTCGTTGGCCCATCGCGGGATTCTCTTTCTGGACGAGGCGCCGGAGTTCTCGGTACGGGCGCTGGACGCGCTGCGCCAGCCGCTGGAGTCGGGGCACGTCGTGGTGGCCCGCAGCGCCGGCGTGGTGCGGCTGCCGGCCCGGTTCCTGATGATGCTCGCCGCCAACCCCTGCCCGTGCGGGCGGCACACCCTGAGCGGGGCCGGGTGCGAATGCCCGCCCTCGGCGGTCCGGCGGTACCAGGCCAGGCTCTCCGGGCCGCTGCTCGACCGGGTGGACCTGCGGGTGACCGTCGACCCTGTCAGGCGCGAGGACCTGATGGGGCGGGGCGGCCGGGGCGAGTCGACCCAGGCGGTCGCCGCCCGGGTGCGCAGGGCCCGGGCGCGGGCCGCGGAGCGGCTGGCGGGCACCCCGTGGACCACGAACAGCGAGGTGCCGGGGCATGAGCTGCGGACCCGGCTGGCCGCGGCACCGGGTGCGCTGATGGCGGCCGAGCGGGACATGGAGCGGGGCATGCTCACGGCGCGCGGTCTGGACCGGGTGCTGCGGGTGGCGTGGACCGTCGCGGATCTGCGTGGCGCCGACCGCCCGGACGCCTCGGACATCGGGGTGGCCCTGGAGCTGCGCACCGGGATTCCGCGCGGGGCGCCGATGGGCGCGGGGGCGTCGTGACCGGGCAGCGGACAGGGGTCCGCGGCGGCGTGAGCGACGGGGAGCGGCTGGCCCGGGCGGCGCTGGCCCGCGTCCTGGAACCGGGGGACGTGCGCGGCGGGCGCTGGCTGCGCGAATGCGGTGGTACGGAGCTGATGCGACGGATCACCACCCCGGACGGTTCGGCCGAGCAACTGAGCGGGATGACGGCGAGAGTGCTGGCCGGCTACCGGCTGCGGGCCGGGAACGTCGAGCCCGAACGGGACCTGGCGGCGGTGGCCTCGGTCGGCGGGCGCTTCATCTGCCCCGGTGACCGGGAGTGGCCCAGCCAGCTCGACGACCTGGGGGACGCCAGGCCGACAGGGCTCTGGGTGCGGGGGACGCCCGACCTGCGGCTCTGGGCGCTGCGCTCGGTCGCCGTGGTCGGGGCCCGCGCCTGCACACCGTACGGAGCCCACATGGCGACGACCCTCGGCGCGGGGCTCGCCGAACGGGGATGGGTGGTCGTCTCGGGGGCGGCCTTCGGAGTCGACGGGGCGGCTCACCGGGGCGCCCTGGCCGCCGGTGGCGCGACGATGGCCGTACTGGCCTGCGGGGTGGACGTCGCCTACCCCCGCGGTCATGCCGAACTCATCGGACGCATGGTCGAACAAGGGATCGTCCTCGGTGAACTGCCACCGGCCGATCACCCCACCCGCAGCAGATTCATCCTCCGGAACAGAGTGATCGCCGCGTTGACGCGAGGCACCGTCGTCGTCGAGGCCGAGTACCGCAGCGGTTCCCTGGTCACGGCCCGCTGCGCGCAACGGCTCGGACGCCACACCATGGGCGTACCGGGTCCGGCCACCAGCGGTCTGTCGGCAGGCGTCCACGAACTGCTGCGGGGCGAGGGCGTGCTGGTGACGGATGCCGCCGAAGTCGCGGAGATGGTGGGTGATATCGGGGATCTCGCTCCGTCCAGGCGCGGTCCGATGCTGCCCCGCGATCATCTGGATCCCGTCTGCGGCAGGGTGCTTGACGCCCTGCCCGCCCACGGTCCCGTCAACGCACGGGAGGTGGCACGTGCTGCGGGAACAAGTGCGGACGAGGCACTCGGCAAGCTGTACGAACTGCACTCACTGGGGTTCGTCGAACGCGAAGGCGACGGATGGAGGTTGACGAAGCGGCCGACATGCAATGGCGACGCGCGGCGAGGCGGTTCTTGACCTGGGGCATTCGGGTGAAAAGGTGATGCCGATGACCTCGGTGGATCCTTCGGCGACGCCTCCGGGGCCGGCGCACGACGCGACGGCCCCGGATGCCTGCCATGTCCTCGCCCGGGTGCGCCGGCCTCTCCGTCGCCGCATCCTGCTCCATGTCCGTTCGCCGGGAAGCGCACGGCATCGATCCCTTATCCTGCGCGGACCGCGACACTCAGTCACGCTACGCTCACAAGGATTCCGGCCCAGACAAAAGTCCCCCAGCACTTCACGGCAGAACGGCTCAAGGCACCACATGCCCCAGCACACCTCCGGGTCTGACCGCGCGGCAGTACCACCGGCTGCGCGTGGCACTGTGCGCCCGCCCGCCCCCTCCTCGCTCGACGAGTTGTGGCGTTCGTACAAGACCACGGGCGACGGGCGGCTGCGGGAACAGCTGATCCTGCACTACTCGCCCCTGGTGAAGTACGTCGCCGGCCGGGTGAGCGTGGGCCTGCCGTCCAACGTCGAGCAGGCGGACTTCGTCTCCTCGGGGGTCTTCGGTCTGATCGACGCGATCGAGAAGTTCGACATCGAGCGAGCGATCAAGTTCGAGACGTACGCGATCACCCGCATCCGGGGCGCGATGATCGACGAACTGCGGGCGCTGGACTGGATCCCGCGCTCCGTCCGGCAGAAGGCGCGGGCGGTGGAGCGCGCCTACACCACGCTGGAGGCGCAACTGCGACGCACGCCCTCGGAGGCGGAGGTGGCCGCCGAGATGGGCATCGCGCTGGAGGAACTGCACGCGGTTTTCAGCCAGTTGTCACTCGCCAACGTCGTCGCGCTGGAGGAGCTGCTCCATGTGGGCGGTGAGGGCGGCGACCGGCTGAGCCTGATGGACACCCTGGAGGACACCGCCGCCGACAACCCGGTGGAGGTGGCCGAGGACCGCGAGCTCAGAAGGCTTCTCGCCCGCGCGATCAACACCCTCCCGGACCGTGAGAAGACGGTCGTCACGCTCTACTACTACGAGGGGCTCACCCTCGCCGAGATCGGCAACGTTCTCGGGGTCACCGAGAGCCGGGTCAGCCAGATCCACACCAAGTCGGTGCTGCAGCTGCGCGCGAAGCTGGCCGACGCCGGACGCTGAGACGGTCCGTCCAGGCCCCGAGCGGCCCCCGTCGAAACCCCGGGCGGCCCCTGGACATGCCCTGGGCGGGCCCGAGGCAGGGGTGCTTCGGCCAACGATCGGTGCCGCCCGCCCTCCTCGCGCACAGCGGCCGCCGTAGAGTGGTCGTGTGCCCAGGATTCGAGCGGCCTCCGTGGCCGAGCACCGGACCATGCAGCGCAGCGCCCTCCTGGACGCAGCGCGCTCCCTGCTGTCCGAGGGAGGCACGGAGGCGTTGACCTTCCCCGCCCTCGCCGAACGCACGGGCCTCGCACGGTCCTCCGTCTACGAGTACTTCCGTTCCCGCGCCGCCGTCGTCGAAGAGCTCTGCGCCGTCGACTTCCCCGTGTGGGCGGCCGAGGTCGAGAGCGCGATGGAGCGGGCGGGGACGCCCGAGGAGAAGATCGAGGCGTACGTCCGGCGCCAGCTCGACCTCGTCGGGGACCGTCGCCATCGGGCCGTCGTCGCGATCTCCGCGAGCGAGCTGGACGCGGGCGCGCGCGAGAAGATCCGGGCGGCACACGGCGGTCTGATCGCCATGATCGTGGAGGCGCTCGGCGACCTCGGACACGAGCAGCCCCGGCTGGCGGCCATGCTGCTCCAGGGCTCCGTGGACGCGGCGGTCCGCCGCATCGAGCTGAGCGTGGCGGAGGAGCCCGGCGTGATCGCGGACACCGCCGTCGCGATGATCCTGAACGGCGTCCGGGGCATCAGCGGCGGCCAGGACTGACCGGTCCTCGCTCACGCGGGCCGGCCAGGGGTTCACGGCCGAGGCCTACGCGGGGCCGGGTACGGGCACACCCGACACCGGCAGCAGCCGGGACGGCCCGCGTCGCAGCAGCGAAGGCGGCAGCAGCGACAACGGGTCCAGATAGGCCTCCGCGCGCCGCAGGCCCCAGTGCAGACAGTCGGACGGGCAGTGGAACGGCCCGTCCGACAGGACCGCCACTACCTGGCCCGCCGTGACCTCGTCCCCCTTCGCGACCAGCGGGCGCACCGGCTCGTAGGTGGTCCGCAGCGGCGGATCGCCCGTCCCCGCAAGCTCGATCACCACCACTCCGCGCCCTGCCACGCCGCCCGCGAAGGACACCCGGCCCGCCGCGGCCGCGAGCACCCGCGCGCCCGGTCCGGCACCGAGGTCGACCCCGCGGTGCCCCCGCCCGTACTCGGTGGCGGGCGGCTCCCACCCCCGCAGGACCGGGGGCCGCCCCTCCAGAGGCCAGCCTCGTCCACCGACCGGCTCCGGATCCGTGGGCACAGGTGCACGCTCATCCGCCGCACCGGACAGGGCGATGCCCGAAGCGCCCGACCCGCTCGGCGGCGGCCGCTGCGCCGCCAGGGCGTACAGCCCGCCGCACGCCGACGCGAGCAGCGCCATGAGCAGCAGCCCCGAGGCCGCCACCACGGCCCGGCCGGCCCGCCTCCCGCTCCCGCCGGCCCGCCTCCCGCTCCCGCCGACGGGCCTCGCGCTGCTGCCGACAGGCACGCCGCGGCGCACGGCAGGGCGGCGACCGGACCGGATCCGGTGACCACCACGTTCCGATGTGAATCGCATGCCGCCACCGTCCCCCGCCCCGCGGATCCGCGGGGATCATGGACCGTATCTGTGGACTACCGGCCGGTTGTGGACAGCGCCGTCACCCGGCACCCGGCTGGTCCCGTACACTTCTTCTGGCGATCCGGGTCACCGGGTCGACTTCGCACGCCCCGCCACCTCCCTCTCTGCGGAGGTGGCCGCGCTCCTCGGTCCTTCGTGGCACGGCGCGTCGGGGCGTCAGGCGCGACAGCAAACCTGCGGTCGCGATAACCGAGCACCTCAAGGAGTACGGCCATGGCCGTCGTCACGATGCGGGAGCTGCTGGAAAGCGGCGTCCACTTCGGTCACCAGACCCGTCGTTGGAACCCGAAGATGAAGCGCTTCATCTTCACGGAGCGCAACGGCATCTACATCATCGACCTGCTCCAGTCGCTGTCGTACATCGACCGCGCCTACGAGTTCGTCAAGGAGACCGTCGCCCACGGCGGCTCCATCATGTTCGTGGGTACGAAGAAGCAGGCCCAGGAGGCCATCGCCGAGCAGGCGACGCGCGTCGGCATGCCGTACGTCAACCAGCGTTGGCTCGGTGGCATGCTCACCAACTTCTCGACCGTCTACAAGCGCCTTCAGCGTCTGAAGGAGCTCGAGGTCATCGACTTCGACGACGTGGCGGCCTCCGGCCTCACCAAGAAGGAGCTCCTGGTCCTCTCCCGCGAGAAGGCCAAGCTGGAGAAGACCCTCGGTGGTATCCGCGAGATGCAGAAGGTGCCGAGCGCCGTCTGGATCGTCGACACCAAGAAGGAGCACATCGCCGTCGGTGAGGCGCGCAAGCTCCACATCCCGGTCGTCGCGATCCTGGACACCAACTGCGACCCCGACGAGGTCGACTACAAGATTCCGGGCAACGACGACGCGATCCGCTCCGTCACCCTGCTCACCCGCGTGATCGCCGACGCCGTCGCCGAGGGCCTCATCGCCCGCTCCGGCGCTGCGACCGGCGACTCGAAGCCGGGCGAGAAGGCCGCCGGCGAGCCGCTCGCCGAGTGGGAGCGCGACCTGCTCGAGGGCGACAAGAAGGCCGACGCCGAGGTCCAGACCTCCGCCGAGACCGAGAAGGTCGCGGACGCGGAGGCCACCGAGGCCCCCGCCGCCGAGGCTGCTGCCGAGGCCCCCGCGGCTGAGGCCCCCGTCGCCGAGGCTCCGGCCGCGGACGCGGACGCCGAGCAGGCCTGACACCCCGTCACGGCTGAAGACGGCGGGGGCCGGTGCCACTGGCACCGCCCCCGCCGTTCACCCGTAGATCTTTCAGACTTCGAGAGAGAAATACAGACTCATGGCGAACTACACCGCCGCTGACGTCAAGAAGCTCCGTGAGCTCACCGGCGCCGGCATGATGGACTGCAAGAAGGCACTCGACGAGGCCGACGGCAACGTCGACGGAGCCGTCGAAGCCCTCCGTATCAAGGGCCAGAAGGGCGTCGCCAAGCGCGAAGGCCGTTCTGCCGAGAACGGCGCGGTCGTCTCCGTCGTCTCCGAGGACAAGACGTCCGGCGTCCTGGTCGAGCTGAAGTGCGAGACGGACTTCGTCGCCAAGGGTGACAAGTTCCAGGCCGTCGCCAACACGCTCGCCGCTCACGTCGCCGCGACCTCCCCGGCCGACATCGAGGCGCTTCTCGCCTCCGAGATCGAGCCCGGCAAGACCGTCCAGGCGTACGTGGACGAGGCCAACGCCAACCTCGGCGAGAAGATCGTCCTGGACCGCTTCGCGCAGTTCAAGGGCGCCTTCGTCTCCGTGTACATGCATCGCACCATGCCCGACCTGCCCCCGCAGATCGGTGTCATGGTCGAGCTGGACAAGGCCGACGCCGACCTGGCGAAGGGCATCGCCCAGCACATCGCCGCCTTCGCGCCGAAGTACCTGTCCCGCGAGGACGTCCCGGCCGAGGTCGTCGAGGCCGAGCGCCGTGTCGCCGAGGAGACCACGCGCGCTGAGGGCAAGCCCGAGGCCGCGCTCCCGAAGATCGTCGAGGGTCGCGTCAACGGCTTCTTCAAGGAGGCCACTCTCCTTGGCCAGCCGTACGCGCTGGACAACAAGAAGTCCGTCCAGAAGGTCCTGGACGAGGCCGGTGTCACCCTGAAGCGCTTCTCGCGCATCAAGGTCGGCATCTGAGTCCGTCCGCGAAAAACGGTGGACCCCGATAGGGTCTGGTGCAGTCGACGGCCGCACACCGCCGTACGACCGCAGATCTGACGAGGAGGCCATTGCCGCTGAGGGACACCAGACCCACCGGCAATGGCCTTCTTCGTATGTGCACGAGGAGAATCTCCATGAACAAGGGCGCGGACGCCGCAACAGGTGACCACAAGCGCGACGACGGCAAGGTGCGCGGACGCTTCATGCTGAAGCTGTCCGGAGAGGCGTTCGCCGGCGGCGGCGGCCTCGGTGTCGACCCCGACGTCGTGCACGCCATCGCCCGCGAGATCGCCGCAGTCGTCCGCGACGGCGCGGAAATCGCGATCGTCATCGGCGGCGGCAACTTCTTCCGCGGTGCCGAGCTCCAGCAGCGCGGCATGGACCGGGCGCGGTCCGACTACATGGGCATGCTCGGCACCGTCATGAACTGCCTCGCTCTCCAGGACTTCCTGGAGAAGGAGGGCATCGATTCCCGGGTCCAGACCGCCATCACCATGGGCCAGGTCGCGGAACCGTACATTCCGCTGCGCGCCGTACGGCACCTGGAGAAGGGCCGCGTCGTCATCTTCGGTGCCGGCATGGGCATGCCGTACTTCTCCACCGACACCACCGCGGCACAGCGCGCCCTGGAGATCGACGCCGAGGCACTGCTGATGGGGAAGAACGGCGTGGACGGGGTCTACGACTCCGACCCGAAGACCAACCCCGCGGCCGTGAAGTTCGACGCGCTGGAGTACAGCGAGGTGCTCGCCCGCGATCTCAAGGTCGCCGACGCCACCGCCATCACGCTCTGCCGTGACAACCAGCTGCCGATCCTCGTCTTCGAGCTGACCACCGCGGGCAATATCGCCCGCGCGGTCAAGAGTGAGAAGATCGGCACGCTCGTGAGTGACCAGGGCACCCGGGCCTGACAACCGGGGGGACCGCACCGGGGTAATCCCGGTGGGCCCCCGGGGGCGCAGGGGGCGCCCCCGAAGGATGGACAACGGCCTGCCGGTCGGACACCGTGCAGGTGAGGACGCGACGCAGGACCCGCCGGGCCCGAGCACGCCGGGCCCACTCAAGACACGCAGGAGCACGTGGTGATCGAAGAAACCCTCCTCGAGGCCGAGGAGAAGATGGAGAAGGCCGTCGTGGTCGCGAAAGAGGACTTCGCCGCGATCCGCACCGGCCGTGCGCACCCGGCGATGTTCAACAAGATCGTCGCCGACTACTACGGCGCGCTGACCCCGATCAACCAGCTGGCCTCGTTCTCGGTGCCGGAGCCCCGTATGGCCGTCGTGACGCCGTTCGACAAGACCGCGCTGCGCAACATCGAGCAGGCCATCCGCGACTCGGACCTCGGCGTCAACCCGAGCAATGACGGCAATATCATCCGGGTGAACTTCCCCGACCTCACCGAAGAGCGCCGTCGCGACTACATCAAGGTCGCGAAGACGAAGGCCGAGGACTCCAAGATCTCGATCCGGGCCGTCCGCCGCAAGGCCAAGGAGATCCTGGACAAGCTGGTCAAGGACAAGGAGTCCGGCGAGGACGAGGTCCGCCGCGCCGAGAAGGAGCTCGACGACACCACCGCGAAGTACGTCGCGCAGGTGGACGAGCTGCTGAAGCACAAGGAAGCCGAGCTGCTCGAAGTCTGATGAACGACTCTTCCTGGGGCGTCCCGCAGGGCGCCGGTCACCGGGCAGCGCCCGAGATGCGGGCCGCTCCGGCGGGTCCTGCATATGATGTGCATGACGCCCAGCAGACTCGGCCCATGCCCATCGTGCCGGACGTTCCCGACGCAGGTAGAGACGCTGAGAGCCGTGATGACCGGGACCAGGGGGCCGGACGCCTGAGCGGCGGCCCCCTGTTCCGTGACGAGAAGCCGCAGGAGCCCATGTCCACCGCGCCGCCACCTCCGCAGAAGAAACGTGCGGGCCGTGATCTGGGAGCCGCCATAGGGGTCGGCCTGGGGCTCGGGGCCGTCGTCGCTGCGTCGCTCTTCATCGTCAAGGCCGTCTTCGTCGGCGTCGTCGTGGTCGCCGTCGTCGTGGGCCTGTGGGAGCTCACTTCCCGGCTGGAGGAGCGCAAGGGCATCAAAGCGCCCCTCGTGCCACTCGCGATCGGCGGCGCGGCCATGGTCGTGGCCGGTTACGCGCGGGGCGCCGAGGGCGCCTGGATCGCCATGGCGCTGACCGCCCTGGCGGTGCTCGTCTGGCGGATGACCGAGCCGCCGGATGGCTACCTCAGGGACGTCACGGCCGGAGTCTTCGCCGCGTTCTACGTGCCGTTCCTGGCGACCTTCGTCGCCATGCTCCTGACCGCCGACGACGGACCCCAGCGGGTTCTGACCTTCCTGCTGCTGACCGTGGTCAGCGACACGGGTGCGTACGCCGTCGGCTGGCGGTTCGGCAAGAACAAGCTCGCTCCGCGCATCAGCCCCGGAAAGACCCGCGAGGGCCTGTTCGGAGCCGTGGCCTTCGCGATGGTGGCCGGTGCGTTGTGCATGCAGTTCCTGATCGACGACGGGACCTGGTGGCAGGGGCTGCTGCTCGGCCTCGCGGTCGCTGCCAGCGCCACCCTGGGCGACCTGGGCGAGTCCATGATCAAGCGGGATCTCGGGATCAAGGACATGGGCACGCTGCTGCCCGGGCACGGCGGCATCATGGACCGGCTCGACTCGCTCCTGCCGACCGCGCCGGTGGTCTGGCTGCTGCTGGTGATTTTCGTCGGCTCCGGCTGACAGGCGCGTAGATCACCCCTTCTGACCTGCTGTTTTACGAGTGAGGGTCCGTTGTCCACAGGGCGGCAGGCCCTCACTGTTCTGTCTGCGACACTGGAAGAACCATGCCTAAGCCCGGAGAACTCCAGTTTGTCGCGCCCCGCGGAGCCAAGAAGCCGCCGCGGCACCTCGCCGACCTCACGCCCGCCGAGCGCAAGGAAGCAGTCGCCGCGACCGGCGAGAAGCCGTTCCGCGCCCAGCAGCTCTCGCAGCACTACTTCGCGCGGTACGCGCACGACCCGGCGGAGTGGACCAACATCCCGGCCGGATCGCGGGACAAGCTCGCCGAGGCGCTGTTCCCCGATCTGATGTCCGTGGTGCGGCACATCAGCTGCGACGACGACACGACCCGCAAGACGCTGTGGAAGCTGCACGACGGGACGCTGGTCGAGTCCGTCCTGATGCGTTACCCCGAGCGCGTCACGATGTGCATCTCCTCGCAGGCCGGCTGCGGCATGAACTGCCCGTTCTGCGCCACCGGACAGGCCGGTCTCGACCGCAACCTGTCGACCGCCGAGATCGTCCACCAGATCGTGGACGGCATGCGCGCGCTGCGCGACGGCGAGGTCCCCGGCGGCCCGGCCCGGCTCTCCAACATCGTCTTCATGGGCATGGGTGAGCCGCTTGCCAACTACAACCGCGTGGTCGGTGCGATCCGCCGGCTGACCGACCCCGAGCCCGACGGGCTGGGGCTCTCGCAGCGTGGGATCACGGTCTCCACCGTCGGCCTCGTCCCGGCGATGCTGCGCTTCGCCGACGAGGGCTTCAAGTGCCGCCTCGCCGTCTCGCTGCACGCCCCGGACGACGAGCTGCGCGACACCCTCGTGCCGGTGAACACCCGGTGGAACGTGCGCGAGGTGCTGGACGCCGCGTGGGAGTACGCGGAGAAGTCCGGCCGCCGCATCTCCATCGAGTACGCGCTGATCCGCGACATCAACGACCAGGCGTGGCGGGGCGACCGGCTCGGCCGGCTGCTCAAGGGCAAGCGGGTCCACGTCAACCTGATCCCGCTGAATCCGACGCCCGGCTCGAAGTGGACCGCCTCGCGGCCCGAGGACGAGAAGGCGTTCGTCGACGCCATCGCCGCCCACGGGGTGCCGGTGACCGTCCGGGACACCCGGGGCCAGGAGATCGACGGGGCCTGCGGACAGCTGGCGGCCTCCGAGCGCTGAGGCCGAAACCGGCCGTGTAGCCTGGGCTCGAAATCAACTTCATATTCCGACAGGGGAGCGCCACAGCGCTGAGAGTGCGGCACCAAGGACAGGTTGGCCGCAGACCCTCTGAACCTCGCCCGGGTCATTCCGGGTAGGAAGTTCGGACCTTACTCAAGCTGTTGCGCCCTGCCCGCTTCCGGTTTCCGCCGGCGCGGGCAGGGCCGCGTCTCTTCCTGGTCATCCCAGGAGGAATCACATGAGCACCACCAAGAAGATCGCGGCGGGGGCCGTCGCCGCCGCGCTCGGCGCGACCGCGCTCGCCGGATGCGGAAGCTCCGACGACTCGGCCGCCGGCACCGGCGGTACCAAGGGCACCGGCTCCAAGACCGTCACTCTCGTCAGCCACGACTCCTTCAACGCCTCCATGGACGTACTGAAGGAGTTCACCCGGCAGACCGGCTACACCGTCAAGGTGCTGAAGAGCGGTGACGCGGGCGCCGCGCTCAACCAGGAGATCCTGACCAAGGGCTCGCCGCGCGGCGACGTCTTCTTCGGCGTCGACAACACTCTGCTCTCGCGCGCCCTCGACAACGGCCTGTTCACGCCCTACGAGGCCAAGGGCCTCGACCAGGTCGCGGCCGACGTCCAGCTGGACGCGGGCAAGCACCGGGTCACTCCCGTCGACACCGGCGACATCTGCGTCAACTACGACAAGCAGTACTTCGCCGACAAGAAGCTGGCGCCACCGCAGTCCTTCGACGACCTGGCGAAGCCCGCGTACAAGAACCTGCTCGTCACCGAGAACGCGGCGACCTCCTCGCCGGGCCTCGGCTTCCTCCTCGGCACCGTCGCCACCTATGGCGAGGACGGCTACCAGGACTACTGGAAGAAGCTGAAGAGCAACGGCGTCAAGGTCGTCGACGGCTGGGAGCAGGCGTACAACGAGGAGTTCTCCGGCTCCGCGGGCGGCAAGAAGGCCAAGGGCGACCGGCCGCTCGTCGTCAGTTACGCCTCCAGCCCGCCCGTCGAGGTGCTGTACGCGGACCCGCAGCCGAAGACCGCCCCGACCGGCGTCGCCACCGGAACGTGCTTCCGGCAGATCGAGTTCGCCGGTCTGCTCGACGGGGCGAAGAACGAGGCGGGCGGCAAGGCTCTGCTGGACTTTCTGATCGGCAAGCAGTTCCAGGAGGACATGCCGCTCAACATGTTCGTCAGCCCGGTCACCAAGGGTGCGAAGGTGCCGGATCTCTTCACGAAGTTCGGCGCCACGGTCGACAAGCCGACGACCGTCGCCCCGGACACGATCGCCAAGAACCGTGAGCAGTGGGTCCAGTCGTGGTCCTCGCTCGTAGTGAAGTAGCGAAGACTCCCGTACGCGGACCGGGCGCGCGCGGGAAGGCCGCGCGCGCCCGGTCGCTGCGCGGGGGCGCGGTACGGCTCGGTCTGATGGCCGTGCCCGTGGCGTTCTTCGCGTTGTTCTTCGCTTATCCCGTCGTCGCGATCGTGGGACGCGGGCTCAAGGCCGGCGGCGTATGGCAGTTCGGGCGGTTCGGCGAGGTGCTGAGCCGGCCGGACATCACAGACGTCCTCTGGTTCACCTTCTGGCAGGCCCTCGCCTCGACCGCGCTGACGCTGCTGGTCGCGCTGCCCGGCGCGTACGTCTTCGCCCGGTTCGACTTCCCCGGCAAACAACTGCTGCGGGCGATTGTCACCGTGCCGTTCGTCCTGCCGACCGTCGTCGTCGGCACCGCGTTCCTCGCGCTGCTGGGTCGCGGTGGCTTCCTCGACGAGCTGTGGGGCGTACGGCTCGACACGACGGTGTGGGCGATCCTGCTGGCCCATGTCTTCTTCAACTACGCCGTCGTCGTACGCACAGTCGGCGGACTCTGGTCGCAGCTCGACCCCCGGCAGGAGGAGGCCGCGCGGGTTCTCGGAGCGGGGCGTTTCGCCGCTTGGCGCCGTGTCACCCTTCCCGCACTGGGACCCGCTGTGGCGGCTGCCGCGCTGATGGTCTTCCTCTTCACCTTCACCTCCTTCGGTGTCGTACAGATCCTCGGCGGTCCCGGCTTCTCCACGCTGGAAGTGGAGATCTACCGGCAGACCGCGCAACTGCTCGACCTGCCCACGGCCGCCGTGCTGACGCTGATGCAGTTCGTCGCGGTCGGCGCCGTGCTCGCCGTGCACGCGTGGACCGTGCGGCGCAGGGAGACCGCGCTGAAACTCGTCGACCCGGCGCAGACGTCCCGCAGACCGCGCGGCGCGGGGCAGTGGACGCTGCTCGGCGGGGTGCTGCTGACCGTGCTGGTCCTGATCCTGCTGCCGCTCGCCGTCCTGGTGGAGCGGTCGCTCGATGTGTCCGGCGGGCACGGATTCGCCTACTACCGCGCACTCGGCTCGGCGGAGGCGAACAGCGGTACGTTCCTGGTCGCGCCGATCGAAGCGATCGGGAACTCGCTGCGCTACGCCCTGGTCGCGACCCTCATCGCCCTGGTCGTCGGGGGACTGGCGGCGGCGGCCCTGACCAGGAAGGCGGGCCGGCTCGTCCGCGGGTTCGACGCGCTGCTGATGCTGCCGCTCGGCGTCTCCGCCGTCACCGTCGGCTTCGGCTTCCTGATCACCTTGGACAAGCCGCCGCTGGACCTGCGGACCTCCTGGATCCTGGTGCCGCTCGCCCAGGCGCTCGTCGGCGTGCCCTTCGTCGTACGTACCATGCTGCCGGTCCTCAGAGCGGTGGACGGGCGGCTGCGCGAGGCGGCCGCGGTGCTCGGTGCCTCGCCGCTGCGGGCCTGGCGCGAGGTGGACCTGCCGCTGGTGCGCCGGGCACTGCTGGTCGCCGCCGGTTTCGCGTTCGCCGTGTCGCTCGGCGAGTTCGGGGCCACGGTGTTCATCGCACGGCCCGACAACCCCACGCTTCCGGTGGCCGTCGCCCGGCTGCTGGGCCGGTCCGGGGAGCTCAACTACGGCCAGGCGATGGCCCTCAGCACCATCCTGATGCTCGTGTGCGCGGTATCGCTGCTGCTGCTCGAACGTATCCGCACGGACCGATCCGGGGAGTTCTAGAGATGCTGACACTGGAATCGGCCACCGTGCGCTTCGGTGAACGTGCGGCGCTGGACGCCGTGGACCTGGAGGTCGCCGAGCACGAGGTCGTCTGCGTCCTGGGACCGAGCGGCAGCGGGAAGTCCACCCTGCTGCGGGTGGTCGCAGGACTCCAGGAGGCCGACGGCGGACGGGTGCTCCTCGACGGCGCGGACCAGGACGGTGTGCCGGTCCACCGACGCGGCCTGGGCCTGATGTTCCAGGACCACCAGCTGTTCCCGCACCGCGACGTCGGCGCCAACGTCGCCTTCGGTCTGCGGATGCACGGTGTGAAGCGGGCTGAGCAGGACCGCCAGGTCGCCGAACTCCTCGACCTGGTGGGCCTGCCCGGCGCCGAACGGCGTGCCGTCGCCGCGCTCTCGGGCGGCGAACAGCAGCGCGTCGCCCTCGCCCGGGCCCTCGCCCCCCGGCCCAAACTGCTGATGCTGGACGAACCCCTGGGCCAGCTGGACCGCAGTCTGCGCGAACGGCTCGTCGTCGAACTGCGCACACTCTTCGGCAGGCTGGGTACGACGGTGCTCGCCGTCACCCACGACCAGGGCGAGGCCTTCGCGCTCGCCGACCGGGTCGTCGTGATGCGTGACGGACACATCGCCCAGGTGGGCACGCCTCTGGAGGTCTGGCAGCGTCCCGCCTCCGCTTTCGTCGCCCGTTTCCTCGGCTTCGACAACGTGGTGGACGCGACGGTCACCGGTGAGGCCGCGGCCACGGACTGGGGCAAGGTGCCGGTGCCGGCCGGATCGCCGCAGGGGGCCTGCGATCTGCTGGTCCGTCCGGCCGGGGTCCTCATCGGCGGCCCGCAGGGCGGTCTGCGCTGCACCGTGGGCGCGCGCACCTTCCGCGGCAACCACGTGGCCGTGAAGCTGCACCCGGACCGCGGCCCGGTCCTGGACGCGGAGTGCCCGTTGAACAGCACTCCGGACGAGGGAGCGCAGGTCGGCGTCACCTTCGACGCGGCGGAGAGCGTCGTGCTGCCCGCCGTGGCGTGACCCGGGCGCGGGATCACCGGCCCGCGCCCGGGCCCCGCGGGCGGATTCCGCCGGCACCGGACCCGGCCACGACCAGCCCCAGTTCGTACGCGAGGATCACGGCCTGAGCACGGTCCCGCAGCTCCATCTTCGCGAACACCCGGTTGATGTGGGTCTTGACCGTGTGCGCGGTGATGGTGAGACGGTCGGCGATGTCCACGTTCGACAGACCCTGGGCGATCAGGACGAGCACTTCCACCTCCCGGCCGGTCAGACCCTCGATGGAGCGCGCGGGAGGAGCGGCGATCCGCTGCCGGGTGAACTCCGCGATCAGCCGGCCGGTGATGTCCGGGGAGAGCAGTGCCTGGCCCTCGGCCACCACCCGTACCGCGTGCAGCAGTTCGGGGAACGTCGCGTCCTTCAGCAGGAACCCGCTGGCCCCCGCCATCAGGGCGTCGTACACGTACTCGTCGAGCCCGAACGTCGTCAGCATCAGCGCTCTGGTCGCACCTGCGGACGCGGCGATGATCTCGCGGGCCGCGTCGATGCCGTTCAGCCCCGGCATCCGGATGTCGAGCAGCGCGAGGTCCGGACGGTGTGCCGCGGCGAGCCGGACCGCCGCCGCCCCGTCCTCCGCCTCGCCGACCACCTCGATGTCGGGCTGGGTGGCGAGCAACCCGGCGAAAGCGGTCCGGACGACGGCCTGGTCATCGGCCACCACCACCCGGATCACCACGGCAGTTCCGCCTCGACGAGGAAGCCGCCGGCCGGGCCTCGGCCGGCGGTGAGCCTCCCACCGAGCAGCGCAGCCCGTTCGTTCATCCCCACCAGCCCATGGCCCGTGCCCTCGCCCAGCGGCCCGGGCGGCCCCGGCCCGTCGTCACCGACCCGGACGGACAACAGACGGGGTCCGTAGACGAGTTCCACCACCGCCCCCGCCCCCGGCGCGTGGCGGCGCACGTTCGTCAGAGCCTCCTGCACGATGCGGAAGGCCGACAGCTCCCAGGACGGGGGCAACTCGGGCTGCTCGCCGCTGATCCGCAACTCGGCCGTGCCGCCCACCGCCCGGTGCTGCTCCACCAGGTCGTTCAGCCCGGCCAGCGTCGGCTGCGGCGCCGTCACCGCCCCCGCCTCCCGGTCGGTGCGCAGCACACCGAGCATCCGCCGCAACTCGGTCATCGACGTACGCGCAGTCCCGGCGATCTGCTGGAAGGCGTCCCTGGCCTGCGGCGACAGGCCGGGGGTGGTGTAGGTCGCCCCCTCCGCCTGGACAGCGATCATGGATACGGAATGGGCGATCATGTCGTGCAACTCCCTCGCGATGGCGGCCCGTTCCGCCTCCGCCGCCTGGCGGCGCTCCATCGACAGCAGCCGGGACTGCGCCGCGGCCCGCTCCTTGCGGGTCTCCTCCCGTGCGCGCACCGCGTCCCCCATGCTCACGGCCCCCAGGATCGCCACCGTCAGGGCCAGTGTCTCGGCGTACAGCCCGAGGCTGAACCGGTCGCTGCCCTGGAGCACGGGCAGCTGAGGCGATCCGTCGCGTGCCCAGCGGTCGATGTGCACGAGGTTCACCGTGAGCGAGGCCAGTGCGCCGCCGACGACGAGCAGGGCCGGGTGCTGCACGCGGTGGCGCCCCAGGGTGTAACTGGCGATCAGGGTGCCGGCGATCGTCGCGTAGGCCATGTTCCCGTCGGTCCCGAAGCTGAGCAGGGCGGCGCCGACGGTCAGGAAGCAGACGGCGGGCCGCGCGACCCGCCACATCAGGGAGGCCGTGCAGACCAGCACCCCGAACGTGGTGATCGTCGAGCCCGGTACGGCGATGAGCTCCGCAGCCGCGAACAGGGTCAGCGCACCCCCCGTCAGCCAGGGGTACGCGGGCGCCGACGCCCACCGGCGCGCGCGCACGCGTACCCGCTGGACGTCGGCGCGGGGTGTGATCGTGCTGCTCATACCAGGATTGTTCGGCACGGGGCCCGCCCTCGCATCGGAGCAGGGGTGGATTTCCCCACCGCGTCTCATGCCACGGGTTGAGCGCGAACACCAAATCGGGGTGTGACGTGCCGAGGGAGCCGCGTTCCTAGCCTCGGGATCATGGACGGAACAGCAGATCCCGCGACAGCCGCAGGGTCCGTACCCACCCGGCAACGCGGCACCCTCGCCGACCGGATCGGCCCGGGGGCCTGGGCGGGATGTGCGGTGGCGGCGCTGGCTCTCGCCCTGTGCTCCGGACTTGGTCCGCACCGGATCTGGGGCGCATCGGCCGCCGTCGGATACGCGGCGGCGGCCTGGTCGGCCGCTCGCGGGCGGCGCCGTGCGGCGTCCGCTGCCGCGGCCGGCGGAGCGGTGGGGCTGCCGTTGCTCCTCCTCGTGCTGACGCGCCGGGCACAACTGGAGGTGGACGTCGTCGCGCACTCGGCACAGTTGCTGCTCACCACCGGTTCTCCGTACGCCCCCGAACCCGCGGCGGTGGCGGACTTCGATCCGTACCTTCCCGCCATGGCGGTCTTCGGGATTCCGCACGCCCTGCTCGGTGACGGCCCGTTGACCGATCCCCGGCTGTGGACCGGGGCTGCCTTCCTCGGAGCGCTCGCCCTCTGCGCCCGGCGGCCGCCGCTGCTTGCGCTGGCCGCCTGCCCCCTCGTCGCCCTGCCGCTGGCGGTGGGCGGCGTCGACCTGCCGGTGGCGGCGCTGATGTGTCTGGGCCTCTCGCTGGCCGGGCGGGGCAGGCCCGTTGCCGCAGGGCTGGTGACCGGACTGGCCGCCGCCCTCAAGTGGACGGCCTGGCCCGCGCTGCCCGTGGCCTCCCTGCTCCTCATCTCGATGCGGCGGCGCGGTGCCACCGAGCCCATGGCGGCGCTGCGCTACGCCGCCGTGGCGGTGTTCACCGCCGCGGCACTCGTACTCCCTGCCGCACTGCGCGATCCGTCGTCCTTCGTCACGCACGTCGTCGCCTACCCGCTCGGTCTGACCGATGCCGTCTCACCGGCTGCCAGCCCGTTCCCCGGCCGTCTGCTCGCCGTCGGCCTGCCCGGAGGGCGGACTGTCGCCCTCGTCCTGCTCGGCTGCTGCGCCCTGGCGGTGGCCGGTTCGCTGCTCGTCCGCCCACCGGGAACGGCGGCCGCCGCCGCCCTCCGGCTGGCTCTCGGGCTGGGCCTGGCGATCGCGCTCATGCCCGCCACCCGCTTCGGCTACCTCGTATACCCGCTGGTCCTCGCCGCCTGGGCCGTGTCGCAGCGCGGCGGAGCGGTCCGGCCCGACCCCGAAGGAACGCCCCGATGGCCCGTACTCTCGTCGTCACCAACGACTTCCCGCCCCGCCAGGGCGGCATCGAGACGTTCGTCCACGCGATGACCAGCCGGTTCCCCGCCGATTCCGTGGTCGTCTACACCTCGTCCGAGCCCGGGGCCGCCGCCCACGACGCCGCGCTGCCGTACCCGGTGATCCGTGACCGGGCCCGCATGCTGCTGCCCACCCCGCGGGTCGCGGGCCGGGCCGCCGCCCTGGCCCGGCAGTACGGCTGCGACCGGGTCTGGTTCGGCGCCGCCGCGCCCCTCGCGCTGATGGCGGACCGGTTGCGCCGGGAGGCCGGGATCCGGCGGATCGTGGCCACCACGCACGGCCACGAGGTGTGGTGGGCCCGCACCCCCGGCACCCGGGCGCTCCTGCGGCGGATCGGGGCGGTCACGGACACCGTCACCCATCTCGGCGAGGCGACCCGTGTACCGATCGCCGCCGCCCTCGGGCCGGTGGCCGCGCGCCGGATGGTGCGCCTGGTGCCCGGTGTGGACTCCGAGGCCTTCCGTGCCCGCCCCGGGGGGAGCGCCGTCCGCCGGAGCTACGGGCTGGGCGGCGGACCGGTGATCCTCTGCGCGGCGCGGCTCGTCCCCCGCAAGGGCCAGGACATGCTGGTACGCGCGCTGCCGGAGGTCCGCCGGGCGGTGCCGGGGGCCACCCTCCTGCTGGTCGGCGACGGTCCCGGTGCGTCCTGTCTGCGGCGTGCGGCCGCGGAGGCGGGGCTCGCGGACGCGGTCGTTCTGGCGGGCGGGCATCCGCATGCGGCGATGCCCGGGTTCTTCGCGGCGGCCGATGTCTTCGCGATGCCGTGCCGCACCCGGCGTCGGGGCCTGGAGGTGGAGGGCCTCGGGATCGTGTTCCTGGAGGCCGCCGCGGCCGGACTGCCGGTGCTGGCGGGGGACTCGGGCGGTGCGGCGGACACGGTGTGCGACGGGGTGACCGGTCACCTGGTCGACGGGCGGGACGTGCCGGCCATCGCGGCCCGGCTCGTCGAACTCCTGCGGGACCGCGACACCGCCGCCGCGATGGGGGAGAAGGGCCGTGAACGGGTGCGGACGGACTGGGGATGGGAGACGACGTACGAGCGGCTGGCGGGGCTCCTGGCCGGGGGCCGGCAACGGTGAGTGCCGCCCGGAGCCCAGCATGGTCCGAACACGAGGTCCTAGCTTGATCTTTAACCTGCGCGGTCGTGGTGCTGGTCGAGCCCGCGCAGGGGGCAACTTGTGTGCGGGAAGGGGCTGTTCCCCGCGTCTGCGGCACCTCGTGGACACGCTGACCGAGCACAGTGCCGAATTCCGGCGGCTGTGGGAGCAGCACACCGTGCGGGGCAAAACACAGGACGCCAAGCAACTCCTCCACCCGGACGTCGGCCCGCTCTCCCTCACCTACCAGTCCTTCGACGTCCGCGACGCCCCGGCCCGGCAACTCGTCATCTACCATGCCGAACCGGGCAGCGCCTCCGCCCAAGCCCTGGCCCTTCTTGGCTCCCTGCACGCCGATGGCCGGCGGTGTCCGAGCCAGGGCATTGGCTAGACCTCACATGACCTGAGGGGAGACCGTCGATCCGGCAGGGGTGCTCGCTGGGTCCGTCGAGGCGTGCGCCATGATGGTCGGGCCCGTCGAACAGGGCCCTGAGTGAGGAGTCCGACCGGTGAACGGGAACGGTGGCGGTCCACGTGTGATCGACGGCCGATTCGAGCTGACGCAACGGCTCGGGGGCGGCGGCATGGGCACCGTATGGCGTGCTCGCGACCTGGCGCTCCATCGCGACGTTGCCCTCAAGGAGGTCCGCCCGCAGGCCGCCGACGAGGACCCGGACGCCGTGCGGACCTTGCGCGCCCGCGTCCTGCGCGAGGCCCGGGCCCTGGCCCGCGTCGACCACCCGAACGTGGTCACCATCCACCACATCATCGACGGCGGCTCCGACACATACCCGTGGCTGGTGATGGAACTGGTCACCGGCGGCTCGTTGCAGGACCGTCTGGACCGTGGCCGGATGACGCCGGTGGAGGCGGCCCGGCTCGGCCGCGACCTGCTCGCCGCTCTCGTCGCCGCGCACGCGCACGGCATCGAGCACCGCGACGTGAAACCGGCGAACGTACTGCTGCGCCCCGACGGCCGCCCCGTCCTCACCGACTTCGGTATCGCCGCCGTCCAGGAGTCCACGCGTCTGACGGCGACCGGATCGGTCATCGGCTCGCCGGACTACATGGCGCCGGAGCGGGTCCGTGGGCTTTCCGGCGGCCCGGCCGCCGACCTCTGGTCGTTGGGCATGCTGCTGTACGTCGCCGTGGAGGGCCGGCACCCGCTGCGCCGGAACAGCACCCTGGCGACGCTCGCCGCCGTGCTCTACGACGAGGTGCCGAAGCCCCGGTACGCGGGCCCGTTGGCCGACATCGTGATGTCGCTGCTGGTACACGAGCCGCAGGCGCGGCCCGACGCGCGCACGCTGGACCGTGAACTGGGCCGGGTGGCAGGCGAGTTGAAGGACGAGCCGGACGAGCCGGACGAGCCGGACGAGCCGGACGAGCCGGAAGTGCCCGTGACGGCCGAGTCCGTGCAGGACGCGATCCCGACCTCGTTCCGGATCGCCCCACCCGGGCCTGCCGAGCCGGAACCGGCCGCGCTCGATCCGGAGTGGCGCCTGCCGGCGCCGACGGGGCCGCGCACGTGGCAGGACTGGGTGGACGTGATGCCCCGCATCATCAGCTGGGTCGCCATCGTCGCCGTCGTCGTGGCGGGGGCCGTCATCTTCTACGACGCCTTCTCCTGGTCGTGGTGACCGGCGGCGAAAGGCGACGCGACGGATCGCCCGGCGTCCACCAATTCCCTTGAGAACAAGGACTTGTTGACCACGGACGGCATCCGCGCATCCATCGCCGAACTGAAACCGGTGAGGGGCACGTCCAAGTTCACCAGCTTCGTCGTCCACCCGGACTCGGTCTCCGCACAGGCCCTCGTCAAGGGAAGCACCAAGCGCTACGGCCGGTTCTCCTACGCGGGCGGTGGCGCCGCCGACCGCGAGGGTGCGGGCGGCACCGTCATGTCGGGGGTGGAGGCCACCGACGTCGAGGACATCAACTGGGTTTGTTCCTTATCTACCAAGATCTTCCAGGCTTGCCGATGGCCTTGAGGGTCTCGGGGCGTTTGACGGTCTTGCCGACGTCGTAGCGGGGCGCCCGGTGCTTGTTCTTGGTGCCGAGTGGCCGTCCGGGACCGGCGCCACGAGGTTGGGGAACACGGGCGGGGCAGAGCAAGTGTGCGCGGATGTTCCTGAACGTCCGGCGGACCCGGGCCGGGGTGAGCCGGTTGGGTAGGGCGGGCTTCTCCCAGGGCCGGCGGAGGTCTTCGGCAAGCGGACGGGCAAGCCTGAGCTGAGTGTGAGCGGCGATCAGGATCCAGGTCCAGCGGTCCGCCGCCTCGGGAGTGCGGAGTTTCGGTGTGGTCCAGCCGAGGGTCTGCTTCGCGAAGCGGAAGGTGTGCTCCAGATCGAAACGGCGGAGAAATGCCTGCCGGAATCGGTCCACGTCGTCGGGGGTGGCGCCGGCCTTGGAAGACCACAACCACACGGGCGGGGCATTCCGGTCCTTCGATAGATGCTCGACCTTCAACCGGATCAACGTCCCTTCAATCACCGGTAGTTCACCGTCGTGGTCGAGTCAGGAGGAGCGGTGGGTGAGCCGGGGATGGACCCGGTCCCACGCCTGGGTCTCGGCCTTGCCGTAGTTGCTCGTGTCGGTGACCGTGGTGATCGCGGGCTCGGGCCAGGTCTCCGGCTTGGTGAAGCGGAACTCCGGACCGTGCTTGGGCGGCCGGCCGTTGACGCCGTGCATCCTCGGTGGTTTCGGCAGGCGCATGACGCGGTCTGAGCGGACCCGGCCGACCAGCTCGACGGGAGGTCGCGCAGGACCCAGGCCAGGCGGGTGACGTCGTAGCCGGCGTCGCTGACGATCACGATGGCCGGGTCCCCGGCCTGCCGGTGGCCTGCGGCGATGAGTCGCTCGACGACACCCCTCAACTGGGTGGCGGTGGCCGCGGTCGCGTCGTCAACCGGTCCCAGCCGCACCGCGTCCAGGATCGCGGTCCATGACGTGGCGCCCGGCTCCAGCACGGCGACGAAGGAGTAGGGCCAGCCCGGGATGAACTGCGACGCCGTCTTCGCCCGGCCATAGACGTGACAGAACAGGCGCTCAGCCGAGCACGGCGCGTCCGAGCGAAGCCATGGCGACACATCGACCGCCAGGACCAGGCGCCCGCTGTCGAAACGCGGCAGCGACAGCCCGGCCGGCACCGCCCGCAGCTGGTCGACGTCGATCCGGCCGTGGTTGAGGCCGCCGTACATCGCTCCGTGCCCACGTCGATGTTCGGGCAACAGAGTCAGGTCCACCGGGGGACTTCACCGCCCCGTCCGCACACAACACAGCGTCCACCAGCTCGAACAACTCGTCGCGCCGGGCAGTGAGACACTCGTAGAACTCGCCTCGGAAGCGTGACGCTTCCGCGAACGCTTCCCTCCGCACAACATCAGACAGCAGACTCACTCTCACGGCCTTCGTCGTGGTCACGTGCACCTTGGTCGGAGCACAGGATCAGACGAAGGCCGCCCCACGTCCGGCAAACCCCCAGGTGAGCGACTCAGTACGAGACACCGTTCGAGGCCGGAAGAAAAAGAACAAGCTAGGCGACCGACAGCCGGGCGAGCGCCTCGGCTGCTTCCTCCACCGTGTCGACGAGGGTGATCCGGGACTCCATCGGCCGGCCGGCCGCGAGGGCCCGGAGCAGTGGCCAGGCGGGCAGCTCCCGCGTCCAGTGGTCACGGCCGACCAGCACCATCGGGGACGGCTCGCCGCGTGAGCCGTAGTAGTTCGGGGTGGCGCTGTCGAAGATCTCCTGGACGGTCCCGGCCGCGCCCGGCAGGAAGATCACGCCCGCGGTCGAGCGGGCCAGCAGGCCGTCCTCGCGCAGGGCGTTGGCGAAGTACTTGGCGATGCTTCCAGCGAACGGGTTCGGCGGCTCGTGGCCGTAGAACCAGGTGGGGACCGACACGGAGGGGCCGCCGTCCGGCCAGCGCTCCCGTACGGCGAACGCGGCCAGCGCCCAGTCGGTGACCGACGGGGTGAACGAGGGGACCGCGCCCAGGAGCTCGCAGGCCTTGTCCAGCATCGCGTCGGGGTGCGGGGCCGCGTAGGCGCCGAGGTTCGCCGCCTCCATCGCGCCCGGGCCGCCGC
Organism: Streptomyces sp. NPDC050422; assembly: GCF_044458665.1. Lineage (NCBI taxonomy): Bacteria > Bacillati > Actinomycetota > Actinomycetes > Kitasatosporales > Streptomycetaceae > Streptomyces > Streptomyces sp. NPDC050422. Next base: position 258,016 of record NZ_JBITIE010000010.1, read on the forward strand.
CGGTGGCCACCGTCAGGCCGCTGCGGGCCAGGGTCCTGCCGAGGCGGGCCGCCGCCGCGTACTGGTGGCTGCCCCGGGGTGTCGCGTGGCCGCCCATCACACCGACCACCCGCGCCCCGACGAGGAGTTCGTCCAGCGCGTCGGAGACCGCGTCGTCGTGCAGCGCGCGCAGCATCGAGGCGAAGGCGTCGCCGTCCGACCGGGTGCGGCAGAACCAGCGGTAGGCGCGGGCGTCGGGCGTCGCCTCGTAACCACCCCGCGCCAGCCCGTCGTAGAGGGCGTCGGGCGAGTAGAGCAGACCACGGTACGGATCGAAGGGGAGACCGGGCACCGGAGGAAAGACGAACGCGCCGTCGGCCCGCACCTTCTCGGCTGCCCCCGGCTCCATCCGGCAGCCGAGGAACACGGCGCCGGACGTGTCCGCGGCCAGCAGTGCAGCGCTGCGGTCCGTCAGGTCGACGGACTGGACGCGGTGGCCCGCCAGTGAGCCGGCGGCGACCGCCGCGTCGAACTCGGCGAGCGACTCGATCTCGGCGCCGGGGGCGGGAATGCTGACTTCCGGACTCTCCACGCCCTCATGCTACGGACCGGAGTCCTCCCGCACGGACCGGCCGGGGACGACGCCCCGGCCGGCACCCGGTCAGGCCGTCAGCGGCAGCGCGGCCAGCTCGGCGATCGCCCAGGTCAGCGGGGCGAAGACGAGCAGCAGCGCGGCCGCGCGCAACGCCGTCGCCGCGCGCAGGGCCGAGGCCGGTGCGCCGAGCCGCAACAGCGACCTGGCAGTCTCGGCACGCGCCTGCTTCGCCTCCAGGGCCGACGTCAGGAGCGTCGCGGTGGTGCAGCCGATGACGAGCACGGCGCCGAGTGCGGTGAGCGGGCCGAAGGGCCGCGGCCCGGTCCCGTACAGCGCGTACGCGGCGACGACCGCGGAGAGGACCGCGCAGACGACGCCGAGCGGCCGGCCGATCCGGTGCGCCTCGTTCATCAGGACGCGGCCCGCCAGCAGGCGTACCGCTCCGGGACGCACCGCCTGGAGCAGGCGCCCGCACAGGTAGGTCAGTCCCGGGCCGGCCGTGGCGAGACCGATCGCGGTCAGGGTCCATCCCACCAGGACCCAGGCGGGTGTGGAGTCGAGCTTGCCGGGGAGCGGAAAGGGGCTGCCGGTCGAACCGCGGTTCGCGTACGCCTCGACGGCGAGTCCGGCGGCGGTCAGGGCGACACCCCAGGGCAGCCCTGCGGGTGCCGCCATCAGGGCCGGGATCTGCTCCTCGGGCAGCAGGTCCTCGGTGTCCTGCGCCGCCGTGGCCCGCACCGGAGCGGTCCGGAGGGCCAGAGCGCTCGCCGTCGCGGCGGCCACGGGGACCAGGGTCAGCAGGACGAGGACGGCGGCCAGGGGCAGCGGTGCCGCGGCGCCGAGCAGCCCCGCCGCGGCACCGTCGAACGGCAGCCCGGACAGGTCGCCACGCAGGTGGAGGAAGAAGAGCAGCGCCACCATCGAGCCGAGGGTGCACGAGACGGCGGTGGACACCGCGGCGAGCACGCTGAGCCGCACCGGCCCGAGGCCGACGGCGGACAGTCCGGCGCGCGGTCGGGTGCTCGGGTCCGTACGCGCCACCGCGACCGCGAACTGCACCGTGGCGGCCATCGGTACGAAGCACCACAGCAGCCGCAGTACGGAGCCGGCGGAGTGCGCCGGGTGCCCGGAGGCGTAGCCGAGCGTGCACAGCAGCAGGAAGCCGACCCCTGCGGAGGCGGCCGCGACCAGCAGCCGCCGCATCAGGACCAGTGGATGGGAACCGCGGGCTAGACGGAGAGCGAGCACGCCGAGCGGCCCTCCGCATCGGTCACGGCGGGCAGGGCGACCGTGGCGACCCGGCGTCCGTCCAGCAGCGGCACCACGCGGTCGGCGAGAGCCGCGATCTCCGGGTCGTGCGTGGCGAGCACCACCGTGATGCCGTGCGAGCGGGCCGCGCTGGTCAGGGTGCGCAGCACATGGGCGCGGTCGGTACGGTGCAGCGTCGCGGTCGGCTCGTCGGCGAAGATCACCGAGGGTGCGGCGGCCAGCGCGCGGGCCACCGAGATCCGCTGCCGCTGGCTCTGCTGGAGGGCGTGCGGCCGCTTCCGCGCGCACATGCCGATGTCGAGGCGCTCCAGCCACTCCATGGCGGCCTTCTTGGCCTCCCGATGCCCGGTGCCCCGCAGCATCAGCGGCAGGGCGGTGTTCTCCCAGGTGTTCAGTTCCGGGACGAGCTGGGGCTCGGGGGCGATCCAGCCGAACTTGTCGCGGCGCAGCCGTTCGCGCAGCCGCGGGCCCATGGTGTGAACGGGGACGCTGTTGAACCACACCTCGCCCTGCTGGGGCACGAGCTGACCGGAGAGGCAGTGCAGCAGCGTCGTCTTGCCGCTGCCGCGCGGGCCGGTCACCGCGAGGATCTCGCCGTCGCGGATCCCCAGGGAGACTCCGCCGAGCGCGGGTGAGCCGTTGTGGGAGTGCTGCAGGGAACGCGCCCAGATCACGTCGTTGTCCGGCGGGGCCACCATGGCGTACACCTCGGTTCAGATCAGATATCCCGTTCCCCCGTACGGGGGAACGAAGGCGGGGCCGATCGGTCACTCGGCACCGTAAGGATTCGGATCGCGGTGTGCGCACAGCACGCGGCCCGGGTGCGCTTCTTCCCACTCGAATGGGCGCATCCGGGCCGCGTGGGCCGTATGAAATGACCGCTGGAGGGCCGCCCGGGGACGGTCAAGCGGCGGTCAAGCCGGTGCCGGCCGCTGGGCCGTCCCGGCTCATGCTCAGAGCTTCGTCCAGGCCTCCGTCAGGACGGACCGCAGGATGCCCTCGATCTCGTCGAACGTGGACTGGTCGGAGATCAGCGGCGGGGCGAGCTGGACGACCGGGTCGCCGCGGTCGTCGGCCCGGCAGTACAGGCCGTTGTCGTACAGCGCCTTGGAGAGGAAGCCGTACAGGACGCGCTCGGTCTCCTCGTCGGTGAACGTCTCCTTGGTGACCTTGTCCTTCACCAGCTCGATGCCGTAGAAGAAGCCGTTGCCGCGGACGTCGCCGACGATCGGCAGGTCGTGGAGCTTCTGGAGCGTGGTGAAGAAGGCGTTCTCGTTGTCGAGGACGTGCTGGTTGAGGCCCTCGCGCTCGAAGATGTCGAGGTTGGCGAGGCCGACGGCCGCGGACACCGGGTGGCCGCCGAAGGTGTAGCCGTGCAGGAAGGTGTTGTCGCCCTCGTAGAACGGCTCGGCGAGCTTGTCCGAGATGATGCAGGCACCGATCGGCGAGTAGCCCGAGGTCATGCCCTTGGCGCAGGTGATCATGTCCGGGACGTAGCCGAACTTGTCGCAGGCGAACATCGTGCCGAGCCGGCCGAAGGCGCAGATGACCTCGTCCGAGACCAGCAGCACATCGTACTTGTCGCAGATCTCGCGGACGCGCTGGAAGTAGCCGGGCGGGGGCGGGAAACAGCCGCCCGCGTTCTGTACGGGCTCAAGGAAGACGGCGGCGACGGTGTCCGCGCCCTCGAAGAGGATCTCCTGCTCGATCTGGTCGGCGGCCCAGCGGCCGAAGGCCTCCGGGTCGTCGCCGAAGAGCGGGGCGCGGTAGATGTTGGTGTTCGGCACCTTGTGCGCGCCGGGGACCAGCGGCTCGAAGGGCGCCTTGAGAGCGGGCAGACCGGTGATGGACAGGGCCCCCTGCGGGGTGCCGTGATAGGCGACCGCGCGCGAGATGACCTTGTACTTGGTCGGCTTGCCCTTGAGCTTGAAGTACTGCTTGGCCAGCTTCCAGGCGGTCTCGACGGCCTCGCCGCCACCGGTGGTGAAGAAGACCTTGTTCAGGTCGCCCGGAGCGTAGTCCGCGAGGCGCTCGGCCAGCTCGACGGCCTTCGGGTGGGCGTAGGACCACACCGGGAAGAAGGCCAGCTCCTGGGCCTGCTTGTACGCGGCCTCGGCGAGCTCGTGACGGCCGTGACCGGCGTTCACCACGAACAGGCCGGACAGCCCGTCGAGGTAGCGCTTGCCCTTGTCGTCGTAGATGTAGGTGCCCTCGCCACGCACGATGGTGGGAACGGGCGCGTTCTCGTAGTCCGACATGCGGGTGAAGTGCATCCACAGGTGGTCGTACGCGGTCCGGCTGAGGTCCTTGCTCACGGCTATCGGGTTCCCCACATATAGGTCTGCTTCTTGAGCTTGAGGTAGACGAAGCTCTCGGTGGAGCGCACGCCGGGAATGGCCCGGATGCGTTTGTTGATCGTCTCCAGCAGGTGGTCGTCGTCCTCGCAGACGACCTCCACCATCAGGTCGAAGGAGCCCGCGGTCATCACCACGTACTCGCATTCGGTCATGGCCGACAGGGCCTCCGCGACGGGGTCGAGGTCACCCTCGACGTTGATCCCGACCATCGCCTGCCGCCGGAACCCCACGGTGAGCGGGTCGGTGACGGCGACGATCTGCATCACGCCCTGGTCGAGCAGCTTCTGGACGCGCTGGCGCACGGCCGCCTCGGAGAGGCCCACGGCCTTGCCGATCGCGGCGTACGGGCGACGCCCGTCCTCCTGGAGCTGCTCGATGATTGCGAGGGACACGGCATCGACCGCTGGGGACGATCCGTTCCCGTTCCTGGAGTCTGCGCTGCGACTGGCCACGGAGCCACTCTGCACCGGGACTCGTCTGTCTCGCAACCCTCAATCGATGAAATTCGTTGTGAAGAGGCTTGGATCTCACTGAATCCGAAGTTCGCGGCGGTTGGGTATGTCGAAACCGTTACCCATGCGACTAGGCTGGGCGTCTCACCCATTGGACGTGTCGACAGGAGGGGTGGTTGTGACCACCGAGGTGCGCCGTCTGCGCAACTACATCAATGGAGAGTTCCGGGACGCCGCCGACGGGCGGACCATCGATGTGGTCAACCCGGTGACGGAGGAGGTCTACGCGACCTCCCCGCTGTCCGGTGAGGCCGACGTCGATGCCGCGATGGGCGCAGCCGCCGCTGCCTTCCCCGCCTGGCGCGATGCCACGCCCGCCGAGCGCCAGCGTGCCCTGCTGAAGGTCGCGGACGCCTTCGAGGAGCGCGCCGAGGACCTCATCGCGGCCGAGTCCGAGAACACCGGCAAGCCGATCGGGCTGACCCGCACCGAAGAGATCCCGCCGATGGTGGACCAGATCCGCTTCTTCGCGGGCGCCGCCCGGCTGCTGGAGGGCCGCTCGGCCGGCGAGTACATGGAGGGTCTGACCTCCATCGTCCGCCGCGAGCCGGTCGGTGTCTGCGCGCAGGTCGCGCCGTGGAACTACCCGATGATGATGGCCGTCTGGAAGTTCGCCCCGGCGCTCGCCGCGGGCAACACCGTCGTCATCAAGCCGTCGGACACGACCCCGGCGTCCACCGTGCTGATCGCCGAGATCATCGGGCAGATCCTGCCGAAGGGCGTCTTCAACGTCATCTGCGGCGACCGCGACACCGGTCGCGCGATGGTCGAGCACCGGACGCCGGCCATGGCCTCCATCACCGGTTCGGTCCGGGCCGGCATGCAGGTCGCCGAGTCCGCCGCCAAGGACGTCAAGCGGGTCCACCTGGAGCTCGGCGGCAAGGCTCCCGTCGTCGTCTTCGAGGACACCGACCTCGCCAAGGCCGTGGAGGACATCTCGGTCGCGGGCTACTTCAACGCCGGACAGGACTGTACGGCCGCGACCCGCGTGCTCGTCCACGAGTCGATCCACGACGAGTTCGTCACCGCGCTGGCCAAGGCCGCCGCCGACACGAAGACCGGGCAGCCGGACGACGAGGACGTGCTCTACGGCCCGCTCAACAACGCCAACCAGCTCGCCCAGGTCAGCGGCTTCATCGAGCGGCTCCCCGCCCACGCCAAGGTCGAGGCCGGTGGCCACCGGGTGGGCGAAAAGGGCTACTTCTACGCCCCGACCGTAGTCTCCGGGCTCAAGCAGGACGACGAGATCATCCAGAACGAGGTCTTCGGCCCGGTCATCACCGTCCAGTCGTTCACGGACGAGGCCCAGGCCCTGGAGTGGGCGAACGGCGTCGAGTACGCGCTCGCCTCCTCCGTCTGGACCAAGGATCACGCCCGCGCCATGCGGATGTCCAAGAACCTCGACTTCGGCTGTGTGTGGATCAACACCCACATCCCGCTCGTCGCGGAGATGCCCCACGGCGGGTTCAAGAAGTCCGGCTACGGCAAGGACCTCTCCGCCTACGGCTTCGAGGACTACACCCGTATCAAGCACGTCATGACCTCCCTCGACGGCTGACCGTCGCGGCACTTCGGTACGGATACGGCCCCGGGCGCACTGTGCGAGTGCCCGGGGCCGTATCCGTACCCCCGGCCCTCGACAGGGTGTGCGCGGGGGGCGGGCACCGCTGGACGGTTGGTCCATTGCCCGCGACACCGGCCGACCGGCATCCTGCGCAGGTGCGAGCGATCCCGAACCACCCCATGTCCCGCCGGTCCCTGCTCCGTGCCTTCGGGGCGGGAGCGGCCGGCGTCACGCTGGCCGGCTGCGGAGTCCCCGCCGCCTACGTGGAGCCGGGCGACCGTGCCGGACGCGACTACTCCACCGGCGATCACGCCCTGCACTTCGCCAACTGGCCCCTCTACATCGACACGGACGACGAGGACGAGTCGAAGAGGCCCACCCTCGACGCGTTCAGCAAGAGGACCGGGATCTCCGTCACGTACACCGAGGAGATCAACGACAACGACGAGTTCTTCGGCAAGATCAGCCCGGCCCTGATGAACCACCAGCAGACCGGCCGCGACCTGATCGTCATGAGTGACTGGATGGCCGCGCGCTTCGTCCGGCTCGGCTGGGTCCAGGAGATGGACCGGGCGAAGCAGCCCAACGTGACGAAGTATCTCGACCCGCAGCTGCGCTCGCCCGCCTTCGACAGGGGCCGGACGCACAGCGTGCCCTGGCAGTCCGGCATCACCGGCATCGCGTACAACCGTAAGAGGCTCGGCCGGGAGATCAAGCACACGAGCGACCTGTGGGCGCACGACCTGCGCGGCAAGGTCACCCTGCTGTCCGGGCTCGACGAGTCCTTCGCCCTGCTGATGCAGGGCAACGGCGTCGACGTCACCCGCTGGAAGCGCGACGACTTCTACGACATCTGCGACCAGGTGGAGAAGCTCGTGAAGAGCAAGCACATCCGCCGCTTCACCGGGAACGACTACATCAAGGACCTCTCCACCGGAGACGTGCTCGCCTGCCAGGCCTACTCCGGCGACGTCATCCAGCTCCAGGCGGACAACCCCGACATCGAGTTCGTGGTGCCCGAGGAGGGGGCCGAGCTCTGGGCGGAATCGCTCATGATCCCCAACCTCGCCCGCCACAAGCGCAATGCGGAGAAGCTCGTCGACCACTACTACGAGCCCGAGGTCGCCGCTGAGCTCGCCACCTGGGTCAACTACGTCTGCCCCGTCCCCGCCGCCAGGGACGTCCTGGCCTCCTCCAAGGACGAGGAGACCGCCGCTCTGGCCGAGGACCCGCTGATCTTCCCCGACGACCGTATGCGCAAGCGGCTGGCGATCGCCCGCGACATCACCTCGGACGAGCGCACCGAGTTCGCCAAGAAGTGGAACTCCATCGTCGGCCTCTGACGGCGCGCCCCCGGCCGGGCTGCGGCCGAGTCCGATGCGCGATGCCGATGCCGATGCCGGTCGGGAGGGCCGCCCGGCGGTCCGAGTCACCCGGACGACGGGGCGCCGAAGGCGGCCACCACGATGTCCAGTGCCGTGGAATTCATGTCCTGGCCCTTCGCGTCCGTCGAGTTGACGCCGTAGACGAGGGTCCGGGAGAGATCACGGGTGGCCGCTATGGCCGTGTTGTACCCCCAGCGGCCACCCGTCTTGCCCCAGACCTCGCGTCCGCCCAGCATCATCACGGAGAGACCCGCACTGAACGCGGCCGGCCTGCCCGTGCCGTATTCGCGCACCGAGGCGTCGGGGAGCGTGAACATCGCCTGGAGCAGCGGTCCGCGCACCACCTGCCCGCCGAACAGCGCCCGGGTGAACCGCTCCAGGTCGGTGGTGTTGGAGATCAGGTCGCCCGCGGCCCAGGCGTCGCTCACCCCCCACACCGTCACGTCGCGCAGCTCGCCATCCGTGCCGAAGACCTGGTAGCCGTGGTTGTGCCGCCCGCGTATCGACGGGTCGGTGCCGGGGAAGTAGGTGTTCTTCAGGTGCAGGGGCTTCAGGACACGGCGGGAGACCTGAGAGGCGTACGTGTCACCGGTGACCCGCTCGATCAGCAGGCCGGCCACGGTGTATCCGATGTTGGCGTAGTGCTGCTGGGTGCCGGGGGCGAAGTCCGGCCGGTGCGCGGTGGCTTCGCGCACGACGTCCGCCGGGTCGATCAGGTCGAAGCGGTGCGCGTACGCCCCCTCCAGCGTGTCGGTGCCGGCCGGGCCCACGGACGGGATGCCGCTCGTGTGGTTCAGCAACTGGCGCACCGTGACCTTCGCGTACGCCGCCGGGATCAGGTCCGGCAGATAGTGCCGGGCCGGCCGGTCCAGGCTGATCCTTCCCTCGCCGGCCAACTGGAGCACCACGGCCGCCGTGAAGACCTTGGTGACCGAACCGGCCGGGAAGCGCCCGGCCGGGTCCGCCGGCGATCCGGACGCCAGGTCGTGGACGCCGGTGCTGCCCCGCCAGACGCCCGCGGTGCCCGAGACGCGCACCAGCGCGGCCGTGGCGTCGTCGGTCGGGAGCCCGCTGATCGCGGCGCGCAGCGCCTCGGCTTCGGATGCCCCGACGGTCGGTGACTGCTGTGCGGCCGCGCCCGCCGGTGGGGTGGCCGCTGCCAGGGCCGGTGCGGCGGGGCCCGCGGCGATGCCGAGGAGCAGGGCGGCTGCGATGACGGTGCGGGACGTGCGGGCGTTCATGTCCGGTGCCTCCTGGGCGTGGAATCGGGTGGAGTCCTCAACTGCTGATGGAATCCATCCTGTTGGTGCACGCGCCCGGGCGGATCACCCGTCCGAGGGTTTCCTCGGGGGAGGCCTCCTCCCCTGCGCGGGGGAGGGGACGGCCGGCCCTCCCTCCGGGGAGGGCGTGACGACACCGCACTCGTACGCGCAGATCACCGCCTGGATCCGGTCGCGCAGGCCCAGCTTGGACAGCACATTGCCGACGTGCGTCTTCACCGTGTGCTCGCTGACGACCAGCGCGGCCGCGATCTCCGCGTTCGACAGCCCGCGCGCCAGAAACAGGAGCGTCTCGTGCTCCCGCGCGGTCAGCACGTCCAGGCGCGCCGACGGTTCCACGGCCGCGGCGGGCGGCCGCGAGGTGTACTCGGCGATCAGCCGACGGGCCACCGAGGGCGCCAGCAGCGAGTCCCCGGCCGCCACCACCCGTACCGCGTGCACCAGGTCGTCCCGGCGGACGTCCTTGAGCAGGAATCCGCTCGCGCCCGCGTGCAGCGCCTCGTAGACGTACTCGTCCGAGTCGAACGTGGTCAGCATGACCGTCCGGCAGTCGCTCCCGGCCGTGATGGCGCGGCACGCCTCGATGCCGTCCGTGCCAGGCATCCGGATGTCGAGCAGTGCCACCTCGGGAGCCAGCCGCCGCACGGCTTCGTACGCCGCGGCGTCGTCGCCGGCCTCGGCCACCACCTCGATGTCCGGCTGCGCGTCCAGGATCATCGCGAAGCCGCTGCGCACCAGTTCCTGGTCGTCGGCCACCACCACGCGGATCGTCACTGCTGCCCCACTCCTGTCCGTCGTCCCGCTCCCGGTGCCGTCTCGGGCCGCGGGTGCGGGATCGTCACGTCGACCCGGAAGCCCCGGCCACCCGGACCGGGGCCGGTGCGGGCCGTGCCACCGTGGGCGGCGGCACGTTCCCGGATGCCGGTGAGCCCCAGCCCCGACCCGCCCCCGGGACCGCGTCCGTCATCGGTGACCGTGAGGGTCAACACGTCGGGCCCGTGCTCCAGCCGCACCCGAACGGAGGTCGCTTCCGCATGTCTGACCACGTTCGTCAGGGCTTCCTGAACAATCCGGTAAACGGTGGCCTCGACCGCCAGACCGGGCGGCCGGGCATGGCCCGTGACCTCGTACGAGACCGCCGGACCGCCCGCACGTACCCGCTCCACCAGGCCGGGCAGTCCGTCCAGCGCGGGCTGCGGCTCGCGCGGCGCGTCCGGTGCGCCCTCGTCGTCACGCAGCACGCCGAGCATCCGGCGCAGCTGAACCATCGCGTCCCGGCCCGTCTCCGAGATCGCGTCGAAGGCCGCCTCGGCACGCTCCGGTGCCACCCGCACCGCCACCGGCCCGGCCTCCGCCTGCACGATCATCAGGCTCACAGCATGGGACAGGATGTCGTGCATCTCCCGGGCGATCCGGGCCCGTTCCCGGGCCGCCGCCTGCTCGGCCTCGATGCGGTGCGTCAGCTCCAGCTGACGCGCCCGGTCCTCCACGGCCCGCAGATAGGCCTTGCGCGTCACGGCGAGCCGGCCGAAGGCGTAGGCCGCGGCGAACACGAAGAGGGAGAAGAGCAGCTCCCGCAGGGCGTTGCCGTCGAGACCGACCGAAGCCAGCACCGCCAGTGCGGTGAGCGCCGCGATCGCGGTCCGCTTCGGCGGGGAGGAGAGTTCGGCCACCGTGTAGAAGGCCACGAGGCCGGTGTACGGCAGCGGCTGGCCCGGACCGTCGATGGCGAACTTGTACAGACCGCCGGCCGCGAGCACGGCCAGCAGGACCGCGACCGGCGCCCGGCGGCGGACCGCCAACGGCACCACCATCAGGGTCGTCAGTCCGTACGCCGTCCACGTCGCCTCCGGCAGGTCCGGGGCGCGCGGAACGACGAACGGCATGGTCATGGCCGCCAGGACCAGCAGTGCGATGAGCAGGTCGACGGTGCGTGGCCCGGCCCCGAGCGCTTTCGCCGTGAGGCCGCGCAGACGCATCAGGGCTTCCGTGCCACAGCGCCGAACTGAGCGACCTCGGCCCCGGCCGGGCCGGGACCGGGGCGCCAGCGCGCGCACGAGACGATGCCCGGATCGATGATGTCCAGCCCGTCGAGGAACGTGGCGAACTCGAAGCGGCCGCGGGCGGTGATCGGGGGAGTGGCGTTCTCGTTCCAGAACCGCATCGCGGCCTCGTTGCCTTCGCCGCCCAGCTCCAGCGTGGGGTGGGTGAGGACCAGATAACTGCCGGAGGGCACCGAGTCCATCAGCTGCCGGACGATCCGCAGTGCCTCGTCCGTGTCCAGGACGAAGTTCAGGATGCCCAGCAGCATGACCGCGACCGGACGCTCCAGGTCGAGCGTGGGCTGCGCCGCCCGCAGGATCCGGTCCGGATGACGGGCGTCCGCGTCGATGTACTCGGTCGCACCCTCCGGCGAACTGGTCAGCAGCGAGCGGGCGTGGGCGAGGACGATCGGGTCGTTGTCGACGTAGACGACGCGGGCGTCCGGCGCGGTGTGCTGGGCCACCTCATGGGTGTTGTCCGCCGTCGGCAGGCCGGTGCCTATGTCCAGGAACTGGCCGATGCCCGCGTCACCGGCCAGATACCGGACCGCCCGCCCGAGGAACGCCCGGTCCGCCCGCGCCACTTCGCCGATGCTCGGATACATGCCGGTGACCCGGTCGCCGACCGCCCGGTCCACCGGGAAGTGGTCCTTGCCACCGAGCCAGTAGTTCCAGACCCGGGCGTTGTGGGCGACGTCGGAACGGACGCGGGCGGGAAGCGAATTGCTGCGGGGGGCGGTCACTGCGGACTCCTTGGCGCCGGCCTGGCATCGGGACGATGAGGTCCCGTACATGATGCCGGACCGGTCAAGAACCGCGGACGGCCGTGGTGTTGAGGATCACCTTGTGCAGGACGTCGATCCGGTTGGTGGTGATGGAGTCCACGCCCTGCCCGATCAGCCGGCGCATCGTCCGTCCGGTGTCCGCCGTCCACGCCGACACCAGCAGCCCGTCCCGGTGATTGCGGTCCGTCAGCTCCCGGCTCACCAGACCGAACCGGTAGTTCAGCCAGCGCGGCCGAACCGCCTCCAGCAGCCCGGCCCGGGGCGGCGCGAGCGTCGTCCAGGTCATCGCGATCTCGGCGGACGGGTCGGCCGCCCGCACCCGCAGCATCGCCTCGGGCCCCGCGCAGTAGTAGGCGCGCTCACCGGCCCCGCACTCCCGGACCACGCCGACGGTCTTTCGTACGGAGTCGTCGGTGGAGCCGGGCAGATCGACCATGACACGGTGCGCCCCGGCGGCGAGCAGGGCCTCGCGCAGGGTCGGCACCGCGCCCGCGGTCAGCTCGGTCAGCTCCTGATGGGTGAGCCGGTCAAGCCGCAGGTCATGACCCCACAGCCGCTCCAGTGTGGCGTCGTGCAGCAGGACCGGCACGCCGTCGCGGGTGACCCGGACGTCGATCTCCACCGCGTCCGCCCCCCGTTCGAGGGCGGAGCGGATCGAGGGGAGCGTGTTCTCACGGGCACGGTAGGGATCGCCGCGGTGCGCGACGGCGGTGACAGGGGCGACGCGGGCGACGGGGGTGACAGGGGTGGCCATGGGGACATTGTCACCACCGAGGGCTCACCGACCGGTGTGCTCCAGCCAGTCCGTTGTGTACGTGTCGATCTCGGCGGACAGCGTGCGCTTGCCGGCCGTGTCGAGGAACGACGCCTCGACGGCGTTCTTCGCGAGCGCGGCGAGGCCCCGCTCGTCGAGGCCCAGGAGGCGGGCCGCCACCCCGTACTCGCTGTTGAGGTCGGTGCCGAACATGGGCGGGTCGTCGCTGTTGATGGTGACCAGGACACCGGCCTCCACCATCTCCCTGACCGGGTGCTGCTCGATGTCCGCGACCGCGCGGGTCGCGATGTTGGAGGTGGGGCACACCTCCAGCGGGATGCGGTGCTCGGCGAGATGGGCCAGCAGCTTCGGGTCGCGCACCGAACTGGTGCCGTGGCCGATGCGCTCGGCGCGCAGCGAGGTCAGCGCGTCCCAGATCGTCTGCGGTCCCGTGGTCTCCCCGGCGTGCGGCACGGAGTGCAGGCCCTCGGCGATCGCCCGGTCGAAGTAGGGCTTGAACTGCGGGCGGTCCACGCCGATCTCCGGGCCGCCGAGACCGAAGGAGACGAGGCCCTCCGGCCGCAGGTCCACGGCGAGGCGGGTGGTCTCCTCCGCGGCCTCCAGACCGGCCTCGCCCGGAATGTCGAAGCACCAGCGAAGCACGGTCCCGAGCTCGGACTCGGCGGCCTTGCGGGCGTCCTCGATGGCTTCCATGAAGGCATGCTCGGGGATGCCGCGGCGGGTGGAGGAGAAGGGGGTGACGGTCAGCTCCGCGTAGCGGATGTTCTGCCGCGCCATGTCGCGGGCGACCTCGAACGTCAGCAGCCGGACGTCCTCCGGGGTGCGGATCAGGTCCACGACCGAGAGGTACACCTCGATGAAGTGGCCGAAGTCGGTGAAGGAGAAGTAGTCGGCCAGCGCCTCTGGGTCGGTGGGGACCTTGGAGTCGGGGTGGTGCGCGGCCAGTTCGGCGACGATGCGGGGCGAGGCCGAGCCGACATGGTGGACATGGAGCTCGGCCTTGGGCAGCCCCGCGATGAAGGGGTGCAGATCGGTCATCGGATCCTCCGGGGGCGGGGGTGATGCGGGCCCCGTACGTCGGGGGCCCGGGCAGGGGACGGGAGTCATCGTAGGACGGGGGCGGCCCGTAGCATGACGGGCATCACGATGGGGGAGGCCCATGTCAGACAGCTCAGAACGGCCCGCTGACGGGTCCGCGCCGCGCGATCCGTGGGCTCCGCCGGACAACAAGGTGCCGCTGGAGAAGAACACCGGGGACACCCGACCGGCACCGGACGACGCCACCGGGGATCCCGCCCCGCCGCCCGTACACGACCAGCAGACGGTCATCTCGATGCCGAACGCTGAATCGGGCCCGATACCCACGGCCGGTTTCGGCCCGCCCGGCCAGGGACAGCCGGCCGGGCCCTGGCAGGGCCCGGGGTCGGTACCGCCCCCGCCGGTCGGACCGAACGGTCCCGGCCAGGCGACCCCGCCGCCCGGGGGGCAGTACGGCTACCCGGCCCCGCCGCAGTCGCAGTACGGCTACCCGGCCCCGCCGGGCCCGCAGCCCGGCGGGTACCCGAGTGCCCCCGGTGCCCCGGGGTACCCCGGGTATCCGGGCTATGCCCAGAACACCTGGGGCGGACCCGGGCCCGCGAACGGGATGGGCGTCGCCTCCCTGGTGCTCGGCATCATCTCGGTGGTCACGTTCTGCATGTGCGGCCTGGGCATCGTCCTCGGCCTCCTCGCGCTGATATTCGGCCTGATAGGGCGGGGCCGGGCCACTCGGGGCGAGGCAGACAACGGCGGTGTGGCCCTGGCCGGGATCATCACCGGTGCCGTCGGCCTCGTCATCAGTGCGGTGTTCCTGGGAATGGTTCTCGCCAGCGACGACTTCCGTTCCGGCTACGAGGACAGCTCGCTCCAGCCGTCGGTCTCCGTGGTCGTCGACGCGACGCACCCGTGGTGATCCCGCGGGGCGGTGGGAGGACATCCCGCCGCCCCGCGGGCCGTTTCATCTGCCGGACGCCTCGTCCCGCAGCGCGGCTCGCGCCTCCATCAGCGCGAAGCCCAGCAGATTGAGGCCCCGCCACGTCGCCGGATCCTCCGCACGCGGATCGTCCGCCGCGAGCCCGATCCCCCAGATCCGGTCCATCGGGCTCGCCTCCACCAGTACGCGGTCGCCCGTGCCCAGCAGGAATCCGCCCAGATCGGGGTTCTGGCCGAACTTGTGGACGCTGCCCGCGACCACCAACCCGTACCGCTCGCGCTCCCAGACGGTCCCGTCGAACGCGCGGACCAGGCGGCCCACCTTCTTCGCTTCGGCCGGGCTCTTCGCCGCCACCGCCCGCTCCGCGGCCTCCGCGTCGCCGAACAGTCTCGCCTTGCCGGCCATCATCCAGTGCTCGGCCGACGCATACCTCACCCCGTCGACCGTGAACGGCGACGGCCACCACTGACTGAGGCAGCTCGCACCGATCCGGCCGTCCGGCCGCGGCCGGTGGCCCCAGAACAGCAGGTACTTCACCCTGTCGCCCCCGCCGGCCCGCGACACGAGAGCGTCGACATCCCGGACATCCCCGATGTGTTCCATGACACGCGAGTCTGGCATCCGCCACTGACACTCCGTACGGGGAAGTCGGCATCGACGCGACACATGGTCGACAGATTCCGTCGCGTAACCAAAAGGCAACAACGGAATCACTTGTTGGGCTCGGTCCCCTCTGTCAGGATCGGCACTCAACTCGAGCAGAAGCTACGCCGCCCCCGGTCTGCGGGGCAGCGGCGGAGGAGAGCGTGATGGGCAACATCTTCCAAGTACAGGACCGCTTCGCGGACGGCGCGCAGTACATCGGCGGAAGACTGCGGCCCGGCACATCGGGACGAAGGCACGAGGTGGTGAATCCGGCCACCGGCGAGACCGTCTACACCTATGAGCTGGCCGGCACCGCCGATGTGGACGCGGCCGTCGCCGCAGCGCGCGAGGCGTTCCCCGGCTGGTCCGGAGCCACCCCGGCCGAGCGGTCCGAGGCCATGCACCGGTTCGCCGCCGTCCTCGCCGAGCAGGCGGACGACTTCGCGTACGCGGAGTCCCTCCAGTGCGGCAAGCCGGTCAAGCTCTCCACCGAGTTCGATGTCCCGGGCACGGTCGACAACACCTCCTTCTTCGCCGGCGCCGCCCGCCACCTGGAGGGAAAGTCCGCCGCCGAGTACGACGGCGACCACACCTCGTACGTACGGCGTGAGGCGATCGGGGTCATCGGCTCCATCGCCCCCTGGAACTACCCGCTCCAGATGGCTGCGTGGAAGGTCCTCCCGGCCATCGCCGCCGGCAACACCATCGTGCTGAAGCCCGCCGAGATCACCCCGCTGACCTCGCTGATGTTCGCGCAGGCGGCCACGGAGGCCGGCATCCCGGACGGCGTGATCAACATCGTCACCGGCGCCGGCAAGGACGCGGGCGAACACCTCGTCGGCCACCCCGACGTCGTGATGACCTCGTTCACCGGCTCCACCGCGGTCGGCAAGCGCGTCGCGGAGATCGCCACCTCCACCGTCAAGCGCCTCCACCTCGAACTCGGCGGCAAGGCCCCCTTCGTGGTCTTCGACGACGCCGACCTGGAGGCCGCGGTCAACGGAGCCGTCGCCGGATCCCTCATCAACACCGGCCAGGACTGCACGGCGGCCACCCGCGCCTACGTCCAGCGCCCGCTCTACGACGCCTTCGTCGAGGGCGTCGCCGCGCTGATGGAGACCGTCCGGGTCGGCGACCCGTTCGACCCGAAGACCGACCTCGGTCCGCTGATCAGCCACGCCCAGCGCGACCGGGTCGCCGGCTTCGTCGAGCGCGCCCGCGCCTACGCCACCGTCGTCACGGGCGGCGAGGCTCCCGGTGGCGCACTGGCGGACGGCGCCTACTACCGGCCGACCCTGGTCGCGGGCGCGGCACAGGACAGCGAGATCGTCCAGTCCGAGATCTTCGGCCCGGTCCTGGTCGTGCTCCCCTTCGACACCGACGACGAGGGCATCGCCCTGGCCAACGACACCCCCTACGGACTCGCCGCCTCCGCCTGGAGCCGCGATCTGTACCGCGCGAACCGCGCCACCCGCGAGATCAAGGCGGGCTGCGTGTGGATCAACGACCACATTCCGATCATCAGTGAGATGCCGCACGGCGGATACAAGGCCAGCGGCTTCGGCAAGGACATGTCGTCGTACTCCTTCGAGGAGTACACGCAGGTCAAGCACGTGATGTACGACAACACCGCGGTCGCCCGGAAGGACTGGCACCGCACGATCTTCGGGGACCGATAGCCCGGCCGTCCGGCCGCACACCCACCCGAAAGGGCAACGCGTATGGAGAGTTACGAGCCCGAGCGTCTCTCGGCGGCCCAGCTGGCCGCCATGCGCCGGAGTCTGACCAGTGGCAGGGGAGCCCTCACCCGCCGATCGCTGCTGCGTGCCTCGGGCATGGGCGCGCTCGCCATCGGCGGCCTGGGGACGCTGAGCGCGTGCGGCATCCCGGCCGCCAAGCGGGAGGGCGACGCCGCGGCGGCCTCCGACGACCACTCGGCCAAGGAGAAGCAGGTCAACTTCTCCAACTGGACCGAGTACATGGACGTCACCGACGACGGCAAGCACCGGCCCACTCTGGAGCAGTTCACCGAGCGGACCGGAATCAAGGTCAAGTACACCGAGGACATCAACGACAACGTCGAGTTCTTCGGCAAGATCAAGCCGCAGCTCGCGGCCGGCCAGGACACCGGCCGCGACATCATCTGCGTCACCGACTGGCTGGCCGCCCGTATCGTCCGCCTCGGCTGGGCGCAGAAACTCGACCCCTCGAACCTGCCGCACGCCTACGCCAACCTCTCGGCCCAGTTCCGCTCCCCGGACTGGGACCCCGGCCGCGCCTACTCCTACCCGTGGGCCGGCATCCCCACCGTCATCGCCTACAACTCCAAGGCAACCGGCGGCCGCCGGATCGACTCCGTCAGCCAGCTGCTCGACGACCCGAAACTCAAGGGCCGGGTCAGCTTCCTCTCGGAGATGCGCGACTCCATCGGCATGACCCTGCTCGACATGGGCAAGGACCCCGGCTCCTTCAGCGACGCCGACTACGACGCCGCGATCGGCCGGCTCCAGAAGGGCGTCGACCGGAACCAGATCCGCCGCTTCACCGGCAACGACTACACCGCGGATCTGGACAAGGGCGACATCGCCGCCTGCGTCGCCTGGGCCGGCGACATCATCCAGCTCCAGGCCGGCAACCCGGACATCAAGTACGCGATCCCCGCCGCGGGCTACGTCATATCCAGCGACAACATGCTGGTCCCGGTGAAGGCGCGGCACAAGACGAACGCCGAGAAGCTCATGGACCACTACTACCGGCCGCCGGTGGCTGCCGAGCTCGCCGCATACATCAACTTCGTCTGCCCCGTCGACGGCGTACGCGCGGAACTCGCCAAGATCGACCGGTCGATGGCGGACAACCCGCTGATCCTCCCGGACAAGAAGATGGCGTCCGCCTCGCATGCCTTCCGCTCCCTCACCGCCGAGGAAGAGACGGCGTACGAGGAGAAGTTCGCCAAGCTCATCGGCGCCTGACCGCCTCGCCCCATCGGCGCCTGACCGCCCCGCCCTCCCTCCCTCTCCTGATCTCCCTCTGACACCACTGGGACTGCGATCCATGACACAGCAGCAGACAGGCGGCGACGTCCGCCTCACCGGGATCAGCAAGACGTACGGCTCCTTCGCCGCCGTCCGGCCGCTCGATCTGACCGTCCCGCAGGGCTCCTTCTTCGCGCTGCTCGGCGCGTCCGGCTGTGGCAAGACCACCACTCTGCGGATGATCGCGGGGCTGGAGGAGGCCACCACCGGCACCGTCTCGCTCGGCGGCCGGGACATCACCGGACTCCCCCCGTACAAGCGGCCCGTCAACACGGTCTTCCAGAGCTACGCGCTCTTCCCGCACCTCGACATCACGGAGAACGTCGCCTTCGGACTGCGCCGGCGCGGCATCAAGTCGGTCAAGAAGCAGGTCGACGACATGCTGGAGCTCGTCCAGCTCGGCGACTTCGCGAAGCGCAAGCCCCACCAGCTCTCCGGTGGCCAGCAACAGCGCGTCGCCGTAGCCCGCGCCCTGATCAACCACCCGCAGGTGCTGCTCCTCGACGAACCGCTCGGCGCCCTCGACCTCAAGCTGCGCCGCCAGATGCAGCTCGAACTCAAGCGCATCCAGACCGAGGTCGGTATCACGTTCATCCACGTCACCCACGACCAGGAGGAGGCCATGACCATGGCCGACACCGTCGCGGTGATGAACGCGGGCCGGGTGGAGCAGCTCGGCGACCCCGCCGACCTCTACGAGAATCCGCGGACGACGTTCGTCGCCAACTTCCTCGGCACCTCGAACCTCATCGAGGGCGAAGTCCTCTCCACCGGCACGGACATCGTCGTATCGGCCGGCGGCGGCAAGCTCCGGCTGCCCGCCGGCCGGTGTCCGGCGCCGACCGTGAGCGGCGGCAGGCTGCTGCTCGGCATCCGCCCCGAGAAGATCTCGCTCACGCACCGCGACGACGCCGACGCGATACCGGAGGGCCGCAACCGGGTCACCGGCCGGATCGTCGACTCCAGCTTCATCGGGGTCTCCACGCAGTACGTGGTGGAGAGCCCGGCCGGCAAGGCCCTGCAGGTCTACGAGCAGAACATCGAGCGCGACACCCGGCTCACCGCCGGAGCCGAGATCGTCCTGCACTGGAACCCGGCGCACACCTTCGGCCTGGACGCCGCCCAGGACATCGACGCCGGTGTGGAGACGGTGGAGGACGCGGCGTGAGCCTCACCAAGGAGGCACCACCGGCCCCCGCCACCGAGCCGGTCCTGCGGGAGCCCTCCACCCGCAAGCGCCTCGTCCCGTACTGGCTGCTGCTCCCCGGCATCCTGTGGCTCGTCGTCTTCTTCGCGCTGCCGCTGGTCTACCAGGCCTCGACCTCCGTACAGACGGGATCCCTGGAGAAGGGGTTCGAGGTCACCTGGCACTTCCAGACGTACTGGGACGCGCTGACCGACTACTACCCGCAGTTCATCCGGTCCCTGCTGTACGCGGGCACCGCGACGATCCTGTGCCTGCTCCTCGGCTACCCGCTCGCCTACCTCATCGCGTTCAAGGCGGGCCGCTGGCGCAACCTGGTGCTGGTGCTGGTCATCGCACCGTTCTTCACCAGCTTCCTGATCCGTACGCTCGCCTGGAAGACGATCCTCGCGGACGGCGGCGCGGTCGTCGACGTACTGAACACACTGCACGTCCTGGACGTCACCAGCTGGCTCGGCTGGACCGAGAGCAACCGCGTCCTGGCCACCCCGATGGCGGTCGTCTGCGGTCTCACGTACAACTTCCTGCCGTTCATGATCCTCCCGCTCTACACCTCGCTGGAGCGGATCGACGGGCGGCTGCACGAGGCGGCCGGGGACCTGTACGCGACCCCCGCCACCACCTTCCGCAAGGTGACGTTCCCGCTGTCGATGCCGGGTGTCGTCTCCGGGACGCTGCTGACCTTCATTCCGGCCAGTGGTGACTACGTCAACGCGGAACTGCTGGGCTCCACCGACACCAAGATGGTCGGCAGCGTCATCCAGACCCAGTTCCTGCGCGTCCTCGACTATCCGACCGCGGCCGCGCTCTCCTTCATCCTCATGGCGGTCGTCCTGATCGCGGTCACCTTGTACATCCGCCGCTCCGGGACGGAGGACCTGGTCTGATGCCCGTACTGCGCTGGCTGCGACGCCATCTGATCGTCATCGCGGGTCTGCTGACCCTCGCCTACATGATCCTTCCGAACATCGTCGTGATGGTGTTCTCCTTCAACAAGCCCAACGGGCGCTTCAACTACTCCTGGCAGCGCTTCTCGCTGGACGCCTGGAAGGACCCCTGCGGCGTCGCCGACATGTGCGGCTCGCTCTCCCTCTCCCTCCAGATCGCCGTCTGGGCCACGGTCGGCGCGACCGTGCTGGGGACGATGATCGCCTTCGCCCTGGTCCGCTACCGGTTCCGGGCACGCGGTGCGATCAACTCGCTGATCTTCCTGCCGATGGCGATGCCCGAGGTCGTCATGGCCGCGTCGCTGCTCACGCTGTTCCTCAACATGGGCGCGCAGCTCGGCTTCTGGACGATCCTCATCGCGCACATCATGTTCTGCCTCAGCTTCGTCGTGACGGCCGTCAAGGCGCGCGTCATGTCGATGGACCCGAAGCTGGAGGAGGCCGCCCGCGATCTCTACGCGGGGCCCGTCCAGACGTTCGTACGGGTGACGCTGCCGATCGCCGCCCCCGGAATCGCCGCGGGAGCGCTGCTCGCCTTCGCGCTCTCCTTCGACGATTTCATCATCACCAATTTCAACGCGGGTTCCACCGTCACCTTCCCCATGTTCGTCTGGGGCTCGGCGCAGCGTGGCACACCCGTCCAGATCAACGTCATCGGTACGGCGATGTTCATCATTGCGGTACTGGTGGTTCTCGTCGGCCAGCTGATCGCGAACCGGCGGAAGAACGCACGACCCTGAAAGTCCCGAAGGAGTTGGAAACCATGGCCCCAGCTGCCATGCGTACTGCTGCACGATCACTCGCCGACGCGAAGCCGGTGTCGTTCTGGCTGGACGACCCCGGCAGGCCCGAGGCACTTCCCGCGCTCACCGGCGACGAGCACTGCGATCTGCTCGTCATCGGCGGCGGCTACAGCGGACTGTGGACCGCGCTGCTCGCCAAGGAGCGCGAACCGGAACGCGATGTCGTACTGATCGAGGGGCACGAGACGGGCTGGGCCGCCTCGGGCCGCAACGGTGGGTTCTGCGCGGCCTCCCTCACCCACGGCCTGCCCAACGGTCTGGAGCGCTGGCCCGACGAGATCAAGACGCTGGAGGAGCTGGGCGCGCGCAACCTCGACGCCATCGAGGAGGCCGTGGCCCGCTACTCCATCGACTGCGAGTTCGAGCGCACCGGCGAGATCGACGTCGCCACCCAGCCCCACCAGCTCGAAGAGCTGCGCGAATGGAATGAGCAGGCCGAACGGCACGGCTTCGGCGGGGTCGAGTTCCTCGACGGTGACGCGCTGCGCGCAGAAGTCGACTCACCGACATTCCTGGGTGGCCTGTGGGACCGGCAGGGCGTCGCGATGCTGCATCCGGCCAAACTGGTCTGGGGTCTGAAGCAGGCCTGTCTCGACCTCGGCGTGCGGATCTACGAACACACCCGCGGGCTGGAGCTGGCCAGAACCGGAACCGGAATGGCGGTCCGCACGCCGTACGGAAAGGTCCTCGCCCGCCGCGTCGCCCTGGGAACGAACATCTTCCCCTCGCTCGTGAAGCGGGTCCGCCCGTACACCGTCCCGGTCTACGACTACGCGCTGATGACCGAGCCGCTGACCGAGGACCAGCTCGCCGCCATCGGCTGGAAGAACCGGCAGGGGCTCGGGGACAGCGCCAACCAGTTCCACTACTTTCGGCTTTCCGCGGACAACCGGATCCTGTGGGGCGGGTATGACGCGATCTATCCGTACGGCGGCCGGCTCAGCGCCGAACTCGACCAGCGGCCCGAGACGTTCCTGAAACTCGCCGGACAGTTCTTCGAGTGTTTCCCGCAATTGGCGGGCGTGCGTTTCAGTCATGCCTGGGGCGGTGCGATCGACACCTGTTCCCGCTTCTCCGCATTCTTCGGAACGGCCCATCGGGGCCGGGTCGCCTATGCCGCCGGATTCACCGGACTCGGCGTCGGGGCCACCCGGTTCGGTGCCGATGTCATGCTCGACCTCCTCGCGGGCGCACCGACCGAGCGGACCGCTCTGGAGATGGTGCGGACCAAGCCGATGCCGTTCCCGCCGGAGCCCCTCGCGTGGGCCGGGATCGAACTGACGAAGCGGTCGCTGGCCAGGGCGGACGACAACGGCGGCCACCGCAATCTGTGGCTGCGGACGATGGACCGCGTGGGCCTCGGCTTCGACAGCTGAGTCACCGGGTGCGCCCTCGTGACCCAGCTCACTACCGATTGGTAGCCGAACCCGCGTAATGGATCGGCCCGCCGCCTCTCTCTCCGGGTGAACGCACCGGCAACTCGTGCCGGTGCGACACGGAACGGAGGCCGGCCATGACGGGCACGGGGGTCAAGGCAGCAGTCGAATGGCTTGCGTCGGTGGCACCGGATCCCGACGCCTGCCGGTGGGAATGGGAGCGCAATCCGCGGGGGATCGCGCTCCTGCCCGCCGGCCGGCGCTGGGATGTGCTGATTCTGCCGGGGGAGCTGGGCTATCCGACGCTCGACGTGCTCACCCGCCTCATCGACCGGCCCGGGCCGGTCCTCTCCGACTTCGGCGACGCCCGCATGGGCTTCTTCGTGCCGCCGGGCACGGTCGCCCGCTGGATGGGCACGGGGGTACGGGGCGCGGGTCAGGGCACCTGGATCGTCGTCCCGCACCCGGGGCGGGCCGTCGTCGGAGGGGTGCGCTGGCTGATCCCGCCGGACGGATCCGGCACGCTCACCGACGCCACGCTGCTGGAGCTGGCGATGCACGAGGCCGCGGCGGGAGGGAGGTCCTAGGTCCTGTCTGGAGTTCCCCCGCGGCGTCACGGCGTCACGGCGTCACGGCGTCCGGCACCGCCGTCTCCGGCGGTGTCGTCAGTCGCCGACGCTCCGCGTCGACTCCCTCCTCCGCCTTGGATTCGACGGCACCGGACGCCGCTCCTTCTCCCGCGCTGGAACTCCAGACAGGACCTAAGGGCAGACGCCAGAGGTCTTGACAACCCGATTGGTCTGGACCATGTTGTGCGCCACCACCCAATTACCCCCTGCACGGAGGCCGTTGTGGAACGCACGGGACCCCCCGCCCGCATGACCGGACTTCTGGCCGCCTTCTCGGCCGTCCTGCTGGCCGCCGGCGGCCTGGCCGCCACGGCGCCGAGCGCCGCCGCGGCCGACGCCGATCTGGCTCGCAACGGCACCTTCGAGGCCGGCCTGACCGGCTGGGACTGTACGGGCGGCAGCGGAGCCGCCGTCAGCACGCCCGTACACGGCGGCACCTCGGCGCTGAAGGCGACCCCGGCCGGCAGCGACAACGCCAAGTGCTCCCAGACCGTGAAGGTCAAGCCCGACTCCACGTACACGCTGAGCGCCTGGGTGCAGGGCAGTTACGTCTACCTGGGCGCAGCGGGCACCGGCACCACCGACGTGTCCACCTGGACGCAGTCCGCCGGGGACTGGAAGCAGCTCACCACGACGTTCACGACAGGTGCGTCGACCACCTCGGTCACCGTGTACACGCACGGCTGGTACGGCACCCCCGCCTACTACGCCGACGACCTCACCCTCGTCGGCCCCGGCGGCGACCCGGTCGTGCTCCCGGCGGTCCCCGCGGGCCTCAGGGCCGGCACGCCCACCTCGTCCTCGGTCCCGCTGTCCTGGACCGCCGCCCCGGGGGCCACCGGCTACACCATCTACCGGGGCGGTACGAAGGTCCTCTCCGCGACCGGCACCTCGGTGACCGTGACGGGCCTCGCCGCCTCGACCGCGTACAGCTTCCAGGTCACCGCCACCAACGAGGCGGGCGAGTCGGCGAAGTCCGCCGCCGTCTCCGCCACCACGACAGCGGGTGGCGGCGGAGGGGGCGGTGGCTCGGACCTGCCGGCCCACGCGCTCGTCGGCTATCTTCACTCCAGCTTCGCCAACGGCTCCGGCTACACCCGAATGGCGGACGTGCCCGACTCCTGGGACGTCATCGACCTGGCCTTCGGCGAGCCGACCTCCGTCACCTCCGGCGACATCCGCTTCTCGCTCTGCCCGGTCACCGAATGCCCGAACGTCGAGTCCGCGGCCGAGTTCAAGGCGGCCATCAAGGCCAAACAGGCCGCGGGCAAGAAGGTGCTGATCTCCATCGGCGGCCAGAACGGCCAGGTGCAGCTCGCCACCACCGCTGCCCGTGACACCTTCGTCTCCTCGGTCAGCAAGATCATCGACGACTACGGTCTGGACGGCCTGGACATCGACTTCGAGGGCCACTCGCTCTCGCTCGACACCGGCGACACCGACTTCCGGAGCCCCACCACACCGGTCGTCGTCAACCTGATCTCCGCGGTGAAGACCCTCAAGGCCAAGTACGGCGAGAAGTTCGTCCTCACCATGGCCCCCGAGACCTTCTTCGTGCAGCTCGGCTACCAGTACTACGGCTCCGGGCCGTGGGGCGGTCAGGACCCGCGCGCCGGGGCCTACCTCCCGGTGATCCACGCCCTGCGCGACGACCTCACCCTGCTGCACGTCCAGGACTACAACTCGGGTTCCATCATGGGTCTGGACAACCAGTACCACTCGATGGGCGGCGCCGACTTCCACATCGCGATGACCGACATGCTGCTGACCGGCTTCCCGGTGGCGGGCGACCAGACGAAGATCTTCCCCGGTCTCCGCCCCGACCAGGTCGCGATCGGCCTGCCGGCCTCCACCCAGGCGGGCAACGGACACACCTCGCCGGCCGAGGTCACCAAGGCGCTGAACTGTCTGACGAAGAAGACCGACTGCGGAGCCTACGCCACGCACGGGACGTGGTCGGGACTGCGCGGGCTGATGACGTGGTCCGTCAACTGGGACCGCTTCAACAACTGGGAGTTCTCGAAGAACTTCGACGCCTACTTCGTCGGCTGAGCACCCGAAGCACGACGAGCAGCACTCCGCACAGGCACCAGCTGCCGGCCACGTCGAGCGGCCAGTGGTAGCCGCGGAGCACCAGACCGATGCCCGTCGCCACCGTCAGAAGGACGGCGGCGACGGGCATCATCCATGCGCGCCGTACGTACGGGGAGAGCAGGAGGGCAGCGCCGCCGTACGCGACCGCGGCGGTCGCCGCATGACCCGACGGGTAGTAGCCGGTGGCATCGGTCAGCGGCCCCGGGCGGGCGATCCAGTCCTTGAGCGGGACGACGAGCAGCGGCACCGCGGCCATGGTCACGGCGGCGGCCAGAGGCGCCCGGCGCCCACCGCGCACCAGGGCCCAGACGATCGCGCAGCCGAGGACCGGGAGCGCGACCTGCATGTTGCCGAGATCGGCGAGGAGTTCGGTGAGCCACTGCGGGCCGTGTCCGACGAGGGCCCGTCCGGTGCGCTCGTCCAGGCGGCGCAGCGGGCCATCGGCCGCGATCTGCCAGGTGGTGAGAGCGAACAGGGCCGACAGGCCCGACACGACTGAGAGGAAAAGGGCCGTCCGGCCCGGAACAGGGGGGGTTGTTCCGGGCCGGACGGTGGGACCGGTGTGCCGCGCGCCCCGGGGGGTGTGGGACGGGCGGCCATCCGATCGGTGAGGAGTTCCGGAGCCAGAGGCCCCAGTGGTGTGCGCGAAGGCACAACCAGGACGGCGCTGGGGAAGCTCCGACCCGGCATCGCCCGCAGTCCCCTGCGGGCGGGGTGTTTCTCTCATCTGCGGAAACCGTACGTCAGGCGAGGGGGGACCGACAGCGGGAACGGTATCCCGCCATCGCCCCCGCACACCTTCTTCACAGGCTCTCACGCGGTGCATCGGGCATCCCCGGAGGAAACGCCGTGCACTGCCCCGGGGCCGGTCGGATCAGACCCCGGCGAACGCCTGCTCGAGGACGTCGAGGCCCTCGTTCAGCAGGTCCTCGCCGATCACCAGCGGCGGCAGGAAGCGCAGGACGTTGCCGTACGTGCCACAGGTGAGGACGAGGACGCCCTCGGCGTGGCAGGCCTTCGCGAGCTGGGCGGCGGCCTCCGGGTTCGGGTCCTTCGTGCCCGCCTTCACCAGCTCGATCGCGATCATCGCGCCGCGGCCGCGGATGTCACCGATGAGGTCGCCGTTCGGCAGCTTCGCCTGCATCGCGGAGAGCCGGCCCTTCATGATCTCCTCGATGCGCTTCGCCTTCCCGTTCAGGTCCAGCTCGCGCATCGTCTCGATGGAACCGAGTGCACCCGCGCAGGCGACCGGGTTTCCGCCGTACGTGCCGCCGAGGCCGCCGGCGTGCGCGGCGTCCATGATCTCGGCGCGGCCGGTCACGGCGGAGAGCGGAAGGCCGCCCGCGATGCCCTTGGCAGTCGTGATCAGGTCCGGGACGATGCCCTCGTCCTCGCAGGCGAACCACTGGCCGGTGCGGCAGAAGCCGGACTGGATCTCGTCGGCGACGAAGACGATGCCGTTGTCCTCGGCGAACTGCGCGATCGCCGGGAGGAAGCCCTTGGCCGGCTCGATGAAGCCGCCTTCGCCGAGGACCGGCTCGATGATGATCGCGGCGACGTTGTCCGCGCCGATCTGCTTGGTGATCTGGTCGATGGCCTGGGCGGACGCCTCCGCACCGGCGTTCTCGGCGCCCGTCGGCCAGCGGTAGCCGTACGCCACCGGCACCCGGTACACCTCGGGCGCGAACGGGCCGAAGCCCTGCTTGTACGGCATGTTCTTCGCCGTCAGCGCCATCGTGAGGTTGGTCCGGCCGTGGTAGCCGTGGTCGAAGACGACGACCGCGGTGCGCTTGGTGTAGGCGCGGGCGATCTTCACCGCGTTCTCCACGGCCTCGGCGCCCGAGTTGAACAGCGCGGACTTCTTCGCGTGGTCGCCCGGGGTGAGCTCGGCGAGCTGCTCGCAGACCTCGACGTATCCCTCGTACGGCGTGACCATGAAACAGGTGTGGGTGAAGTCGGCGAGCTGGGCGGAGGCGCGACGCACGACGGCCTCGGCGGAGGCGCCGACGGACGTCACGGCGATGCCCGAACCGAAGTCGATCAGACGGTTCCCGTCCACGTCCTCGATGATCCCGCCGCCCGCGCGGGCGGTGAACACCGGCAGGGTGGAGCCCACACCTGCGGCGACCGTCGCAAGCCGGCGGGCCTGCAGCTCCGCGGACTTCGGGCCGGGAATGGCAGTGACGACGCGGCGCTCCTGCGGAATTGCGGTCATGCGGGGCTCCTGGGGGTGTTTCGGACGCTTCTCTTTCTGCAGGCTAGGGCCTGTACCGAGTTGTCCCGCGGACGAAGGAGCGGGGCTGGGTGCGTGCGATCACAAGGCGCCGGAGCGCCCTGGGAGGGGGCACCTCCCATGCCCTTCAGGCTATGGGGGAGGAGCTACCAGGGCGTTTCGGCAACGCCGCGAGCGCGCGTGCCCAGCCCCGTGACGCCGCGGGGCAACTCGGTACAGAGCCTAGAGGTGGGGGTGGGGGTGCGGCATGCTCCGATCGGGAGTGGTGACCGGTGTGTCCTTGTCCGCGACGGACAGAAGGCGGTACGGGGACGGCGCGCCCCCCCCCGCCCGTCACTATCCGGGCGCCTGGCTGAACTCACCGTGTCCGCGCACTAGATTGGCCGGTGCAGCGGTCGGACCTGGCTGGTCAGGGGGCAACGGTTCATGGACAACGAAGGCACGCACGGCACCCGGGGCGCGCGGGGTGCGCGGGGTGCGCAGCCGCCCGACGGCCGGCCCGGGAGCTCGGTGCCGCATCCGGCAGGCCCGCCGCCCGCGCTGCCGCCCGGCCCGCCGCCGGTTGCCCCGCCCCCGTTCCCTCCGACGGTCCCGCCACCCGCAGCCCCGAAGCGGCCCGCGACAGCCCCCGGGCAGGCCGGGCCGCGGTCGGACACGGCCGAATGGCTGAACGCGCCCCGCCCCGAGGCCGGGCCGGGCGTCTGGCGGTACGCCCACGTGCCACGGGCCGCCGAGCGGCCGCCGCGACCCTCGCTGGTGGGTCCGTTGGCCACGATGGTTCTGTGGCTCCTGCTGTGGCTGCTGCTCACGGAGCGGGCCGTCCCCTACGTGTCCAAGCCGATCGAGATCATCACCGGCCCCGAATGGTGGCTGCTCGGCGGTCTGAAGGATGACGCGCCGGCTCTGGTGGTCAACTCCACGACGCTCTACTACCAGGTCCTGGTACTCGGCCTGGGCTTCTGGGCCGCCCGGATCGGCGGCTGGGCCCACGTCTTCCGCTACTTCGCCGGCCCCAGGCTCGGCCGGGCCAGGCTGGTGGTCTCGGCTTTTGGCGCGGTACTCGCCGTATGGCTCGTCTGGACCAGGCGCGTACCGCTCGCCGACGTCATCCTGCCCGCGGTGCCGACCAGTTGGATGCAGGGTGGCGGCAACCAGTACGCGGCGCTCCTCGTCTCGATCGTGGCCTACGCCCTGATCGGTACCGCGATCGTGTGGCCCTTCGCCAGGACCGGCCAGTGGGCGGCGGAGCTCGGCCCCCTTCTCGGACGCGGTGAACCCGCTCCGGACCAGCCACGAACGGCTCCCGCACAGGCCGGTCCCGACCTCGCCCACTGGCCGGAACTGCGGACCGCCGGAAGCACGGACGCCGCGGAGGCGCTCACCGCGGCCCTGCGCGCCGACCGGCTGAACGACATCGACTGTGTACGGCTGCGCCACGCCTGGGGCGCCGCCCGGACCCGCCCGGAGGGGCGTTCCTCCTTCACCGACACCGTGCTGCGCAAGGGCGCCGACGCCTTCCTCCACCCCTCCGGCCGCCGGGACCTGCCCCGGCGCACCGCGGTGCACGACCCGCTCACCGGCCAGGTCCGCATCGGCGAATGCGCCGACGACCCACGCAATCCCTATGCGCGCCGCGGCTCGGGCATGGCGCTGGAACCCGCGTCGCTGGGCACCTCGCTGCTGGTCGTCGGACCGCCCGGCACGGGCAAGACGGAACGGGTGGTGCGGCCCGTCGTCGAATCCCTCGCCCTGCGGGCGCTCACCGGCCAGGCGGCGGTGCTCGCCGTCGGCGGGGCCGGCGACCGGCTCGGCCCGGACGGGGCCTACGACGTCGTCGTCAGGATCGGCGACCCCGCCTCCGTGTACGACTTCGACCTGTACGGCGGAACGACCGACCCCGACGAGGCGGCGGCCGCCCTCGCCGAGGGACTGGCCGGAGACCTCCCCGCCCTGGACACCAGGCGCGCGGCGACCGCGCTCGGCCAGTTGCTCGGCCCGTACCGCGCCGTTCACGGCACCTTCCCCGGCGTACCCGAACTCCGTGAACTCCTCGAAGGCTCCGCGGCCGCGCTGGGCGGACTGCGTGAGGCCCTGGAGTCCGCCGGTCACCACGCGATGCTGCGGGAGCTGGATGCCCGGCAGCGTCAGGCGGGCGGCGCCGGTGACCCTGCCGCCGTCCTCGCCGACCGGATCGCCGTGCTCGACCGGCCGGCCTTCGCCGGGTTCTTCGCCACCGGGAGCGAGGCTCGCCCGTTCTCGCTGCGCTCCCTGGAGCAGCACCCGCTGCGGGTACGCATCGAGCTGCCGGAGCGCGCCCACGCCGAGGCGTCCCGGGTGCTGGCCCGTCTGATCCTCGCCCAGTTCAACGCGATCACCGCGGCCCGCGCCGACCGTTCCCTCTTCGTCTGCCTGGTCCTGGACGACGCGACCCACACGGTCACCGCCGAAACCGTCCGGGGCATCCGCCGGCTGCGCTCCGTCAACGCCGGGGCGGTCCTCGCCCTGCGCACCCTGGACGACGTGCCGGAGGAACTGCACACCGCGCTGCTCGGCGCGGTCGGCTGCACCATGGCCTTCCCCGGGGTCACCACGTGGGACGGCAAACGCTTCGCCGAGGCCTGGGGCAAGGAGTGGGTGGAGGTCCGCGAGGTCGCCCAGCACGGCGTCTTCGCCGATCAGCCCCTCACCCGCGCCCTGCACGCCCTGCGGAAACTGGCCACCGGCAAGGCCGTCACCACGGACGCGGTGACCGTGCGCCAGGTCGAGCGGGAACGGTGGTCCGCCTCCGGCCTCGCGTACGAGATGCCCGCCGGCCACGCGGTGCTCTCCCTCACCACCGTCGACGGCGCACACGCCCCGCCGCTCCTGGTGCGGCTGGGCGACTGACGGTCCGCGCCGGAGTTGCGGCGACGGGGACTCTGCCACCCTGGCACAATCGCCCGGAGCCGTTCATACGGGACGGCGAAATCGTCCCCTCCCAAAGGTCCCCGATCCCCATGCCCCCCACTCTCGCCTCGCTCGTCCAGCACTCGGCGCTCAAACTCACGGTCCGTGCGGGGGCGGACCGGCTCGACGCGCCCGTGCGCTGGGCGCATGCCAGTGAGCTGGCCGACCCCGTCCCCTATATGGAGGGCGGCGAGCTGCTCCTGGTCACCGCGACCAACCTCGACGCGGAGAACCCGGAGGTCATGGGGCGGTACGTGCGACGGCTGGCCGGGGCCGGAGTCGTCGGGCTGGGCTTCGCCGTCGGGGTCACCTACGACGACGTACCGCAGGCCCTGGTCGATGCCGCCGAGGAGGCCGGGCTGCCGCTGCTCGAGGTGCCGCGCCGCACCCCGTTCCTCGCCATCGCCAAGGCCGTCTCCTCGGAGATCGCCGCCGATCAGTACCGGGCCGTCACGGCGGGCTTCGAGGCGCAGCGGGAACTCACCAGGGCGGCCCTCGCCGGGGACGGGCCCGCCGAGCTGCTCACCCGCCTCGCCGCGCACGTCGACGGCTGGGCCGCGCTGTACGACGCCTCCGGGGCCGTGGTGGCCGCCGCCCCCGACTGGGCGGCCCGCCGCGCCGCCCGGCTCACCCCCGACGTGGAACGGCTGCGGGAGCGCCCGGCGCCGGCCAGCGTCGTCGTCGGCGACACCGACGACCGCGTCGAGCTCCAGTCCCTGGGCACCGGCCGCCGGGTCCGCGGCGCACTGGCCGTGGGCACCGGGGCGGCACTCGGCACCGCGGAACGCTACGCGGTGCACTCGGCGGTCGCCCTGCTCACCCTCACCACGGCCCGCTCCCGCTCGCTCCAGGGCGCCGAACAGCGGCTCGGCGCCGCGGTGCTGCGCATGCTCCTGGCCGGCCAGCCCGACCACGCGCGCGGCGTCGCCGGGGACCTGTACGGCGGACTGCTCGACGCGCCCTTCCGGCTGCTCATCGCCGAGGCCGCCGAACCGTCGACCACGGCGCAGCTGACCGAGGCCATGGAGACCGCCGCCGCCAGGTCGGGGGAGACGCTGCTGATGGTGCCCGAGGGCGAGCGCCTCGTCGTGCTGGCCGCCGACCGCGGCGCCGCCGTCGCGGCGGTCGCCTCCTACGCCGAGGCGCAGGAGGCCGCGGGCCCCCGCGAACAGGCCGGGGAGGACGCGGAGGTGGTCGTCGGCCTCTCCGCCCCCGCGGGGCCGATCGCCGTCTCGGCCGCGTACAAACAGGCCGAACAGGCCCTTTCGGTCGCCCGCCGCCGCGGCAGGGCCCTGGTCGAGCACGAGGAACTGGCGGCCGGTTCCGTACTGCCGCTGCTGGCTGACGACGCGGTCAGGGCCTTCGCCGACGGCATGCTCCGCGCCCTGTACGAGCACGACGCCAAGGGTCGCGGCGACCTCGTGGCCTCCCTGCGGGCGTGGCTCTCCCACCACGGCCAGTGGGACGCGGCCGCGGCGGACCTGGGCGTGCACCGGCACACCCTGCGCTACCGCATGCGCCGAGTGGAGGAGATCCTTGGCCGTTCACTGGACGACGCGGATGTCCGGATGGAGCTGTGGCTCGCCCTCAAGGTCGCCAGCCCCCCGACGGTGTCGTAAGTCCTCACCCCCCTGCGACAAACCGGCGCACCACGCCCCGCTTGTGCTCCATGCCGGACAAACGCCAGGAGGACACCGCGGCCCTACGGTGGGGGACGGAATCACCCCACGACATCGAAGGGCCGGAACCTCCATGACCTCCACCCACGCCTTTTGGCTGGCCGGCCGCGAGGCCACCGGCGAGGAAAGCTTCGACGTCACCAACTCCTGGGACGGGCGTCTCGTCGGCACCGTCAGCGTGCCCACCGAGGCCCAGGTGGAGGAGGCCGTCGCCGCCGCACACGCCGTGCGCGACGAGTTCGCCGCGACCCCGGCCCACGTCCGCGCCGCCGCGCTCGACCACGTGGCACGGCGCCTGACGGAGCGCACCGAGGAGATCGCCCAGGTGATCTCCGCCGAGAACGGCAAGCCCATCAAGTGGGCGCGCGGCGAGGTCGGCCGGGCCGTCTCCGTGTTCCGCTTCGCCTCGGAGGAGGCCCGCCGCTTCAACAGCGGTGACGCCCAGCGCCTCGACACCGACGCCGGCGGCACCGGCCGTCTCGGTCTGACCCGCCGCTTCCCGCGCGGCACGGTCCTCGGCATCGCCCCCTTCAACTTCCCGCTGAACCTGAGCGCCCACAAGGTCGCCCCGGCCATCGCCGTCGGCTCCCCGATCATCCTGAAGCCCGCCCCGGCCACCCCGATCTCCTCGCTGATCCTGGGCGAACTGCTGGCCGAGACGGACCTGCCCGCCGGATCCTGGTCCGTGCTGACGGTCCCCAACGACCGCATGCCCGCCCTGGTCCAGGACGAGCGGCTGCCCGTGATCTCGTTCACCGGGTCCGCGGCGGTCGGTTACTCGATCATGGACTCGGTGCCGCGCAAGCACTGCACCCTGGAGCTGGGCGGCAACGGCGCCGCGGTCGTGCTCGGCGACTACGCCTCCGAGGCGGACCTGGACTGGGCCGCGACCCGTATCGCGACCTTCTCCAACTACCAGGGCGGCCAGTCCTGCATCTCGGTGCAGCGCGTCATCGCGGACGCCGCCGTCTACGACCGGCTCCTGCCGAAGATCGTCGCGGCCGTCGAGGCCCAGGTCACCGGTGACCCGTCCGACGCCACCACCGACGTCGGCCCGCTCGTCGACGAGAACGCCGCCAAGCGCGTCGAGTCCTGGGTCGACGAGGCCGTGCAGGCCGGCGCGCAGCTGCTCGCGGGCGGCAAGCGCGACGGGGCGACGTACGCGCCGACCGTTCTCGCCGAGCTCCCCGACGGCGTCACCCTCTCCCACGAGGAGGTCTTCGGACCGGTCCTCTCGGTGCAGAAGGTCGACGGCGAGACCGAGGCCTTCGCCTCCGTGAACGCCTCCCAGTACGGCCTCCAGGCAGGCGTGTTCACCCACGACCTGCAGACCGCCTTCCGCGCCCACCGCGCCCTGGAGGTCGGCGGCGTGATCATCGGCGACGTCCCCTCGTACCGCGCCGACCAGATGCCGTACGGCGGCGCCAAGCAGTCCGGCGTCGGCCGCGAGGGCGTCCGGTACGCGATGGACGACTACACCTACGAGCGCGTCCTGGTCCTCACCGGCCTCGCCCTGTGAGCCCCTGCCGCCCGCACTCCGCCCGGACAGCGAGACGGCAGGCGGCGGGCGGCAGGTGAACGACGGCTGGGGCCCCACTGTGCGGGGGGCTCCAGCCGTTTCGGCATGCCGCACGCCGTAGCGGGCAGTGGAGTGGTGACCGACCCGATCGGCGCCCGCAGGATGGTGGCACCGGCAGGAATCGGGTAGATACGGACGAGTAGAACCGACCGGCACGCAAGGGCGGACGGCTCCCCGGCCGCCGCGCACCTGCCGGGACCACCCACCCCACGAAGCGGCGAGGTGAGCTCCTCATGTCCGCACCATCCGCACAACGTCCGTCCGCACAGCCGCATACGCCCAAGGTCACCGAACGCGAAGCGCGGCAGGTGGCCGAGGAAGCGCGCGAGCAGGACTGGCGCAAACCCAGTTTCGCCAAGGAACTCTTCCTGGGCCGCTTCCGGCTCGACCTGATCCACCCGCATCCGCTGCCCGCCGCCGAGGACGTCAGGCGCGGCGAGGAGTTCCTCGCGCGACTGCGCGACTTCTGCGAGACGCACATCGACGGCGCCCTGATCGAGCGGGAGGCGAGGATCCCCGACGAGGTGGTGGGCGGCCTCAAGGAACTCGGCGCGCTGGGCATGAAGATCGATGTGAAGTACGGCGGCCTCGGGCTGACGCAGGTCTACTACAACAAGGCCCTCGCCATGGTCGGCTCCGCCAGCCCCGCGATCGGCGCCCTGCTCTCCGCCCACCAGTCCATCGGCGTGCCACAGCCGCTGAAGACCTTCGGCAGCCAGGAGCAGAAGGACACCTTCCTGCCCCGGCTGGCGCGTACCGACATCTCGGCGTTCCTCCTCACCGAGCCGGACGTGGGATCCGACCCCGCGCGGCTCGCCACCACAGCCGTCCGGGACGGGGACGACTACGTCCTCGACGGAGTGAAGCTGTGGACGACCAACGGGGTCGTCGCGGACCTCCTGGTCGTCATGGCACGCGTACCGAAGTCGGAGGGCCACAAGGGCGGCATCACGGCCTTCGTGGTCGAGGCCGACGCCCCGGGCATCACCGTGGAGCACCGCAACGCCTTCATGGGCCTGCGCGGCCTGGAGAACGGCGTCACCCGCTTCTACCAGGTGCGCGTCCCCGCGGCGAACCGCATCGGCCCCGAGGGTGCCGGGCTCAAGATCGCCCTCACCACCCTCAACACGGGCCGGCTCTCCCTGCCCGCCATGTGCGTCGGCTCCGGGAAATGGTGCCTGAAGATCGCCCGGGAATGGTCGGCCGTCCGTGAGCAGTGGGGCCGGCCCGTCGCCCGGCACGAGGCCGTCGGCGCCAAGATCTCCTTCATCGCGGCGACCACCTTCGCCCTCGAAGCCGTGGTCGACCTCTCCTCGCAGATGGCGGACGAGAACCGCAACGACATCCGGATCGAGGCCGCGCTCGCCAAGCTGTACGGCTCCGAGATGGGCTGCCTGATGGCCGACGAGCTGGTCCAGATCCGCGGCGGCCGCGGCTTCGAGACCGCGGATTCCCTCGCCGCCCGCGGTGAACGGGCCGTCCCCGCCGAGCAGATGCTCCGGGACATGCGGATCAACCGGATCTTCGAGGGCTCGACGGAGATCATGCACCTCCTGATCGCCCGGGAGGCGGTCGACGCCCACCTCAAGGTCGCGGGCGACATCATCGACCCCGACAAGCCGCTCTCCGCCAAGGCCAGGGCGGGCGCGAACGCGGCCGGGTTCTACGCGAAGTGGCTGCCGAAGCTCGTCGCCGGACCGGGACAGCTGCCGGGCACCTACGGGGAATTCCACCCCACTGGCCACGCCGACCTGTCAGGTCATCTGCGCTACGTCGAACGGGCCTCGCGCAAACTGGCCCGCTCCACCTTCTACGCCATGTCCCGCTGGCAGGGCCGGATGGAGACGAAGCAGGGCTTCCTCGGCAGGATCGTCGACATCGGCGCCGAACTCTTCGCCATGAGCGCCGCCTGTGTCCGGGCCGAACACCTGCGCGCCGAGGCGGACCACGGCCGCGAGGCGTACCAGCTCGCCGACACCTTCTGCCGCCAGTCCCGCATCCGGATCGAGGAGCTCTTCACCCGGCTCTGGTCCAACACGGACGACCTCGACCGGAAGGTGGTCGACGGAGTCCTGGCGGGCACGTACACGTGGCTGGAGGAGGGCGTCATCGACCCGAGCGGCGAGGGCCCGTGGATCGCCGACGCCACCCCGGGCCCCTCGGCACGGGAGAACGTGCACCGGCCGATCCGCTGAGCCAGTGAAGCCGGAACGGCGGGGCACGTCCACGCGCTGGACGTGCCCCACCGCCGTGCGCGCGGCACGGCAGGATGGGCGCCCGTGACCGTCATCCATGTCCCCGGTTCCAAGTCCGTCACCGCGCGCGCCCTCTTCCTGGCCGCCGCCGCGCACAGCACCAGCACCCTCGTACGTCCGCTGAGCTCGGACGACACCGAAGGCTTCGCCGAAGGGCTCACCGCCCTCGGCTACGAGGTGGTGCGGGAGACGGAGGCCTGGCACATCACGGGCCGCCCGGCCGGGCCCGCCGCCACCGACGCCGACGTCTACTGCCGGGACGGCGCCACCACCGCCCGGTTCCTGCCGACCCTCGCGGCGGCCGGCCGACGCGGCAGCTACCGCTTCGACGCCTCCGCCCAGATGCGCCGCCGCCCCCTCGCCCCGCTCACCGAGGCGCTGCGCACGTGACCGGATAGGGGCGGGCCGGGAGGATCTCCGGGCGCGGGCCGCCGCGGGGCGGCTAGGCTGCGCGCCATGATGTCCGCCTCCGATGTGCTGTCCGTTCTGTCCGTGGTGCGTGAGGCCGGTGCGGAGGTGGTGATCGCCGGCGGCTGGGGTGTCGATGCCCTGCTCGGCGAGGAGACCCGCAGCCACAAGGACCTCGATCTGCTGCACCGTCGCGAGCAGGAGCCGGCTCTGGTCGCCGCGCTGACGGCGGCCGGCTACACCGAGACGCTCGACTGGCGCCCCGCGCGGTTCGTCCTCAGCCACCCGTCCGGGCGGGAAATCGACCTGCATCCCTTGCAGTTCGCCCCCGACGGATCGGCGACCCAGTCCTCGCTCGACCCGGAGGAGCCGTTCCGCTACCCGGCGGAGTGCTTCGTCAGCGGCACCATCGGAGGGACGCGGGTGCGCTGCATCTCGGCCGGGCAGCAGGCCGAGTTCCACCGGGGCTACGACCCCGGTGAGGCCGACCTGCACGACATGGCCCAGCTCCGCAGGGCATTCGGTGTGGCCACGCACTTCTGAGCCGAGCGGCCTGACTCCGGCCGGCGGCATGCAGCACAATCGGGCGCCGGTCACGCGCGCGAGAACGCAACAGGGAAATCGGGGACCAGGGAATGGGGACAGGCATGTACGGGGTGAGGAACCAGCGGGGCCGACGGCGCCGGCTGGCAGCCGTCGGGATCGCGGCCGCGATGGCGCTGGGCGTGTCCGCCTGCGGCAGTGACGAGGACAGCCCGGCCGGCGCTGCCGGTGCGGACAAGGACGGCAAGGCCTCGGCCAAGCCCTCCGCGCCCGGCGCACCCGACGAGGCACGGCTGAAGGCCGCGTCGTTCACCGACGGCGAGAAGGCCGGCACGTACACGGCGTCCGAGTACGTACTCGACGGCCCGCTCAGCGACGCGTACACCGCCGTCCCGGCCGGCTGTCAGCCGCTCGTCAGCCTCGCCGGCAAGGTCAGCGACCCGGATCCGGCCGCCCAGGTCCAGCGCAAGGTCGACATCCCGGACGAGATGCTCGGCACCTCCGTCGACGTGACTCTGCGCGGCTACGGGAACGGCGGCGCCGCCACCGTCATGAAGGCCCTCGGCAAGGCCGGCCGGGACTGCGCCGGCGGCTTCACCGAGCAGCGGGCGGTCGCGGCCGCGAAGTACCTGAAGGTCGAACCGGCCAAGGCCCCCGCTTTCGCGGCCGAGGCCGACGAGGCGAAGGCGTACCGCTTCACCATCCTCGACGTGAAGGGGCAGGAGAAGCTGTACGAGTACCTCACCGTCGTCCGCTCCGGCTCCACGACCCTGGCCTTCCGGGCGGAGATCACCTCCACCAAGGACATCGGCGGGGTGCCGCCCGAGGTCATGGCCGCGCAGTGGGCCAAGTTCCGCGCGGCGAAGGGCTGAGAGCGACGTGAGCGAACAGTCACGACGCGGCGCGAGGGGCGCCCTGTCCACGCACACAGGCGATGCGGCAACAATGGGGGGCATGAGCGACAGCCCCGCCCCCCTCGCCGACCCGCACCTCGTCTTCGACGCCGTGGAAGGCCGCCGGGATCTCGTCATCCTCGGCTCCACCGGGTCCATCGGCACCCAGGCCATCGACCTGGTGCTGCGCAACCCCGACCGTTTCCGCGTCACCGCGCTGTCCGCGGCGGGCGGCCGGGTCGCCCTCCTCGCCGAGCAGGCGCTCCGGCTGAGGGTGCGCACGGTCGCCGTCGCCTCCCCCGACGCGGTGCCGGCCCTGCGCGAGGCGCTGCGCAAGGAGTACGGAGCGGGAGAACAGCCCCCCGAGATCCTGGCCGGACCCGACGCCGCCACACAGCTGGCCGGCAGCGACTGCCACACCGTGCTGAACGGGATCACCGGCTCGATCGGTCTCGCCCCCACCCTGGCCGCGCTGAAGGCGGGCCGCACACTGGCCCTCGCCAACAAGGAGTCGCTGATCGTCGGCGGCCCGCTGGTCAAGGCGTGCGCCGCCCCCGGCCAGATCATCCCGGTCGACTCCGAACACGCCGCGCTCTTCCAGGCGCTAGCGGCCGGCACGCGCGCCGATGTGCGCAGGCTCGTCGTCACCGCGTCCGGCGGCCCGTTCCGGGGACGTACCAGGAGCGAGCTCGCCGACGTCACGCGGGAACAGGCGCTCAACCACCCGACCTGGGCCATGGGCCCGGTCATCACGGTCAATTCGGCCACCCTGGTCAACAAGGGGCTCGAGGTCATCGAGGCGCACCTCCTCTACGACATCCCCTTCGACCGGATCGAGGTCGTGGTCCACCCCCAGTCGTACGTCCACTCCATGGTGGAGTTCACCGACGGCTCCACCCTCGCCCAGGCCACCCCGCCCGACATGAGCGGACCGATCGCCATCGGCCTCGGCTGGCCGCAGCGCATCCCCGACGCGGCGCCCGCCTTCGACTGGACGAAGGCCTCCACGTGGGAGTTCTTCCCGCTCGACACCGAGGCCTTCCCGTCCGTCGGACTCGCGCGGCACGTGGGCACGCTGGGGGGCACCGCGCCGGCGGTGTTCAACGCGGCGAACGAGGAGTGCGTGGACGCGTTCCTGGCCGGGCGGCTGGCGTTCAACGGCATCATGGACACGGTCACGGCCGTGGTGTCCGAACACGGAACGCCGCCGGCGGGAACTTCGCTGACGGTCGCGGACGTCCTTGAAGCGGAGACCTGGGCACGGACCCGGGCCCGGGAACTCTCGGCCAAGGCCACCGCGGAGGCGCGCGCATGAGTATGACGACGATCCTGCTGACGATTCTCGGCATCGCCGTCTTCGCCGTCGGCCTGCTGTTCTCCATCGCCTGGCACGAGCTGGGCCACCTGTCGACAGCGAAGCTCTTCGGCATCCGCGTTCCCCAGTACATGGTCGGCTTCGGCCCGACCGTCTGGTCGCGGAAGAAGGGCGACACGGAGTACGGCATCAAGGCCATCCCGGCCGGCGGCTACATCCGCATGATCGGGATGTTCCCGCCGGGACCGGACGGGCGGCTGGAGGCCCGCTCCACCTCGCCGTGGCGCGGCATGATCGAGGACGCCAGATCCGCTGCCTTCGAGGAGCTCGAAGAGGGCGACGAGAAGCGGCTCTTCTACACGCGCAAGCCGTGGAAGCGCGTCATCGTCATGTTCGCCGGACCGTTCATGAACCTGGTCCTGGCCGTGGCGATCTTCCTCGGTGTGGCCATGACCTTCGGATTCCAGACGCAGACGACCGATGTCGCCGGCGTCCAGAAGTGCGTGATCTCCCAGAGCGAGAAGAGGGAGAAATGCGCGAAGTCCGACCCGGTCTCGCCCGCACAGGCCGCCGGCCTGAAGGTGGGCGACAAGATCGTCGCCTTCAACGGCCAGAAGACCGACGAGTGGTCCACCCTCTCCGACAAGATCCGCGACACGATCGGCCCGGCCACCATCACGGTCCAGCGCGACGGGCAGGAGCAGACCCTCCACGCCGTGCTGCAGAAGAACGCCGTGGCGAAGAAGGACTCCGCCGGCGAGGTGGTCCCGGGGGAGTTCGTCGACGCCGGCTACCTCGGCTTCGCGGCGCAGACGGAGATCATCCCGCTCTCGTTCGGTGACTCCGTCGTCCGCATGGGCGACATGATCGAGAACGGCGTCGACTCGATCATCGCCCTGCCGTCCAAGATCCCGGCCCTGTGGGACGCGGCCTTCTCGGACGGTGAGCGCGCGGCCGACTCCCCGGTGGGCGTCGTCGGCGCGGCGAGGATCGGCGGCGAGGTGATGACGCTGGACGTTCCGGCACAGAACCAGATCGCGATGATGCTGTTCCTGCTGGCCGGCTTCAACCTCTCGCTGTTCCTCTTCAACATGCTGCCGCTGCTTCCGCTCGACGGCGGCCACATCGCGGGGGCGCTGTGGGAGGCGCTGCGCCGGAACGCGGCGCGGGTCTTCAAGCGCCCCGACCCCGGCCCGTTCGACGTCGCCAAGCTGATGCCGGTCGCCTACGTGGTCGCCGGAGTGTTCATCTGCTTCACCCTGCTCGTCCTGGTCGCCGACGTAGTCAACCCGGTCAAGATCTCCTGACCGGGGCGCCCGCGGGGCGCGTGTACCCCGAGTGACGACGGATGCGCACGGTGCGTCCGGGGGCCCAGATTTTGCCCGGGCTCCCGGACGCGGTGTGCTTCACGCCGTGCTCGGTGCCGTAACCTCGAAGGCCGGAGCCCGCCGACTTCGGGACCTCGATCCACACCTTGGGGATGCTCAGCGCATGACTGCGATTTCTCTCGGAATGCCCACCGTTCCGACTCAGCTCGCCGTACGGCGGGTCAGCCGCAAGATCCAGGTCGGGTCGGTGGCGGTCGGTGGGGACGCGCCGGTTTCGGTGCAGTCGATGACCACGACACGTACGTCGGACATCGGTGCGACGCTCCAGCAGATCGCGGAGCTGACGGCCTCCGGCTGCCAGATCGTGCGCGTGGCGTGCCCGACCCAGGACGACGCGGACGCGCTCGCGACGATCGCCTCCAAGTCCCAGATCCCGGTGATCGCGGACATCCACTTCCAGCCGAAGTACGTGTTCGCCGCGATCGACGCGGGCTGCGCCGCGGTGCGGGTGAACCCCGGGAACATCAAGCAGTTCGACGACAAGGTCAAGGAGATCGCGCGCGCGGCGAACGACGCCGGGACGCCGATCCGGATCGGCGTGAACGCGGGTTCGCTGGACGCGCGACTGCTGAAGAAGTACGGCAAGGCGACGCCTGAGGCCCTCGTGGAGTCGGCGCTGTGGGAGGCGTCCCTCTTCGAGGAGCACGGCTTCCGGGACATCAAGATCTCGGTCAAGCACAACGACCCGGTCGTGATGGTCAACGCCTACCGGCAGCTCGCCGCGCAGAGCGACTACCCGCTGCACCTCGGCGTCACCGAGGCAGGACCGGCGTTCCAGGGCACGATCAAGTCGGCCGTCGCCTTCGGCGCCCTGCTGAGCGAGGGCATCGGTGACACGATCCGCGTCTCGCTGTCGGCGCCGCCGGCCGAGGAGGTCAAGGTCGGGCTCCAGATCCTGGAGTCGCTGAACCTGAAGCAGCGCCGGCTGGAGATCGTGTCCTGCCCGTCGTGCGGCCGTGCCCAGGTGGACGTGTACAAGCTGGCCGACCAGGTCAGTGCGGGCCTTGAGGGCATGGAGGTGCCGCTGCGCGTCGCCGTGATGGGCTGTGTCGTCAACGGTCCCGGCGAGGCGCGCGAGGCGGACCTGGGCGTGGCCTCGGGCAACGGCAAGGGCCAGATCTTCGTCAAGGGCGAGATCATCAAGACGGTCCCCGAGTCGAAGATCGTCGAGACCCTCATCGAGGAAGCCCTCAAGATCGCCGAGCAGATGGAGAAGGACGGCATCGCCTCCGGCGAGCCCGAGGTCTCGATCAGCTGACTCATGACATTCATCGGCTGACTCATGACACCCACGACAGCGCCCCGCCGGAGGAACCCCCTCCGCGGGGCGCTGCTCGTGAGCGAGCTCACCGCCTTCCGCGGAAACGGTTCACGGCCACGAGCGGCGTGCCCCAGCCTCTTTGGGTACAGTGCGGAAATCAGCAGACCGCATGGTGAGGCCCCCTCGTGTTGACGCAGACCACCACCCGGGTCCTCGAACCCAGCGACCTCGGCGCCGCCCTCGCGGTGCTGGAGAGCGAACCCGTGACCAACGCCTTCGTGACCTCCCGGGTCCAGATCGCAGGCCTCGACCCTTGGCGCCTCGGCGGCGAGATGTGGGGCTGGTACGCCGACGGCCACCTGCGCTCGCTCTGCTATTCGGGAGCCAACCTCGTCCCCATCTGCGCCACCCCCGAGGCCGTCCGCGCCTTCGCCGACCGCGCCCGCAGGGCCGGCCGCCGCTGCTCCTCGATCGTGGGCCCGGCCGGGCCCACCGCACAGCTGTGGCGGCTCCTCGAACCGGGCTGGGGCCCCGCCCGGGAGGTGCGGGCCAACCAGCCCGTCATGGTCACCGAGAGCCCGTCCGCCGACGTGGCACCCGACCCGCTGGTCCGCCGCGTCCGCAAGGACGAGATGGACGTCCTGATGCCGGCCTGCGTCGCCATGTTCACCGAGGAGGTCGGCATCTCCCCGCTCGCGGGCGACGGCGGACTCCTCTACCAGGCCCGCGTCGCCGAGCTCATCGCCGCCGGCCGCTCCTTCGCCCGGATCGAGGACGGCAAGGTCGTCTTCAAGGCGGAGATCGGCGCCACCACCTCCCAGGCCTGCCAGATCCAGGGAGTCTGGGTCGCCCCCGAGTTCCGTGGCCGCGGCCACTCCGAGACCGGCATGGCGGCCGTCCTGCGCTACGCGCTGGCCGACATCGCGCCGATCGTCAGCTTGTACGTGAACGACTACAACACCCCCGCACGCAAGGCGTACCGCCGCATCGGCTTCCGGGAGACCGGTGCGTTCATGAGCGTGCTGTTCTGATCCCGCCGCCGCTCCGCCCCGCCCCGGCCCGTACCCCGCATCCCGCGACGGACAGTAGGGTCTGCTCATGGCAGCAGCTTCCGGGGGCGGCCCCCACAGTACCGGCGTCCGGATCGGACCGGTCGATCTGGCCGCACGCGTGGACGAGGCGCTCGCCGTGCAGGCCGTCGCCTTCGGGCTCGGGCCCGAAGAGATCGAGGTGCGCCGCCACATCGTCCTCAGACACCTCGACCACCCCTGCGCCCGCGCGCTCGGCGCCATGACCCCGGACGGCGCCCTGGTCGGCTTCGTCTACGGCATGCCCAACGAACGCGGCCACTGGTGGTCCACCGTCGTCGAGCCCTACCTGCGGGCCACCGGCTCGGCCGGCTGGCTCGACGACTCCTTCGTGATCACCGAACTCCACGTCCACCCGGAGTTCCAGAACCGTGGCATCGGCCGCACCCTCATCACCACCATCACGGACTCCGTCGACCAGCCCCGCTCCATCCTCTCCGCCATCGACACGGAGAGCCCGGCACGCGGCCTGTACCGATCGCTCGGCTACCGGGACCTCGCCCGGCAGGTGCATTTCCCCAGCGCGCCCATGCCGTACGCGGTCATGGGAGCACCGCTTCCGCTGCTCCGCGGCGGCCACGCCTGACTCAATCGATTTCCGCCCGCCGGTGCCGCCCGGCTAACCTCCTGCACATCACCCTTCCGAGCAGGAGTTCATCATGGCCCAGGTCCAGCGCATGTCCCGATTGATGATCAAGACACTGCGCGACGACCCGGCGGACGCCGAGACGCTCAACCACAAGCTCCTCGTCCGCGCCGGTTACGTACGCCGCACCGCGGCCGGCATCTGGTCCTGGCTGCCGCTCGGCAAGAAGGTCCTGGAGAACGTCATCCGCGTCGTCCGCGAGGAGATGGACGCGATCGGCGGCCAGGAGGTCCTGCTCCCCGCGCTCCTGCCCAAGGAGGCGTACGAGGCGAGCGGCCGGTACGACGAGTACGGCGACCTGCTGTTCCGGCTCCAGGACCGCAAGGGCGCCGACTACCTCCTCGGCCCGACGCACGAAGAGGTCTTCACCCAGGTCGTCAAGGACATGTGCTCGTCCTACAAGGACCTGCCCGTGATCCT
The DNA here is from genome assembly GCF_044458665.1 of Streptomyces sp. NPDC050422. NCBI lineage: Bacteria > Bacillati > Actinomycetota > Actinomycetes > Kitasatosporales > Streptomycetaceae > Streptomyces > Streptomyces sp. NPDC050422. The sequence goes on from NZ_JBITIE010000010.1 coordinate 301,918, forward strand.
CTACCAGATCCAGACCAAGTACCGCGACGAGGCCCGTCCCCGTGCCGGCGTGCTGCGCGGCCGCGAGTTCCAGATGAAGGACTCGTACTCCTTCGACACCACCGACGAGGGTCTCGCCGAGGCGTACCAGCTGCACCGCGCCGCCTACATCCGGATCTTCGAGCGGCTCGGCCTCGACCACCGCATCGTCTCCGCGGTCTCCGGTGCCATGGGCGGCTCGGCGTCCGAGGAGTTCCTCGCGCCCGCCCCGGCCGGCGAGGACACCTTCGTCGACTGCCCCAGCTGCGACTACGCCGCCAACACCGAGGCCGTGACCTACAGGGCCACCCCGGTCGACGGCTCGGCGACCCCCGCCGTCGAGGAGCTGGACACTCCCGACACCCCGACCATCGAGACCCTCGCCGCCCACCTCGGCGTCCCGGCCTCCGCCACCCTGAAGAACCTCCTGGTCAAGGTCGACGGCGAGATCGTGGCCGTGGGCGTGCCCGGCGACCGCGAGGTCGACCTCGGCAAGCTCGGCGAGCACCTCACCCCCGCCGTCGTCGAGCTCGTCACCGCCGAGGACTTCGTGGGCCGCCCCGACCTGGTCCGCGGCTACGTCGGCCCGCATGGACTGGAGAAGGTCCGCTACATCGCCGACCCGCGCGTCACCGCCGGCACCGCCTGGATCACGGGTGCCAACAAGGAGGGCAAGCACGCGAAGAACGTCGTCGCGGGCCGCGACTTCGAGGTCGACGACTACCTCGACGTCGTTGTCGTCGAGGCGGGCGACCCCTGCCCCAACTGTGGCGCCGGCCTCCAGGTGGACCGTGCCATCGAGATCGGCCACATCTTCCAGCTCGGCCGCAAGTACGCCGACATCTTCTCCCTCGACGTCCTCGGCCAGCAGGGCAAGCCCGTCCGCGTCACGATGGGCTCGTACGGCATCGGCGTCTCCCGCGCGGTGGCCGCCCTCGCCGAGCAGACCGCCGACGACAAGGGCCTGTGCTGGCCCCGCGAGATCGCCCCGGCCGATGTGCACGTCGTCGCCGCGGGCAAGGCGCTCCAGACGGAGCTCGCCCTCGACGTCTCCGAGAAGCTGAACGCGGCCGGCCTGCGTGTCCTGGTCGACGACCGCCCGGGCGTCTCGCCCGGCGTCAAGTTCACCGACTCGGAGCTCATCGGCGTCCCGAAGATCCTGGTTGCCGGCCGCCGCTCGGCCGAGGGCGTCCTGGAGCTGAAGGACCGCCGCACGGGCGAGCGCGAGGAGCTCACGGTCGACGAGGCGATCGCCCGCCTCACCGAGCAGGGCTGACCACCACCCCGCACTACGCCCAAGGGCGCCGCACGGACATCCGTGCGGCGCCCTCCGGCGTACAGGACCTAGGTCCTGTCTGGAGTTCCCCCGCGGCGTCACGGCGTCCGGTGCCGCCGTCTCCGGTGGTGTCGTCAGTCGCCGACGCTCCGCGTCGACTCCCTCCTCCGCCTTGGATCCGACGGCACCGGACGCCGCTCCTTCTCCCGCGCTGGAACTCCAGACAGGACCTAGAGCCAGCCCGCGAACTCCAGCGTCACTTCGCCCTCCTGGCGGCGCCCGGCCGCCAGCGCACGGGTGCCCGACTCCACCGCGCGGAACAGCGTCCAGCCGTGCAGCCGTTCGCGGTCCACGTCCAGCGCGTCCGCGAGCTTCTTGACCCTGCGCCGGGCGGTCATCGCGCCACCGGGCGAGGCGATCAGGTCTTCGACCCGGTCCCGCACCAGCCGCGCCAGATCGTAGGCCCGCTCGCCGACCACCGGCTCGGGACCGACCGTCAGCCAGGGCGCGCGTTCGCCCGACAGCACCTTGCTCTGCCGGAAGTTACCGTGCAGCAGCAGAGCCTCGGGTGAGTGGGTGACCAGCTCCGCGCGTGCCGCCAGGGCCGCCGACACCAGGGGCTCCAGGGCGGGATCGTCCGCCGCGGAGGCCCGCATCGCCTCCGTGCGGAGTCCGGTCCGCACGGCGACCGTCTCGAAGGCGTGGCCGGCGGGCGGTTCGACCCAGAGCCGCCGCACCGTCCCGGCCGCCTCCAGCAGCGCCTTCGCCTCCGGCAGAGAGCGCAGCGACACCTCCGGGTGCAGCCGCTCCAGCAGCAGGGCGTCACCCACAGCCGCGATCGGCTTCACCGCGCCCCAGCCGTTCCAGTGGGTCAGCGCCGCCCTTTCGAGTTCCGGGTCCGCCCCGGCCGGGGCGAGCTTCAGCGCTGCCGGGGTGCCGTCGGCATCCCGTACCAGCAGGACCAGGCTGCTGCGCCCGCCCGGGGCGGCGACCCGGTCGACGGTCATCTCCCGCCCGGCCGCGGCCAGTGCCTGCTCGGTCAGCGCGGGAAGCCGCGCGAGCCACTGTGCGGCGGCCGTATCCCCGTACGACTCGCCGAGCGCTCGCACCAGACGCTGCGGCGGTTCAAAACCCATACGTGCCGTGTTCCCTTTCAGAGCCTTCGTCAGTGCGTCGTGCCGGTTCCGGCCTGCGCGTCGGACCCGGCCTTCGCACGGGCTCCGGTTGTCTCGTCCTTCTCACCGGTCCCGTCGGTGCGGGACCCGTCCGCGGCCCGCTCGGCGAGCCCGGGAAAGGGTACGCCGCTGCCGCGCCAGCGGACGGCGCGCACCGCGGCCTCGCGCAGGGCGTCGGCCGCCGAACGCCGCAACGGGCCCTCGCAGGCCCGTACGAGGTCGGAGTAGACATCCGCGACCCGGTCCTCCAGCACGGCGGCGAGGCGCACGGCCGAGGCGGCGTCCGGTACCGCGAACGGCAGAGCGTACGCGGGAGCCGCGGTGGCCGGTTCACCGCCCAGGTCGCGCACCGTCCGCACCAGCGCGTCGCGCCGGGCCCGGTGGGCGTGATGGGCGGCGGTGGCCTCGGCGCGGCGGTCCGCGGCGACCCGGGCGCCCGCCACCCCGTATCCGTACACGGTCGCGTGTTCGGCGGCGAGCGCCGCCTGTGCGGCCGCCAGCGTCCCGTCCTCGCTCATGCCTTCGTCTCCTTGGCCAGTTCGGTCAGCAGGTAGGCGTGGGCCGAGGCCGCCGCCGCGACGGACGCGAGCAGCCGGGCGAGTTCCGGCGGAGCCTTCATCAGCGCCTCGGTGTGCGAGGCGGCGGCCCGGCGCTCCGCGGCGGCCAGCTCCCTGACCGCCGCCCGGGCGTCACCGGTACCGGGGCGGGTCCGGACGAAGCCGAGCGCGTCGCCGGGGCCCAGGGCCGTGATGTGGGCGCGGACGGCGTCCCGCAGCGGAGCGAGCCCGGCCGTGGTCGCGGGGTGGGTCCGGACCACGGTCTCGTACTGGGCGAAGAGCGAGGTGCTCACGGAGCGGGCCTTCACCCGGAGCGACGTCTCCGCAGCCCGGCCGGCCGACGAGCGGTCGGCCGCGGTCCGTGCGCCGGCCCGTGCGGAGCCCTTGCGTCCGGCGCTCTCGTCATCGCCGCCGCCGCAGCCGGCCAGCACCGCCCCCATGGCGATCGCTCCCGTCGCGGTCAGCGCTCCCCTGCGCGTCGTCCCCGTGCGCCGCACTTGTTCTCCTTCGGGCCTGGACCTGTCTTGACTGGATCTGTCCGGAAGTGATCACCGTTGGCGAGCGTACCCGCGCCCCGGGGGGCGACGGACAGCAACACCCCTTGGGACCGGATACCCTTTGACCAGACACGCGACGATCCCCACAACAGCACACGCGGCCGAGGAGTCACCCGGATGAGCACCACCCAGAGCGAGAGGCTGCGCGGGCTGGTCGAACCGCTCGTCAGCGCCGAGCAGCTGGATCTGGAAGAGATCGAAGTGTCCCGGGCCGGCCGCCGCCGGGTGCTGCGGATCATCGTGGACTCCGAGGAGGGCGTGGAGCTCGACGCCTGTGCGGATCTGAGCCGCGCGATCTCCGACAAGCTCGACGAGACCGATGCGATGGGCGAGGACGAGTACGTCCTGGAGGTCAGCTCTCCCGGTGCCGACCGCCCGCTGGCGGAGCACCGCCACTACGTACGTGCCACGGGCCGGCTGGCCCGGCTGACGCTCAACGAGGGCGGCGAGCTGGTGGCCCGCATCCTCGCGGTCGACGAAGAGGGCCTCGATCTCGAGGTGCCGGGAGTCAAGGGCCGCAAGCCCACGTCCCGCCGGATCGCCTTCGACGAGATCGCCAAGGCGCGCGTGGAGCTGGAATTCAACCGCAAGGACAAGAAGGAAGAGGAGGCGTAGCCGTGGACATCGATGTGAAGCTTCTGAAGGGCTTGGCGCAGGACAAGGAGATCCCGTTCGACGTGCTCGTCGAGGCGATCGAGTCGGCCCTCCTCATCGCGTACCACCGCACCGACGGCAGCCACCGCAGGGCGCGTGTGGAGCTGGACGAGCGCGGCCACGTGACCGTGTGGGCCAAGGAGGACCCGGCCGACCTCGAGGAGGGCCAGGAGCCCAAGGAGTTCGACGACACTCCCTCGGGCTTCGGCCGGATCGCCGCGACCACCGCCAAGCAGGTCATCCTGCAGCGGCTGCGCGACGCCGAGGACGACCGGACGTTCGGCGAGTACGCGGGCCACGAGGGCGATGTCGTCACCGGCGTCGTCCAGCAGGGCAAGGACCCGAAGAACGTCCTGGTCGACATCGGCAAGCTGGAGGCCATCCTGCCGGTGCAGGAGCAGGTGCCGGGCGAGGAGTACACCCACGGCCTGCGGCTGCGCACCTATGTCGTACGTGTCGCCAAGGGTGTCCGCGGCCCGTCCGTGACGCTGTCGCGGACCCACCCCAACCTCGTGAAGAAGCTCTTCGCGCTGGAGGTCCCGGAGATCGCCGACGGTTCCGTCGAGATCTGTGCGATCGCCCGCGAGGCCGGCCACCGTTCCAAGATCGCCGTCCGTTCCACCCGCTCGGGCCTGAACGCCAAGGGCGCCTGCATCGGCCCGATGGGCGGCCGTGTGCGTAATGTCATGGCCGAGCTGCACGGCGAGAAGATCGACATCGTGGACTGGTCGGACGACCCGGCCGAGATGGTCGCCAACGCGCTGTCGCCCGCGCGGGTGAGCGAGGTCGAGGTCGTTGACCTCGGTGCGCGCTCCGCCCGGGTCACCGTGCCCGACTACCAGCTGTCGCTGGCGATCGGCAAGGAAGGGCAGAACGCCCGTCTCGCCGCCCGTCTGACGGGCTGGCGCATCGACATCCGCCCGGACACCGAGACCGACGCCGAGCGCGACGTCGCGGACCGTGAGCGGGCCGAGCGGGCCCGGGAGCGCTCCGAGCGACGCTGACCCGAAACCGGTCACCGAGGGCCTCGACGGCCCCGACAGACCCCTGCCCGGACCGGGCGGGGGCTGGGTGACCAAGGAATAGATCTCGTCGGCACGCCGCTGAGATCACGACAACATCCGTTCGATTCTTGCCCCAAAGGGGTGAGGTCGGTGCGGGGAGGTAGACTTAAACGTGTCTGGCCGGACGCACGCCCGCGCTTGCCCCGAGCGAACCTGTGTGGGATGCCGGGAGCGAGCGGCCAAGAGCGAGTTGCTGCGCATCGTGGTGGACGGGGACGCATGCGTCCCTGATCCTCGCGGTACGCTGCCCGGCCGGGGTGCATACGTTCACCCCGTCTCTGTCTGTCTGGACCTGGCGGTTCGCCGCCGGGCATTCCCCCGGGCCTTCAAGGCCAAGGGGCCGTTCGACCCCGCTGCGGTGCAGCGGTTCGTCGAGCGGGTGACACCGTAAGAAATTGAACGGCACGGGTCTCCGTGCGGTCAGGTACCTCGCGAGTTGGAAGTAGGTCGAGATTGCGATGAGCACTCGATGAGTACGCGATGAGTACGCCCATGAAGTAGCGACGGTCCGGCGGTAACCCGGACCTAAAAGGAGCGAAGTGGCTAAGGTCCGGGTATACGAACTCGCCAAGGAGTTCGGGGTTGAGAGCAAGGTCGTCATGGCCAAGCTCCAAGAACTCGGTGAATTCGTACGTTCGGCGTCCTCGACGATCGAGGCGCCGGTTGTACGCAAGTTGACTGACGCACTGCAGGGGCCCGGCGGCAACGCCGGCAAGTCCGCTGCAAAGCCTGGCGCGCCCCGTAAGGCCGCCCCTGTGAAGCCCGCAGCGCCCTCCCCGGCCGCTGCGGCACGTCCCGGTGCTCCCAAGCCCGGCGCACCGGCTCCCAAGCCGGCCGCTGCCGAGGCCCCGGCGAGCACCACCCCCGCTGCGCCTTCCGCGCCGTCGGCGGGCCCGCGTCCGGGCCCCAAGCCCGCGCCGAAGGCCGCCCCGGTCACCCCGGTGCCCGCTGCCGAGTTCTCGGCTCCGGCTCCGGCCCAGTCGGCAGCACCGCAGCAGCAGACCCAGGCCCCGCGTCCCGCGGGTGCCACCCCGGGCCCCCGTCCCGCGACTCGTCCGGCTCCGGCCGGCGGGCAGCGCGACGGCGGCCGCGACGGTGGTCAGCGTGACGGCGGCCAGCGCGATGGCGGCCGTGGTGGAGAGCGCGGCGCCGAGCGCCCCGCCCGCCCCGCAGGCCAGGGCGCCCCGCGCCCCGGCGGCGCACGTCCGGCCGGTCCCCGTCCGGGCAACAACCCCTTCACCTCCGGTGGCTCGACGGGCATGGCCCGTCCGCAGTCGCCCCGTCCCGGCGGCGCCCCGCGTCCCGGTGGCGGCTCGGAGCGCCCCGGCGCCCCGCGTCCGCAGGGCGGCCCCGGCGGCGCCCCGCGCCCGCAGGGTCAGGGTCAGGGCGGTGCACGTCCGTCTCCCGGCGGCATGCCGCGCCCGCAGTCCCCTCGTCCCGGCGGCGCCCCCGGCGCCGGCGGTAACCGACCCAACCCGGGCATGATGCCGCAGCGTCCCGCTGCCGGCCCGCGTCCCGGTGGTGGCCCCGGCGGTGGCCGTGGTCCCGGTGGCGGCGGCGGTCGTCCCGGCGGCGGTGGCGGCGCAGGCCGTCCCGGTGGCGGCGGCGGCTTCGCAGGCCGTCCGGCCGGTCCCGGTGGCGGTGGCGGCGGTTTCGCCGGTCGTCCCGGTGGCGGCGGTGGCGCTCCCGGTCGTCCGGGTGGTGGCGGCGGCTTCGGCGGTCGTCCCGGCTTCGGCGGACGTCCCGGTGGCCCCGGTGCCCGTGGTGGCACGCAGGGCGCCTTCGGCCGTCCCGGCGGTCCCGCGCGTCGTGGCCGCAAGTCGAAGCGGCAGAGGCGCCAGGAGTACGAGTCGATGCAGGCCCCGTCGGTGGGCGGCGTCATGCTGCCCCGCGGCAACGGGCAGGCTGTCCGGCTGTCTCGCGGTGCTTCGCTCACGGACTTCGCGGAGAAGATCAACGCGAACCCGGCGTCGCTCGTCGGCGTGATGATGAACCTCGGCGAGATGGTCACTGCCACGCAGTCCGTCCCCGACGAGACGCTGAAGATGCTCGCGGACGAGATGAACTTCGTCCTGGAGATCGTCAGCCCCGAGGAGGAGGACCGCGAGCTGCTCGAGTCCTTCGACATCGAGTTCGGCGAGGACGAGGGCGGCGAAGAGGCCCTGGTCTCCCGTCCGCCGGTCGTGACCGTCATGGGTCACGTCGACCACGGTAAGACCCGACTGCTGGACGCGATCCGCAAGACGAACGTCGTTGCGGGCGAGGCCGGCGGTATCACGCAGCACATCGGTGCGTACCAGGTCGGCGCCGAGGTCAATGGCGAGGACCGCAGGATCACCTTCATCGACACCCCGGGTCACGAGGCGTTCACCGCCATGCGTGCACGTGGTGCGAAGTCGACCGACATCGCGATCCTCGTGGTCGCGGCGAACGACGGCGTGATGCCCCAGACGATCGAGGCGCTGAACCACGCCAAGGCGGCCGACGTGCCGATCGTGGTCGCGGTCAACAAGATCGACGTCGAGGGTGCCGACCCGGTCAAGGTGCGCGGTCAGCTCACCGAGTTCGGTCTGGTGGCCGAGGAGTACGGCGGCGACACGATGTTCGTCGACATCTCCGCCAAGCAGGGCCTCAACATCGAGGCTCTTCTGGAGGCCGTCGTCCTCACCGCCGACGCCTCGCTCGACCTGCGGGCCAACCCGGAGCAGGACGCTCAGGGTATTGCGATCGAGTCCCACCTCGACCGTGGCCGCGGTGCCGTCTCGACGGTCCTGGTCCAGCGCGGCACGCTGCGCATCGGTGACACGGTGGTGGTCGGCGACGCGTACGGCCGAGTCCGCGCGATGCTCGACGACAAGGGCGAGAACGTCGAGGAAGCGGGTCCTTCGACCCCCGTCCTCGTGCTGGGTCTCACCAACGTCCCGGGTGCCGGCGACAACTTCCTGGTCGTCGACGAGGACCGTACGGCCCGTCAGATCGCCGAGAAGCGTGCGGCGCGTGAGCGCAACGCCAACTTCGCCCGCAAGGGTGTCCGGTTCTCCCTGGAGAACCTGGACGAGGCGCTCAAGGCCGGTCTGGTCCAGGAGCTCAACCTCATCATCAAGGGCGACGCGTCCGGATCGGTGGAGGCTCTCGAGTCCTCGCTGCTCCAGCTCGACGTCGGTGAAGAGGTCGACATCCGGGTCCTGCACCGCGGTGTGGGTGCGGTCACCGAGTCGGACATCAACCTGGCGACCGGCTCCGACGCCATCGTGATCGGCTTCAACGTGCGCGCCGCAGGGCGTGCCGCGCAGATGGCCGAGCGCGAAGGCGTGGACGTCCGGTACTACTCGGTCATCTACCAGGCGATCGAAGAGATCGAAGCGGCCCTCAAGGGCATGCTCAAGCCGGAGTACGAAGAGGTCGAGCTCGGTACGGCGGAGATCCGCGAGATCTTCCGCTCGTCCAAGCTGGGCAACATCGCCGGTGTGCTGGTCCGGTCCGGCGAGGTCAAGCGCAACACCAAGGCGCGCCTGCTGCGCGATGGCAAGGTCATCGCGGAGAGCCTCAACATCTCCGGTCTGCGCCGCTTCAAGGACGACGTCACCGAGATCCGCGAAGGCTACGAGGGCGGTATCAACCTCGGAAACTTCAACGACATCAAGATCGACGACGTCATCGCGACGTACGAGATGCGCGAGAAGCCGCGAGGCTGACCCGTACCTCAACAGTCGGGGCCGGTCGACGGGACGTATATCCGTCGATCGGCCCCGGCCGTTCCGTGTACGGTTCTTGTGTCCCTGCCAATCACCGGCGGGGCGCGAACCCGAACCGGCGGGACATCCGGACATACATGTATGTGGGGACACTGTCCTTCGATCTGCTTCTCGGCGACGTACGGTCGCTGAAGGAGAAGCGCTCCATAGTCCGTCCGATCGTTGCCGAGCTCCAGCGCAAGTACGCGGTGAGCGTGGCGGAGACGGGCGGGCAGGACCTCCATCGCAGGGCCGAGATCGGCCTCGCCGTGGTCTCCGGGGAAACCGGACACCTCACAGACGTGCTCGACCGGTGCGAGCGGTTGGTCGCCGGCCGGCCGGAAGTGGAACTGCTGTCCGTACGACGGCGGCTGCACAGCGACGAAGACGATTGAGCAAGGCGAGAAGGAGACGGACCAGTGGCCGACAACGCGCGGGCTAAGAAGCTGGCGGACCTCATCCAGGAGGTGGTCGCCGAGAAACTGCAGCGTGGAATCAAGGACCCGCGCCTGGGTACGCACGTGACCATCACGGACACCCGCGTCACCGGCGACCTGCGGGAGGCCACGGTCTTCTACACGGTCTACGGCGACGACGAGGAGCGGGCGAGCGCGGCGGCCGGGCTGGAGAGCGCCAAGGGCATCCTGCGCTCGGCGGTCGGCTCGGCTGCGGGGACGAAGTTCACCCCCACCCTCGCCTTCGTGGCGGACGCGCTGCCCGAGAACGCCAAGGCGATCGAGGACCTCCTCGACCGGGTACGGGCCTCCGACGCCAAGGTGCGCGAGGCGTCCTCGGGCGCCACGTACGCGGGTGACGCCGACCCGTACCGCAAGCCGGAGGACGAGACCGACGAGGACACAGCCTCCGAATGACAGCGCAGAAAAGGACGCCGGACGGCCTTGTCATCGTCGACAAGCCGTCCGGCTTCACTTCGCACGACGTCGTCGCCAAGATGCGCGGAATCGCCCGGACCCGCCGCGTCGGCCACGCCGGCACGCTGGACCCGATGGCGACCGGCGTGCTCGTGCTCGGCGTCGAGAAGGCCACCAAGCTCCTCGGCCATCTTGCGCTGACCGAGAAGGAGTACCTCGGCACGGTCCGGCTCGGCCAGGACACCGTCACCGACGACGCGGAGGGCGAGATCATCTCGTCCACCGACGCCTCCGGCGTGACGCGCGAGGGCATCGACGCAGGGGTCGCGGCGCTGACCGGCCCCATCATGCAGGTGCCGTCCAAGGTCAGTGCCATCAAGATCGACGGCAAGCGGTCCTACGCGCGGGTGCGCGGCGGCGAGGAGTTCGAGATCCCGGCCCGTCCGGTGACCATCTCGTCCTTCCACGTCTACGACGTCCGCGAGGCCGTCGCCGAGGACGGCACTCCGGTGGTCGACCTCGTCGTCTCGGTGGTCTGCTCCTCCGGTACGTACATCCGGGCCATCGCCCGCGACCTCGGTGCCGGGCTCGGCGTGGGCGGGCATCTGACCGCCCTGCGGCGCACTCGGGTCGGTCCGTACGGTCTGGACGCCGCGCGGACGCTCGACCAGCACCAGGAGGAGCTCGTCGTGATGCCGGTGGCCGAGGCCGCCGACTCGGCGTTCCCCCGCTGGGACGTCGACGACAGGCGGGCCAAGCTGCTGCTCAACGGCGTGCGGCTCGACATGCCCGCGTATCCGCCGGGCCCCGTCGCGGTCTTCGGGCCCGACGGACGGTTCCTGGTCCTCGTAGAGGAGCAGAAGGGCAAGGCCAAGAGCCTCGCCGTCTTCGCCTGACACCCGGGGCCCTTTCCGGCCCCCGTCGGGGGGGGGGGGGGGGGGGGGGGGGGCGGGGGGCGCGCCGCCCCGGCGCCGGGGTGGGCGGCGCGCCGCGGCAAACACCCAAGAACGGCCAGGCCGCGGGGGGGGGGGGGGCGC